>CP065000.1:988500-1318000 GCA_016700075.1 Acidobacteriota bacterium | reverse complement strand
GAAAACCTTGCCGACCTCGCGTATCGCCGAACGCCCGCGATACGAGATGACGTTCGCCGTCATCGCCGCACCGCGACGGCCGTATTTTTGATAGACGTATTGGATGACGCGTTCGCGGTCGTCGCCCGACGGCAGATCGATGTCGATGTCGGGATATTCGCCGCGTTCTTCGGAAAGGAAACGCTCGAACAGAAGCTGCGCCTTGATCGGGTCGACCGCGGTGATGCCGAGCGCGTAGCAGACGACGGAATTTGCCGCTGAGCCGCGGCCTTGCGACAAGATCCGCTCGCGTTTGCAGAAATCGGAGATGTCCCAGACGACGAGAAAATAGCCCGCGAGTTTCAGCTTGCGGATAAGGCCGAGCTCTTTGTCGAGCTTGGCACGTGTCTCGGCGTTGATGCCGCCATAGCGTTCGACGGCGCCGGATTCGACGAGCTGTTTTAGCAGCGTGTCCATCGTCTCGCCCGGCGGCACGGGATAATCGGGGAACGTATAACCAAGCTCGTCCATCGAGAAATTGACGCGGTCCGCGATATCTCGCGTGATCTCGACCGCCTCCGGCATATCGTCAAAAAGCCGCAGCATCTGCGCCGCTGTTTTTATATAACGCTCGCTGTTTTCCGAGAGCAGCCGGCCGGCTTTATAGATCGTCGTGTGATTTTTGATGCAGGTGAAAACGTCGTAGAGTTCGCGTGCGCGTTCGTCGGCGTAATACGCACCGTTCGAGACAAAAATGGGAAGCCGCAGCTTGTGTGCAAGACCGAGCAGCGTCTGGTTGACAGCCTCTTCGTGGCGAAGATGATGCCGCTGCAGCTCGACATATAGACGGCCGGGAAATGCGTAATTCAGCCACGCGAGGTCAGCCTGCGGCGTGCCGCATTTCACGCTGCGGTGCATAAAACCGTCGGCTCCGCCGGTGAAACACATCAGCCCTGCGGAGTGTTCCTCGATGTCACGCCGCGTCGCGAAGTGCTCGCCTTTTTTGTTGCGTAATTTGATCGTCGTGATGAGTTTTGCGAGATTCTGATAGCCCGCCAAATTCAGCGGAATGAGCGGCAACAGGCTGCCGTCTTCCATCGTGATCTCAGAGCCGACGATCGCTTTGATGCCTTGCTCGCGTGCCTCAAAATGAAACCGCACCGCACCCGCGACCGTATCGCGGTCGATCAGCGCCATTGCCGCGATGCCCAATTCAGCCGCACGCACGGCCAGATCCTCGGGCTGCGAACCCGAAGACAAAAAACTGAACGCAGAACGTGTGTGAAGTTCGCAGAACATTAGCAGTTAGCGGCGGCGACTTGTCACTTATCACTTGAAACTATTAACTGTAGAAATAGTTTATCTACAGTGGATAGTTACAAGTCGTAAGTGAATAGTGGGCCGAGTATTCAAGCCTTCTAGTCGTATTCGCCTACGACGAACCACTCTTTGCCGGCTTTTGCCAGGCGATAGATGCCGCCGTCCTCGATCTCGACGTCCCATTCCTGCGTCCGCCACGGGCGGTCCCACCAGCGTGAATTTCCGCGCCAGACGCCGCTATATTCTGCGACGCGTCCGCGGAAATGCCGCGTCGTCAGATATACGAGACGGCCATTGCGGACGAGGACATCGGCCCGCAGCGGCGGCTCGTAATATGTGAACGCGATGACCGAGCGGTCCGAGGGCTGCGTCGTGCTTTCGATACCGAGCGGGACAGCCGCGGCATCAAGTTCAAAAGGCCGTTCCACACGCTGATCTACGAGGCTCGGCGTGCCGACATTTGCGACGCCGACCAGCTTTTTTAGCTTTGCCAGCGTCAACTGCAGGCTTTCCGGCGTCGGCCGCGAAACGGCGTAAAGCCCTTTTTGGTCGGGCCGCGGCGGCGTGAAATGTGCCTCGGCACGCAGCGACCTGATAGCGGCTTCGGGCGGATCGGCGGAGATGCGTAGCGTGATGAGCTTTAGCCAAAATGGCCGCTCGAGCGTCGGGAAAGCCGCGTGGATGTCATATTCACGCGTCGGCTTTTTGTCCAGATCGAACGCGAGTTCGACGCGGTCCGTGCTCATGCCGATCCGTGTCGCGCGTGCGAATATCTTTTCCAGGCCGTGATTGAGCAGGAAAACGAGCTGTTCGAAATCCTCGACCGGCATGTCGAGCTCGTAGATCCAGACGGCGGACGTTTCGCGGACGTTCGGCGTGATCGGGCGGGAATCGCGGCGTTCGGCGGAGCGTATGACGCGTTCGAATTCGATGCCGTAGCGACCGACAAGCTCGGCACGCGGTATCGCGAGCAGATCCTCGATGCGACGCAATCCAAGGTCGTGAAAAACACGCAGAGTGTCGCATTCGATGTCGAGTGCGGTCAGCGGCAGCTTGCGGAAAACGTCGTCAGCCGGTTCTTCAACTGCATCGACTGCACGTGCGAGCATACGTGCGGCATCGGGCGTTTCCGCCACGCCGACGCCGCCTGAAATTTTGTTCGCACACATGAATTCCACGATCTTTTCCCGTATCTTTTCCGGTCCGCCGATCAGCCGGTCGAGCCCGCTCACATCAAACAGCACGCCGTCGTCCGCCGTTTCGATGGCGTATGCGAATTCGCGTGCGGCGGCCAGCAGCAGAGGCATATCGGCGGACGCACTCGGCGACGAAATGCAGGCGTAGAGTTTCGGCATCTCGGTCTCACGCTCCGCTGTAATCCATTTCAAAAAGCCCCTGAAAACGCTCCGCCGCGGCAGCCTTTCGAGATTCGATGTCGGGGCGCAGTTCGCGTAGCAGCTTGAAACGCCCGCCGCCCGACCACACGGCGGCCGTCCGTTCCAACCTGAACGATCGCTGCGACGCCGAGCCCGTAACAGGTTCTGCAGACGTGACGGCGAGTATGGTCGGCGTTTCGCGGATGCGTGTGCGATAGCGGTACCAATATGTGCGGGGCACGAGCCGAAGTTGGCGTTCGGGCAGGCCGCTGAGGTTGAGCCAGACCGCTCCGAAGCCTTTTGCCTGTACGAGCAGATCGGCAGCCATGAACGCCTTTTCGATGTCGCCGCCGCAGCGTATCCACAGCAGATTTCGCATATCAACGCCCGCAGCAGCGGCTGAGGCCGCGTCGAAACCGCCGCTTGCGTCAACAGCCGCACACGCCTCGCCCGCCGCTGTCAGCCGTGCGAGCAGCATTACGGCGAGGCTCGTTTTGCCACAGCCGGACGGGCCCGAAAATTCGACGAGCGTCCCGCGTGTGAGAGCGAGGCCGAGCGGCTCCAGCAGCAGTTCGTCCTGCGAGCGGTGCTGTTCCCTGAGGTCAGAAAGGCTTTTTACAAGGCTCAAATGTGCCATCGGCGACGCTTGTGCTCACATTCTGTATGCAGAACGCTGTTGCATCAATGAAACAATAATACGAGTGTAATCAAGCGAGAGGGAAAAGGCAAGAAAAAAGGGAAGAGGGAAGAGTTGAGGGCTATTCGTTCAGCATCACTTCGACGGGGTCGATGCCTGCGGCCCGCCATGCGGGGTAGAGAGCTCCGACCAGGCTGCCGCCGATGGCGATGGCAACAGCAGTAAGTATCCAGCCGAGGCTGAATTCAAAGGCAAGCTCGAACTGCCGCGAGATAACCTGCGAAGCGGCGAACGCCGTCGCCAGCCCAAAGATTATTCCCAACACGCCGATCAGAAGAGCCTCGCCCTCGATCGTGCCGATGATGAAGCGGTGCGACGCTCCGAGCGACTTTAAGATGCCGATCTCTTTGCGGCGTTCGGTGATGGTCGTGTACATCGACAGCAGCACGAATACGGTGCTGACCAATGCCCCGAGCAGAACGAGCACGCGGAGGAATGTGTTCAGCCCGGGCAGGCGTTCCTGTGCGTCCGTAATGAATTCGCTGGTCAGATTGATGCGGTTGCCGGGCAACGCGGCGTTGATCTCGGCCGCGACCTTTTCGGGGTCGTAGCCGCTTTTGACCTTAACGAGGATATAAGTGCATTTGTCTGTCTGCAGAGCATCCTGCAGGCCGGCGAGCGATAACTTGATGCGAGAGCCTGACGGCGGTGCGAAAACGCCTGTTATCTTGTACTGCTTACCGCCGAAAAGCTCGTATGTTCCGCCGATCGAAAGGTTCTCGCTTTCGAGCTGACGCTGATCGATGATGATCTCGTCAAACGCAACGGGCGGGCGGCCATCGACGATGCTGATCTCGTTCATCGCTGAGAATGCCGGCCAGTCAACGCCGTCGAGCTGGCGAATGCCCCAGCTTCCGCGGGAATCAGATGAAACGTAGCGCAGCACAGGCGTGGTCGTTTGTACGCCCGGTATCTCGAGCAGGCGTTCGGCGTACCGAACGTCAACGGCGGCGTTCGAACTGGTCGCGTCCATGCCGCCCGGGCGTGTGAAGATGATCTCTGCTTTCCAGTTAGCGGCGCGTTTTGACATCTCATTGGTCATTCCTTGCGCCAGCCCTGTAAAGAGCACGACGAGAACGACGCCGATCGCCACACCGATAATGCTGATGAAAGTACGTAGCGGACGGACGCGGAGATTTGCGAGGACGAGTTCGAGCATCTGTGGCGAGTTTAATCGGCTAGCTTGCCGCTGCGGCGCATAAAGAAACGTATCGTGAAGGCGAGAACGACCGCGAAGAGCAATATTCCCCACGCACCGAGGGCCGTTGTCCACGCCCACTGCCACCTGCCGCGGAACGTTCCCAGGATCGCACCGACAGACAGGCCGAAAGCGGCGAACCAAGTCAATGCGTTCAGTATCTTTCCTGTTTCAAGGAAACGCGATATTTGGACGGGCAGGAAAGCGACAAACTCTCCGACAAGCCGCGGAATGCGTCTCAGGTCCTGTCCGAATGTCTTGGTCTCTTCGCCTGCACCTACCAGCAAAACGCCGTGACGCATTATGTAAAGATTGAAAAGCACCGACAGAACAGAGAAAAGCACGGAAATGGCGAATGCTCGTTTTCGGGCGACACCGTCCTGCGATGCGGCAAGAACATCAAAAAAATAATGTTCCTGAATGTAATGCGTAAAAAATTCGACGGTGTGGCTGAAAGCGGGCAGCAGTATCGAGACGATGATGTTTGCCTGCCAGATCGGCGTCGCTTTTCGAAATGACTGAACTACAGCACCGGAAAGCCCCGTCGTAAAGAACCTGAATGCAAGCTCAACGAACACGGCCGTCATCGTGACCGCCCAATTCTCGCGGCTGGCCTTGTAAACCGTGAAATAGAAGGTGCCGCGGAGCAGAGCTCCCATCGTTGCGGCCTTCCAGTTCCAACGCGTTATTAGCTGTGCGGGATGCGAAAGCAGGTTGCGTATCACGTCCTTGACGTAGATACGATCGTCCCACACCTCTTCCATATCATCCGCATCGGCGATGGAATGATGTATGGCTTCTTCGGGGGACATTTGCAATGCTCTTTCGCGGTCCATTTAAGCTGCGGCCGTTTGCGGAAATTTTCGAACTCGGCGGGAACGTCCGTCTCCGGGAAAACGAAAACGTAAATGATAACATACGCGTTTCGGCAAAGACGAAGCAAGCTTTTACGAACACGGGCTGGCTAACGGGTTGGTCTTGGTATTTCGGCAGGCACGGAACCGCTCGCTGCCGCACGTGCACGCGACGAACGTCGTATCTCGAGGCATTCTTCGTATGCGGAATACACGCCGCGAAAGATCTGATCCCAGCTTCTCTCGATCGCGATCTCACGGGAACGGCGTTTCATCTCCTTGACCAGCGATGGGGAACGGAGCAGGGCGATCGCGTGCTCGACGAACTCGTTGAACGAATGTGCCACCATGCCGTTCACGCCGTGCCGCACGAGGAATTTGGGCCCTCCTTTGTCCAGGACGACGGCGGGAACGCCCGATGCATTCGCCTCCAGAACGACGTTGCCGAAGGCGTCGGTCTCGGAGGGAAATAGAAATACATCGATGTTCGCGTATGCGGCCGCGAGATCTCTGCCTCTTAAGAATCCGGGCAACTCAGCATTCGGTATGTTCTCCCTCAAGAATCCCAATTCGGCACCATCACCTACTATCAGGAAACGAACCTTATCCTTCAACTCGAACGGAACGCCCCGCGCAACTTCGGCGAGCAGCCTTACGTTCTTTTCCGCCTGCAGGCGGCCGACGTAGCCGAAGCGAAATATGCCGTCGTCAACATTTCGGAACGCGGTGTCAAATGCTTCGCAGTCCACGCCGCGTTCCATCAAGCCGGCGGCGCGGCCGGTCCGCTTTTCAAGCTGTTCCACGATCTCCGGATTCGGTGCCAGCGTCAATTGAGGTATCTTGTGATAGAGCATTGCCCAGTCAAAGATCTTCTTCTCAACGAACTCACCTATTCTCGCACGCGTCCGTTTGGGCATGAACCACAGGTGTTTCACCAGTCGCCTTGAGCCAAATTCATGTACATTTGTATGCCATGTGGCCATCATCGGCAGATCGAATTTTTCGGACAGAAGGACCCCAAGAATGCTGATGTCGTTCACGCCCGTGATATGTATCAGGTCGGGACGGAATCTTTCCAACTCCCGAGCCACTCGGCGAAAGTGGCGAAGAAAGAGCGGATCGAAGTTTAAGCCTTTGTCGAGATCGATGGATAAGAATGAGTGGCGAACGGGGAATTCGATGACGCTGCCTCGGTGTGTTTCCTTCTTCTTTTCGGTGTCAAAAAAGCAGATGAATGGAAATTCGTGGGCTTCCGCATAGTCAACGAGGCGGCGAAGAGTCATCGCCGCCCCGTTTACTTGATCATAGGAATCCGCAAATAATGCGACGCGGGGAACTTTCATTCGAATGCTATCCGGCATTTGCCGCAGCTGCCCGAACCATCGCGGGCGTTGCCTTTTCCTGCAATTCTACACATAACGGACTTGGAATGTCCGCTTTTGCCCTCAATGCACGAAACAACGGCCTGAATTTCGGCCTGCTGAGGGCGCCGAGGGTCCAGATCGCCCAACGCAGCCATACAGGGCCGCCATTCTTCCAGCCGTGCGATGCAAGCGACACGCTGCCGCGTCCGTCGTTCATGTCGAAGAACACACGGTCAAACCAGCGTTGGCGGTGTTGGGGCAAAAAATCGTGGAACGACAAGATCTCAGAAAAGCTCTGAAGCTGACGCGAGTGAAGCGGGATAGAGTATTCCGGCAACACGGCAATGCGGCTGTGTTTGTCGCGACGCACCTCTTCGGTGAATTCGCTGAATGTATCGGCCCTAGTCAAATTGATCACGGTATTCGGTCTGCAGCCGTGCCGGTCCCCGCCTGAGACAACGGGAAGTTGGTATCTCTCGGCCAATTCCAATGTCTCGCGGTTTTCCGACCATGAGCGGAATCCGTTGAGTTCCAATGCGTGCAGATCTTCAGCAAAGATACCCAAAAATTCATCGAGAAGCCGTCGATGCAGTTCTTCACCCACCAATTCGATGTCCCAGATAGGATGATTGAATACTATCAAGATCGATGGATCGGCATTCAGCATGTCAAACAACTCATGAAGCCTCTCGTCGGTCTGCGAGGCTTCATTGAATGTGTAGTCGAGAAGGTGCGATGTCATCACGGCTGCCCTTTCTACAGGCAAATTGTGGACGCCCAGATGAAAGAAGCCGTATCTGAAGGGAACGGTCCATTCGAAGGATATCGGCATCGTTTCGGGATCACGGCCGGCGTTCAGGGACATTGTTCCTTCTATGTTGTCGTGATCGGTTATTGAGACCATCGCGTCAAGCCCGGCATCATTGATCTGCTTTTTCTCAGAATCGAACACATGGCCCGGATCCAAGGGCGGCGACCAGAATGCCCCTGAAAAATCCAGATCGCGCCCATTCTTTTCGCGATATCTTACTTTTTCTCGAGCCCAGAAATGTGAAATTACGGGCAGCATCTTGGCGTAATGAGGGACGAAATCCAACATTTCCTTTGACGCCTCCGTGTGGCAATGAAGCGATACGCCTGCTTTGGCAGAATCTGAGAGGTCAAAGGCTCTCTCGAGAATAGTTACTTCGGTCATTGACTTGGTCATCGTTTTTTCTTTTGCCCGCCGCAGGAAAGCGGAAAGACGACCTCAGTTTGAGACGGACGAGTTAATTCGCCGTAAAGAAGATGTGAAAAATGATTTAATTTGAACTCCGCCGAGACTGACAGCATTTCACGGAATGACATGCCCCATCCCTATTGGATCGAAAATGAGAATTTGTGCGTCTTTTGTCACAAATGCTGAAGGCACGGTGTATTTTGGTCAGATACAGCGACATTCGCTTTCATCTAATTCATACTTAGCGAGGGAATCATGAATTGGTTATTTACTTTTGTCATTTCGAGTTTGGTGGCATCGTCCGGTGTGGAGGTCGGGTCGATATTTGACCGGACGACCGGCGAGACCTGCACGCCGACCGCGGTTCATTCGGCAGTACAAGACGAGACGGTGCGTTTTGAGCAGACGTATCCGATCTCAGCGAACGGAACCGTTACCATCGGCAATATCAACGGGGCGATCACTGTCGAGTCCTGGGACCGCAACGAGGTCAAATTGAGTTATGTCGTCACTGCGGACAGCCGCGAATCATTGGAACTGGTCGTTATCAAGATCGATTCCAGAGCGGACCTGTTCAGGGTAAAGACCGAGTACAAGAAGACTGATAACGAGCCGGGCTCTTGGAAACAGGGCCGCCGAATGAACGTTGAATATAAAGTAATGGCTCCCCGCGGTGCTGTACTGAGAGGCATCGACACCGTTAACGGCGAGGTGCGTATCTCAAACTTCACGAATCAGATCACTGCCGCTGCTGTGAACGGAAAAGTGGTCGCGTCAGACCTTAAAGGAACGGCAAAGCTGTCGACCGTTAACGGCGAGGTTTCCGCAGAATTCAACCAACTCGATGCAACGAGCAGTATCTCGCTTGAGACCGTGAACGGCCGTGTCGCTTTGACTCTACCGTCTGACACAAACGCCACGATAACGGCGGATTCGGTCAACGGCACCATCACGAACGAGTTCGGCCTTTCGATACGCAAGGGCAAATTCGTCGGACGCGACATGCGCGGCCGTATCGGCTCGGGCGATGCACGTGTCAAGTTGTCGAGCGTTAACGGCCCGCTTTCGATAAACCGGAAGAAGGACGGCAAGCAGCAGTTTCCTGCGGTCGACCTTTTGCCGCAAGGCGGCTCCGATAATGAAGAGTGGTCTTCAACAAACATGGCTCGCGTCAATGCCGAACTTGCTAAAGCTACGAAAAAGATGACCGAAGAACTAAATGCCGAAATGAAAAAGCTCGCGCCTGAACTGAAAAAGGTGACGGCAGAGGCCGCAAAGACCGCTGAGCAGGCCTTACGGTCCGAAGCCGTCATCGAGGCGATGAAGAATGTTGAGATCATGCAGTCGGCAGCTTTGGCGCGCATAGCCGATGCGGGTTTCACGGCAGGCGTGCCGCGTCTGGAGACAAAATCAGGGAAGTTCCCGCTCGAGAACAACAAGAAGCTGACCATCATCGCCGAAAAGGCGGCAGTCTCCGTAAAAGGATGGGATCGAAATGAGGTCGAATATCGTGTCATAAGCGTTGGTGATCCGCGAAGTTCGGAAAATATCGGGGTCAACGAGAATCTCACTCCGGAAGGGGCGGTGCTGACAATAGTCGGCCCGGCATCGTCAGCCGGAACTCCGGGCTTTTCTTCGGTCCGCCGCGGCACCCGCGTCGAGATAAGTATTCCGCGAAATATCGACCTGACGGTAAACTCCGCGAACGAGATCCGTGTTACGGGTTTTCGGGGCAAGATGCATCTGTCAGGCTCCGCCGAAGGCGTCAGCGTTCGCGATTCAGAGGGCGAACTTGCCGTGAACAGCCGCAGCGGCCGGATCCGTGTCGTCGGATTTACGGGCAGCGTGACGGCAGAGAATGCCGACGGCGTGATAATGATAGACGGTGACCTCAGTGAATTGAACGCTAAAAGCCCAAACGGCGATGTGGTGCTGACCTTGCCGCAAGCGGTCTCGGCAGACATAGAGACACGCGATGAGGTGCGGGGCGACGGATTCGAATTGAGGCGCATCGGCAGCGATAAATTCCGTCTCGGCAATGGCGGTGCTCGCTATCTGGTCGCGTCAGGCGGCGAGGTCGTCATCAGAAGCCGGGCATCATTGGGCCTATCATCCAACTGACCGCTCTTTCCCTAAGACCAATTAATTGAAACAATTAATGTGCGATTCCGTTTGAATACGTTGTCGCACTCTTGGCCCGCTGCATCCTGCCGCGGAGTTTGAGGATCCGTCAAAATGAGATTTCTTGCAGTCATAGCATTCGTTTCATTTCTCTGCGCCGCAGCAGCGGCACAGAACGGGGGCGGGCCGTCCGCGAGTCCGCTTCCACAACCGGTTGAGAGCAACGGCTCGGGCATTTCGCCCCGGCCCGACGAAGCTTCTCAGCCTGTCGGAAAAGTAATGGTGCCTGCACATAAAATGCGTCCCGTTACGATACCAAAGGCATTTGTCCCACCGACGATCGACGGCCGCATCGACGAAGAGATCTGGCAACAGGCAGCCGTATTCGATGATTTTTATCAAGTAGCTCCCGGCGACAACATCGCTCCTTCGAAGCCGACCATCGTTTACATGCTTTATGATGAAAAGCATATCTATTTGGCTTTCAAATGCTTTGACGACCGCGACAAGATACGTGCAACGGTAGCCAAACGCGACAATGTTTTCGGAGAGGATAACGTACGCGTCTGGCTCGACACCTTCAATGACCAGAGGCGAGCCTATGTGCTGGGTTTCAATCCGCTCGGCATTCAGCAGGACGGCATTTTTACCGAGGGACAGGGAGCCGACTTTTCGGTAGACATCGTGATGGAATCGCGAGGAGTGCTCGAAGATTGGGGCTGGTCGGTAGAAGTAAAAATTCCGTTCAAATCGCTGCGTTATCGAGCCGGAAAGGGCGTGATGTGGGGCTTCAACGTCGCCCGAAACATCGACCGGCTCAATGATGAATTAAATCAATGGCTGCCCGATGACCGCAACGTCGCAGGCTTTTTGATCAAGCATGGAAAAATAACAGGACTGGACGACGTAAAGTACGAACGGACGCTGGAGGTCGTACCGAGCGTGACGCTGTCGCAGACCGGCCGGCGTACCAGAACGATACCTCGCAATCAGCTTTTGCCGGGCGTCATTGATCAGGGACGTTTCGTGAATCAGCCGATCAAACATGACATAGGCGTCACGCTGAAATACACGATCAGTCCGAGTGTGACCTTGGATGCCGCCATAAATCCCGATTTTGCCGAGATCGAAGCCGACGCGCCGGTCGTGACCGCAAATCAGCGTTTTCCGATCTTCTTCGAGGAAAAGCGTCCGTTCTTTCTGGAAGGGGCGGATATTTTCCGTTCACCGCTTCAGGTCTTTTATTCGCGGAATATCGTCGATCCCGACGCTGCAGTGAAACTGACCGGCAAGAAAGGGAAAACATCTTTCGGCATACTCGCGGCTTCCGACAAAGCCCCGGGAAACTACAGCGACGAGGACCGCAATGACCCGCAGGTGCTGCCAAGGATCTCCGAATTTGTTGACAAGAATTCGATGTTCGCCGTTCTTCGCCTAAAGCGTGATATTGGTAAGGAGAACAACATCGGCTTTTTTGGTACTTACAGGAATTTTGTTGAGCAAAAGAATCTGACAGCCGGCTTTGACGGGAGGATGAAATTATCGCCAAAAATCACATCGTCGTTTCAGGTCGTCGGCACGAACTCAAAACGCTGCTTTTTGGAAAGGGAGTTCGATCCGGCCGCGGATCCGGTTCAGGCACAGCGTAACCGCGAGATCTGCGGCACCGGATCGACCGGCAGCAACCCGCTTTCCAACGGCACTTACAACAGGTATCGCGTAGGGAACGGTATCGGATATTACGCCAATCTGGATTACACGACGGATCGTTCGGGCTGGTTCTTTGAAGCGGGCGGCCGAAGCGGAAAGTACCGCACAGACAGCGGTTTCACGCGTCAGACCGATACTAATTTCCTCTTTTTGTTCAATCGCTGGAGCACAGAATCGAAACCGACCGCAAAGATCATCAGGGCGAATTGGCAGAGATTCGTCAGTTTTGACTACGACTGGAAGGGCCGCACGCAAGGTGCAAATCTCGGGACGAGCCTCGGGCTCAGCCTGCAGCGGTCGACCTATCTTAATTTCAATTTCAACCAGACCTATCAGAAGATCTACGAAGAAGAATTCGGCCTGAAGCGCACATCTACGCGCCCGCAGGGAACCTTTCTGGGTGAGCCTACGCGGTCCACATGGGTACAGACCCTTTCGGCAAATATCAACCAAGCATACAACAAGAAATTTAACTACGGCGCGTTTGTCGGAATGCGGCGAAACGTTTTCGACTATTTTTATTTTGATCCGGCAACAGGACTGCAGGACCCCGGGCCGGCACTTCAAACTGATGCAGAGGTTTGGGGTGAAGTAAAACCGGTCGATCCTTTGCGGATATCCGCTTCGTATCGCAAAAGCCGCATGAACAGAAAGGAAACGGGTGAGCGGCGTTTTGATTCCGACATATTCAGCCTTCGCTCGACATATCAATTCACGAGGTTCCTGTTCACACGCTTTCGCCTGGACTACGATTCTATGCGGCGAAACTTCGCGGGACAGGTGCTGTTCGGCTGGGCACCAAATCCGGGCACGGCGATATATGCGGGATATAACGACAGTATCAACTATAACGGCTTCAACCCGTTCACGGGCCAATACGAACCGGGACTGAAACGCGACAGCCGAACTTTCTTCGTTAGGGCGTCGTATCTGTTCAGGAAGAGTTTCTGACGTCTTCATTGGTTTTTTCCTCCTCTTGGCCGCCGAGCGATCGGCGGCTTTTTCTTTTCTTAAACATTTCCTTAAACACACGAGGCCAAAATCCACAAAAAAAGTGAAAAAAGATGTTGTAATGCTTAAGCATTTGCTGTATAAGTATATGCGGAAGTTGCATTTTCACTCCATTTACACGTTTCAAAGACAGGAGAATCAGATGAGGTTAAGCAGCAAAAGTGGCTTACTTGCGTTAAGCACTATATTAACGATCTTGGCATTTTCCGCGGGCTATACCGCTACCGCACAGACCGGCGATCCGGCGGTTTTTGCACTGCAGCGAGGCTACAGAACAGGATATTCCGACGGATATATGGCGGGCTATCGCGATACGATAGACAGTGCAGCGAAAGATTTCGCCAGGCATCCTGAGTACACCAAGGCCGATCGTGCCTACAACAAGGACTACGGTTCGATAGAAGATTATCGTGACGGCTATCAGCAGGGCTTCGAGTCAGGCTACAACACCGGCTACGAACGCCGGTCATTTGAAGCTTCGCTTCCGACAGGGCTCAAACGGCGCGGTGTGTTGGTCAATGACCGTCAAACGATGGCGGCGAAAAACACGGTTCCGGCCGCTCCTGTTACAGCTACCTCCGGCGAAACGCCGGCAGCCATAACGAACGACACCGTCCGTATCGAAAAGACCGCGATGGCATCGCCGCAATATCAGGGTGATCCGAACGCGATAATTGTCATTCCGCGCGACACTGAACTGATTCTTGAGATCCAGGACGACCTCAACACGCAGCAAAGCCGCGAAGGCGACAGATTTACTGCAAAGGTCGTAGCACCTTCCGAGATCGCAGGCGCGATAGTCGAGGGCCGCGTGAGCAAGATAAAGACCGCAGGCCGTCTAAAAGGCCGATCGGAAATGCTGCTTTCATTTGACCGCATCCTGCTCAGCGAGAACCGATGGGCAAATTTCAGTGCGACGCTCATCGAAGTTATGCCCGTGAAGGGTGACAATATCCATCGCGTTGATGACGAGGGAACGGCGGTCGGAAAGAGCTCGCTCAAATCCGACGCCATCAAGGTCGGCGGTGCGACGGGAGCAGGTGCACTCATCGGCGGAGTGGTCGGCGGGCCTGTAGGCGTCGCTGTCGGAGCCGGCATGGGAGCTGCTTTCGGCGTCGGTGCTGTCGTCATCGAACGCGGCAAACACGTGCGAATTTCCCGCAATCAAAGCATCCGTATCCGTACGGCATACGAAACACAGATCAGATAATCGCTCTGCAAGGCGATCTTTGCTGCCTGGTCAGCCTCCATTCCACGCCACGGGGTGATACCGTTTACTTCTCCTTTTCGGTATCGCTCCTGCGGCGTGGATAATTTATTTATGGCGATCGCTCTTTTGACCGATTTCGGAACACGCGACCATTTTGCCGCCTCGATGAAAGGCGTGATCACCGGAATCGCACCGAATGTCCCGGTTTTTGATATAACGCACGAGATACCGCCGGGGGATATTCATTCAGCGGCATTCACGCTTTTTGCGTGTTTCCGCGACATGCCTGCCGGCACTGTGATCGTTGCTGTGGTCGACCCGGGCGTGGGCTCGAATCGAAGGCCTATCGCTGTAAAGGCGGACGAAAGATTCCTGGTCGGGCCTGACAACGGTATTTTCAGCTTTCTATTGGACACCTCCACAAACGCAGAAGTTAACTTGATCGAAAGGCAATTCAAGCCTTCGGCGGACATAAGTAAGACATTTCACGGACGCGACATTTTCGCTCCGGCTGCCGCTCACATCGCTCTCGGAACGCCGATCGAAGAGCTTGGCCGGTCGGTTTCCGATGCCGTCCGTTTACAGTGCATCTATCCCGAAAATAATGGCGAAACAATGATCGGCCGCGTGCTGCATATTGACCGATTCGGCAACGTGATAACGAATGTTCCGGCAAGCTGCCTCGAAAACGTCCTAACGGCAGAGGTGAACGCCGAAAAAATAGAAAGGACATTGCAGTGTTACGTTGACGGCGAAAGCGGCGAATTGTTCTTGATCGCGGGCAGTATCGGCCTTATCGAGATATCGCTGAACGGTGCATCTGCAGCTACAGAACTTGGTGCATCGGTCGGCGACACGGTCGTCTTTCCCAAGCTCTGAGCGGGAATAACTTGTAACAGGCAACCTGCTCGGATAAAATAGAAATTTGCAGAAAGTGCTTTAATAATCGAGGGTTTAACATAATGGCTACAGCAACAGAATCAACAGCAGCAGCAGGACTTCGCGGCGTCGTTGCCGCACAGAGCGCCATCGGCGATGTCAATGGCGAAGAAGGCATCCTTATTTATCAGGGCTATAACATCCACGATCTGGCCGAGCATTCCACATTTGAAGAGGTCGTTTATCTTCTATGGAACGGCCGTCTGCCTAAGCAGGATGAACTCGATGCTCTGAAGGCGCAGTTCAGAGCGAATTACGGCGTGCCGGCAGCGGTCATCGACATGATGAAGACGTTTCCGGCGGACGCGGATCCGATGGACGTTCTCAGAACGGCGGTCTCGTCGCTGGATTTTTATGACAAGGAAGGCCACGCGACCGACCGCGAACGTGCTACAAACGCCGCGATCAAGTTGACGGCGCAGATGGGCACCATCGCCGCTGCGTGGGACCGCATCCGCAATGGCAACGAGGTCGTCGCCCCTGATGCGAGCCTTTCGATCGCAGAGAATTTCCTTTATATGCTCCGAGGCGAACGTCCCGAAGCCGACGAAGCTCGTATGTTCGACGTCTGCCTGATACTTCACGCCGACCACGAACTAAATGCTTCGACATTTACTACACGAGTCGTTTCCGGGACGCTTGCCGGCATGTATGGTGCGGTCACGGCGGGCATCGCCGCTTTGGCAGGCCCTCTGCACGGCGGTGCTAACACCAACGTGATGAAGATGCTCATCGAGATCGGCAGCCTCGAAGCCGTCGATGGATGGGTCGATAACGCACTCGCCGAAAAACGCAAGATCATGGGTATCGGCCACGCCGTTTACAAGACAGAGGATCCGCGTGCTACATGGCTTCGACGCTATTCGCGTACGATGTCCGAGAAAAAAGGCGATATGAAGTGGTTCGAGATGTCGCAGCGTATAGAGCAGTTGATGCTGGAGAAAAAGGGAATGCATCCGAACGTAGATTTCTATTCGGCATCGACATATTACCTGATGAACATTCCTTTGGATCTTTATACGCCGATCTTTGCGGTCAGCCGTATATCGGGCTGGACGGGCCACATTCTGGAGCAATACGCGAACAACAAGCTCATTCGTCCGCGTGCCGAATATATCGGAGCCCGCGACCTGAAATACGTCCCGATCTCGGAACGGTAATTTGGGCGATAGGTCTAACGAGATCTGAATGGCGTTGGCTCAAGGCCAACGCCTTTTTTTCGCTTCCGCATGCAGCTGCGGGGCGCACGCAATAAAAAAACCCCGCTCTAATGAGCGGGGTAATTCGATCAAACAATCATTAGCGTTCACTATTCAACGCCGGTTATATCCAAGTTGAATATCGAAGTATTCGTGTTTATGTTCGTCGGGTTAAATCGGAAAGTCCGAGAAACGACCGTCAGCGTGTAGTTCTCGCCTGCGTTGATGTTGTCAAAACGGAAGAATCCGAAAGAACTGGTCGTGATGTTCCTCGATGCCCCGGTTGAGTCGGTAAGTATGACCGTCGCACTGCGGAGGCCCTGTCCCGACGGCGTCAGCACACGTCCCGAAACCTCTATGTCTGCCGAGATGGCAAAATTTGCCGCGGACACGCCCACCGGGTCCACGAAATTGTGCTCACGTACGCGGACCTTAGCCTGAGCGGTGGGCAGATTCGGCACCGTGAATGAGTGCGAGCCGGTATTCGCGATATTTGTCGCAATAGTTACAGGATACGTCGCACCGCCGTCTGTAGAGAGCTCGATGGTCACATTGCGTGTAAAACCGCTTGTATTCGTCCAGTTGATGACCGCATTGCTGCCGACACTTAGGACGCCGCCACTCGGCGTTACGTTCGTTATCGTATCGGGAACGCCGTCATTGTTCGCATCCCGGAACCAGCCGATATCCCGCATTTGCTGCCTGGTCAGGTCTAGGTCGAGCGGCAGATTTAGCGTGATCGAGGGCTCCATGAGCAAGTTTGGGAAACACGCCGTATCAAAATGCGAAACAGATGAGCCGCTTTGAAATGTTGCGGGGGCAAAAAGCTGCACACGGCCGGTCGCTGCCTCGCGGCAGGTCTGCAGAAAGCCTGACGCCAATCGAACATTCGGGCCGTTCCACAACAGGTTGGACGAATTCAATGCCGAAGCGGCACGCTGCGTGTTCGTCATCTCGTTCCAACCGAGATTGACCGTACGGTCGAACATATTGGTCGTGTAGGCGTCGGGGAGTCCGTTGAACAGGGCACCTGTCGTTCCATTGGCAAACGACTGAAAGCCAAGTCCGTGAGCCATTTCGTGAAGCAGGACGACCAAGAGATTCGTCGTGTTCGACGGCGTGGTGTTGTTAAAGCCCATGTACCACGTTCTGCCGCCGAGGCAACCCGGACTGCCGTTGAGATTTGAATTGAACGTGGCGTTGATGTCCGGCGAGGCACTCAGGTCGACACCGGCCTGCTTGTTTGCCAGTGCCTGGCTGTACCATGTGTTCGTTAAAACGGCTCCCGTAAAATTGTTATGGACAGTGACGGCGCCGGCGGAACCAAGGACAGCGGATGTGGGTGTGCAGGTCAACGGATCGAACTGCGATCGAACCTGAATATTTACCGAACTGTCCAAAAAAGAAGCCCATATGTTTGCGGCGAAATTGAATACATTCAGCCGCTGCTGGCCGAGCGTGGTGCCTTCATTGCCGCCGACAGGACTGACCGGTGTCGGATCGTTAAAGCCCTCGCCTGCTCCGTCGTTGTTTACGATCGTGATCGTGGCAGCTTCGGGCGATGCCGTTTGCCGCTCTACGAAGGCCTCGATCATATTCCGGTAGAACTCTACCTCAGCTTTGCTCATGCCCGGGTACGCGGCGTCGGTTCGGAACTCTGCTAGCTTGCCCGACAAAGGGCGTCCCGTTTCCAGATCGCGGCCGAAGAATTCATTTGCCTCCTCGAGGCTTGTTACGCAATATGTCGCCGACCGGCCCATTTCATCAATGGCCATAAGCGGCACGTTCATAAAACGCCCCTGCAGATCAACCATTGTACCGCCGCGGTCAGTCATCTCTTCGTACAGTCCGATCGTCGAACGGTCAGCGAGACGGCGAATTTCAGCCGCCAGGTCGGCGTCGCCTTCGCGGCTGACGTTCCTTTCGCCCTTGCTGCCTTTGGCGTTCTGAGATGAGGCGGGCACCGAAAAGCCTATAAATGCAGCGGTCAAGCCCGCGAAAGCAGCAATGAGAACAGCCGCCCGAAGCGGATCATTCAATAATTTAGAAAAGAGCATAATTTATTGGGACCATCGCCGATCTTGGTCTTTCACTAGTGTTATTCGGAAAAGGCGGCCGGTCGAAAAGGAGGAGTGTTGACAACGCAAATTTCAACGAAGCGAAAGCCTTGGGCAATTTCCGATATTAACACGCCGCAAAGAGTGCGGACAACAAAAAAATGCCGCCTTCATTAGCAGGCGGCGAACGTGGTCGGTCCGCAGGCAGCTTGCCTGCGGTCCGGCGAACAACCACCCGCTACCGCAGGTGGTTCTGACAAGATGCATGCTGGCAGCCTGCGGTCCGACGTGTCACTCCAGTCCCACGAAATCAACATCTGTCAGTGTGTCGAGCACCTGAACGACACGCGGTGTGAAGCGGTAGCTGCGTGAGCTGACGCTCATTACGAATGAGTCACCAACAGGCACGCCTTCGAAACGGTAGTAGCCGAACGAGGAAGTTACCGCTGTGCGGACCACGCCTGCGGCGTCGGTCATCGTAACTGTGGCGTTGCGTAGAGGCGATCCGCTCGCCGTGAATACGCGTCCTGATACTTCGACACCGGCGGATGTTGGAATCAGCATCTCGACCGCACCGATGTCGGCACCGTCGCCGCCGGGAGCGTTGGCGATGCCGGTGAAGTCCGTCGGCCGAAGCTGTCCGCGTTGATCGGTCGTCAGCGAGAACGAATTACCGCGATCCCACGCCGGGCTACCCATCAGTAGAGAGTGCGTCGCCGTCGGTCCGCCGTTCATCTGCAAAGGCGCGATCAGCGGGTTAAGAACCCCCGCACCGCCGGTGCCGACCTGATCCGCGATTCCGGTGAATCCGGTCGCCGTACCGACATTGCCGATGAGGTTGTAGCCCTGCGACGTGAACGCACCGACCACATCAGGCATCGTCCCGTTGTTTACATTGGCGGCAATGATCGAGTTTCTAATGGTGAACAGTCCGGCAAAAGAGCGCACGCCGCCGGCACTGTCCGTGCCTGTGGATGAGTTGTTCGTTATCGTGCTGCTTTCGATCAGCACGTCGGCAAACGAAAGGATCCCGCCCGCCGAGCCGTTGCCCGTGCCGGTTTTTGTGTTGCCGCTGATCGTTGAGTTTATGATCGACAGGTTTGCGACAGTGTCGATCGCACCGCCGGTCGCACCGTTCGTAGTAGCCGTGTTTCCCGTGAACGTAGATCGGACGATGTTCAACACACTTACATTGTTGGTGTCATAATAGCTGCCGCCAACGAGAGCCGTGTTGTTGCTAACTGTGCTATCGGTGATATTCACCGTTCCCGCGATATTACATATCCCGCCGCCAAAATTGCCAGCAGAGTTATTCGTGATGACCGTTCCGATAAGATTCACCGTCGCCCCGGCTACACGAACCGCACCGCAGCCGCCGGAATCCGATGCCCCGATGCCGTTGCCTTGCGTCATTGTCACACCTGAGATGTTCACGATGTTTGCGCCCGAGATCGAGAAATGACGGCCCACGTTGTCGCCGCTGATCGTCAACTGATCCGCTCCCGGACCGGTGATCGTCAACGGTATCGCGATCGCGATCTCGCCCGTCAGCGTGATCGTGTCGCCGCCGTCAGTACCGTTCTCGCCCCTCGCCGCAAACGGTAACGCAAACGTGATCTCGCTAGACGGACACGCATCTATCACGGCCTGCCTTAGACTGCCCACTCCGCTATCCGCCAACGTCGTCACCACCGGATCGACGGTGCAAGACGGCGTCGGTGTGGCAGTCGGTGTTGCTGTCGCGGTCGGAGTCGGCGAAGGCGTCGGCACGCCTGCGAGATTTATCCCAATGTTATATTTGAAGCTACCCGCGGGTCCTAGGTCGTTCCACGCAACAGGCGGGTTTGGGTTTGCAAAATACTGTTCTCCGCTCCGTACAGGTATCTCTGTATCAAACGCGAGTCCAAAGTTCGTTGTATTCGTCTGTTGAATTCCGACATAGAAATCTCCCGGACCGACCGGAACCGGTGCCGGCAGCGTTATCAGTTGGGGTCCCGCAGATGAGACGGTCCGATCTGCGGCATCAACATAGATCGGAACCGTTGAAGGAACTCCACCCGAATCGCCATAAATGGCGATCCGATATGTGGTCGCCGATGCTGAAAAAAACTCCAACCTCACATCGGCTATCTCCTCTGACGAAGTAGTTGAGAATCTTCCAATAATAGCCCCTGAGCCTCCGGAAAAGCCGGCACCGTTGGAACTCGTTGTTCCGGGATATTTGTAGCTATACCCGAGTTCGGTCACATCTAGCGGTCTCGAACTCAAATTATTGGCATTAACATCATCGGGAGGAACCGAAACGGCGATTGAATTCGAACCCAGCAATGTAGGCGAAAATGCCGAGAAAGTAACAACGGATTGGCTACAGCCCGGAAGGGCAGGGATCGTTTGCGTGTCGGTAAAGACCTCGGCCCCAGTGATGTCGAGAGTTACCGGCAAGTTGACAAGGCTGTTGACGCCTAGATTCCTGACAAAGGCACGAATGCTTTTAGGCGACGCGAGTCCAAGTGGGACCTCACCATAAGAATAAATCTGTGTGACACTAGCATCATTAGATGTGAATGTGCCAAAGCGAGTTTCCGGACGGAAGTTTGAGAATGTACCGGCGGTCCCGTTCACGGTCTGCGACTGATATGTTGAAAGGACATTACCTGAAGCAGCAGTCGTGGAAAAAACATTGGGCCCTCCAAGTGGTGTTGCAAGTGGACTGGTGGTTTGATATTCAAACAATACCGTTACCGCATTGCCGGGCGTCGGTGTAAATAACGAAGTACCCGGACCGCCGATCGGTACGTCAATGTTGATCTCTGCAATACCCGCAGGTATCGAAATTGTGCCGTCAATGATCTTGGTAAATCCTGTCGGGTCGATGGTGGCATTCGGCAACGCTGTCGCCGCCGCCGGTGTGTCGAGCAAATACACCCTGAGGTTTCCTGTCGTTGCGACCGACTGAGCAATCGGTGCCGCGGCTGCAGGCGGGCTGGGCACGTTCCAACGCCAGCCGATCGAACCGACCGGCCCCGTGTGACCGGACTGCGCCATCTCATTTGCAAGTATCAAGTATTTACTGTTTACGAACTGCCGTGAACCTTGCGGTGCTCTCCCATTCGCAGAAGTCGCATTATTCCCGCGCAACACCGGCAAAGCGCAGCTCGGCGGCGGTGTCAGGGCTCCGACCGACCAGTCTGAGAACGCCGTGACGCCTGTGATAGAGGCAGTGTTGTTAACGACATCTATGGTTCCGCCGAGGTTTTCGGTCGTCACGCCGGTACGACGCAGAACGCCAAAATTTGATTCTATCGCGATACTGGGAACGTCTGTCTGCAGATAATTGAACGTCAGATCTGCCTGGGTGATACCGCCGGGGCTCGGATCGAGGCTCCAATTTCGCGTGATGGAATAGTCCGAAAGAGCTCCGGTCAATACACCGCTGTTCGCACGTACAGTGAATGTCGTCCCTCCGCCAAAAGTGCCTGCTGTCGCGTTAACATCAACAGGCGCAGCTCCCGCAGCGGTACCGACATTGAATCTGGCAGTTCCCGCACTGAAAAACGTGCGCCTTAGAGCTCCGTTAACGTAACCGTTTGTGGCAATAATAGTTCGGCCGCCGGTCATCAACGTGAATGCGTTTGTATTGAAAGTACCGTTGGTAAGGTTTACGGCGACCGTCCCTCCGTCGAGATTGATATCAGTCAAAAGTGAGACACTTCCACCGAGTTTATCAAGCGTCCACACTCCGGTCGGGGGCACGCCCGTTCCGAGCCGTTCGAGTGTCTGAACGTTGGTACCCGTAAAGATGATCTGAGCGTTCCCGCCGCTGAACGTCGAGCCGACAGACACATTCCCAAACACTTCCAGATTGCCCGGGCCATTTATTCGACCGCGGGTAAAGGTCGTCGTGCCGTTCACGCGCACCACGTTCCCCGACGAGATGACCACATTCGTGATCGCCCCAGTCTTGTTGATCGTCATGTTGTTCAAGGTCAATACGCTCGGAACATTGATCGTATTCTGGAAAGTTCCGAATGTGACAGTTCCGGTTCCCGCGTTAAATGTCCCGGACCCGCTTATCGTTAGATCGCCATTTATGGTCGTGTTGCCGCTCGATGCATTGAATGTCCCGCCGGACAAGTTCAGGTTCGTAGTGGTCGTCGCACAATTGCCGCCACTAAATGTGCCGCCGCTCTGATTGAGAGCCGGTATCGACACACTCGCTCCGCCGCTGCATTGAAAGGCCCCGAAACTCTGTGCCAGCGATCCAATGTTGAAGTTGCCACCGGTAACGTTTATCAGAGCGCCTTGCAACGTGACATTGCCGCCGAACAGTGTTCCGGCAGCGAGATTGAAAGTGCCGCCGATAAAGTCCGATCCCAGGTTGAACGAGGTCGATGCTGATCCGGCATTGAATTCGCCGCCAGTTTGCGTAAATGCCGAATCAACTGTAAATGCCGTCGAACCGCCATTAAATGTCCCGCCGTTTTGCGTAAATGATCCGGTAACGGTCCCTCCGCCATTGAATATCCCATCTGTTAGCGAAACACTGCCATTGATCGTGCCGCCATTCAGGCTCAAAGTTCCTGTTCCGCCTTTGTTGACGTTGCCAATTATCGACCCGCCGACTCCGACAACGACATTTCCCGTACCCGAAATGTTGATCGTCGTAGCGGTCAGAGCAGCATTGATAGTCAACGTGCCGCCGGAGATCGTGATCGAATTTAGAGGGTTACTATTGACATTCAGAGTAGGCTGGTTAGGGGTGATCGCGTCGATCGTGACGTCAGCTCCCGCTACTGGCACGATACCTCCACTCCAATTATTGCCGCTGTTCCAAAGCGTGCTGAAATTTCCGCTCCACGTTTGAGCAGAGGCTGACTGAGACAAAACAAGTATGATCGCCGCACAGAAAATGACTGCGATCCGGTTTACTGATCTACGATTAAACACTTTTAGAATTCCCCCCTATGGAATATGGACATTTCGCCACTCGTTATACTGACGACTAAAGTTACTTCCGAACTTATCGACTTAGTGGCGCTGGAGTCGGCACCAAGCATACTTTTTCACGGATATAATGACGATGACTATTTTATGGACGCAGTGATTATATGGCACAAATTCCCTATTTCAAAATTATAGGAGCACCAACCCCGCTCTTAGCGTCGCCCTAGCCCACTCGCCAGCAACCGACAGTGAACCCCCTGTCCGAACCACCTGCGGTAGCGGGTGGTTGAACGCGGATAAGAAGCCTGTCCGTTGCCTAAACCCGACCGCCGTGCATTCGAGGCAAAGCCCAAAACCAAAAGCCTAATCCCAATAGCCTTTATTCCAATCCAACAAAATCCACATCCGTCAAGGTGTCTGTGACGACGACGACACGCGGGACGAAGCGGTACGTTCGGGACGAGACGCCCATCAGGTAGTTTTCGCCGGCGTTGATGCCTTCGAATTTGTAATAGCCGAACGAAGATGTGACCGCGGATCGCGTAACGCCGTTTACGTCGGTCATCGTCACTGTGGCGTTACGCAATCCGCGTCCGTCGGGCGTCATCACGCGCCCAGACACTTCGACTCCGGCAGATGTTGGAGGCAGGAGTTCGAGTCCCCAGCCGCCGAGTATTTCGCCCATGAGAGCGTCGGGAGCGAAAGGCGAGCCTGCGTCGTCCCGAATGTAGAGACTCCAGACGCCGTTGCCGTCCGCGAGGCCGAAATTACCAAACAGCGACTGTTCGACTGGCCTGATCAGAGCACAGCCCGGTTCAGCGTAAGGAGCTGCCGGAGCCGGCGGTGCAAAGCTGAGAACAGGCGTCTCGCAGTTAGTCGGCTTGTAGTTGCCGGTCGCCGGTGGCGTGCTGTCGGGCACGGTCTGTGCGGCGATGTCCGAGAACGTCAGCGTGACGTGGTTCGGGAAAGGTATTCCCGGCGCCGGACCGCCGACATCGGCCATGAGCACGTACTTGTTGCCGTTCGGGCCGACAAGCAGTATATCCACGTTGTCCGGGAGGTCGTGATAGAAATCATACAGAGTCACTCTGATCGAACCGACGGATGCCGGTGCTCCCGTTGCCGTGATGGTCGAGGGATGCGGATTAGCGACGCTGCCCAAGAACATCTCGATCGGTGCTGTATTACGCCACTGATTCGCGGTGTCGTTGATGAGCAAAGTCGCCGTCGAAGGCGTGCCGATATCCGCACCCGCAGGGGTCGTCAGCAACATATCGACGGTTTCAGTATTCTCAAGCAGAGTATCCGAACAAAGCGGCACGCTGAAGGTCTGCGACGCTATGCCTATCGCAAAACTCACATTGATCGGCCCTGAATAGATGTAGTCAACACTAGACGTACACGCAACGCCGCCCATCGCGGTATTGTCCGCGAGCACAACATCCACACTCGACGCCCCGGTCAGGCTGCCTGTCCTAGTCACCGTAATGACGGCAGACTGCGATTCATCGTCCATAAACGACGTCGCACCGAATTGAACTTCAGTCGTAGGCGTCGGTGTAGGTGAAGGCACCACGTCGAATGTCGCGGTCACGTTGCGAGCTTGCGACATTGTCACAATGCACGTTCCCGTTCCCGCACAGCCTTCTCCGGCCCAGCCGACAAATACCGATCCCATGTCCGCATTGGCTGACAGCGTAACGACAGTGTTTTCGTTAAAGTCCTCCGTGCAGACGCCCGGACACAGAATGCCCGCCGGTGCACTCGTCACGGTTCCCGTGCCGGCTCCCGCCAAAGTGATCGTCAACGTGAACTGCGGCGCCGCAATAAACACTTCATCCGCACCGATGTCAAAACCCGCGCCCTGCGGCCTTGCATCGCCGTCGATGTCGTCAACTACGCCCACATCCACGCCGACATCTATCATCGGCGAGACGGCCGTTAGGTGGAGGTCTGCAGATGATGTGAAGAGCGGATCGACCTTAAGGCTGGCGTCGTCATTGGTTCCTGCGACGGAAAGCGTGCTCGAGTAATTGCGGAAATTGAGCACGTTTGCCGTGTCTGACGGATCGAAATCGGCAAGGGTGTATTCACCCGTCCCAAATGTCAGTCCTCGCTGAACCAAACGGTTCTGCGGGTCAGAGCCAACGAAATAATCGTTGTTGTTCAATGTCAGATTAAAGGAACTTGTTGCTCCAGTCGGCACGAGCATTGCTACATTCCGAGTACCCGTCGGATTTCCGCCCGTTATTGTATTCACGAAAATGTTGTTTCGTACATTGAGACCGGTCTGTCCCGTTGACGAGATGCTAAACGCACCGGTCAGATTGGTGTTGGTTGTGCCCGGCATCGCTCCGTGCATATTGACGGAGTTATGATGGATCGTGTGTCCGGTTCCCGCACCGACTCGAATGCCAAAGGCACCAAAAGCATTGAACGCACCGGTCCCCGTTACCTGATTGTTGATAACGTTAGTGACAAAATTATTTCGGACAGTGTGATTGCTACTGCCGCCAATATTGATACCGTATGCCGGCCAGGTCTCAGTGTTATTGTTCCTAGCCCGGAGGATCCTATTCTTTTCGATCAGGAATGTCCCATTAGCGCTGTTCGACCCGACATCGATACCAACGGTAGCCCCACCACCTGACCCGGCGAGATATCCCTCGACATAGACCGTATTGCCGGAAATGACACCGTCAGACGATCCCTGTGCCGTAATGGCACGGTTATAGACCTGATCGGCATCACCCTCGACTGGATTGCCGATCTCGTTATTCACTATCTGCAGCCCCGGGTAAATAGTTGCCGAAGCTCCATTGATCGTGATCCCGCGGCCGACCATGGTTATTCGGTTATTTGAGACCAAAAGGTTTATGGCCGTCGCCCCTGCGCCGGTGCCTGCCACTACTGACGTTATCGGGCTCGGCGATCCCGGACCGGTGGCTCCGCTGCCTGCGAAAATACCGAAGGTACTATTTGCGACGCTATCCCCTGTGGTCTGAGTGGCAATATTGCGCCCTGTTGCGCTGCCGATGATGTTTAGGTTCCTGAAAATATTATTGTCTGCACTGTTGACCGTCGTAGTGTTCAACGCGATACGGATAACCGAGGTAAAAGTAATCGTGTTAGCCGCAGTGTTTCGAATAGTAAGATCACGGTTTATTCCAGGTGTGTTCGGATTGTCACCATCGATCGTGACGTTGTCGGCGCCGTTGAGTTCGATAAGGCCCCGGCCGGCCACGGTCGCACCTGATATGACCAGGCCGTCAGAGGCCGGCCTGATGGACAGGCTAAAGCCCGGTCCTAGATCGTTCAGGGCGTGGGTGCCGATCTCGGCGGTCAAGTTGGTCGTAATGGTGAGATTGATATTGCCTACTACGACATTGTTGTTTATGTATTCAAAGATGCCGCCCGGATTGGTCAGCGATTCATAGGTTTCGCCGGTCCCGATATCAAAATCACCCGAAACCTCGAATAAGATATTGTAAGTTCGCGGGCTGGTAGGTGCGCTCGTAATGTTGTTTACATCCGTACCGGCGAATCCGACAAAGGGATTTCCCGACAAGTTGCCGAACGTATCTTGAGCAGCGACGAAATAATCGATGGTGTCGCTGGCCGTTACTCCGCCGAGCAGTGTGTTGTCTATCTCACAATCCCAGGTTCCGTTCTGGACGGTTCCGCCTGTTAGCGAACAATCTGTGCTCACATATGTACCCGCGTTCTTACGGAAATATATCCGTGGAGCCACAGCTCCTGTCGCAACGCCGGTCGCATCCATCAGTGTAACTGTCTGAATTCGATTGCTCGTACTCGTAGTGCTTGTGAGCGGCGTGTAAATGATCACAGGGCCGGAAGCATCGAGGGCGATGAACGGACCTTCGTCCGCACCGATATCCGGTGACGTCAGGTTGCGAAGGTCGCCGTCGAAATCATCTGTGATCCCGGCGATTGGCTGGCCGCCGCTCTCGACCTGAGTCGGAATAACTGAACTGATACGCAGGTAATCCGGGCTGAGAGGATCAGTGCTTAGGAACGGCGGCATCTCGCTCACTGAGAACGAATCGCGAGGGAATATCGTCCCGGCGGTAAAAACACCGTTGCGATAGTCCGCGATGGTTTCCGCACCGCTGATACCGTCAAAATAGATCAGGTTATTCGGGCCGGGAGTTCCAGCGTAAAAAAGATTGTTGTTCGACGTTGCGGCATAGTTGTTGAGCGCGTTTGCATTACCGCTCGAACGCCGAAACGCTACGGTCCGTCCAGCACCACTATGGATCGAAGTATTTACTATGATGTTGTTACGGAGATCAAGATTTGACGTGGTTGCCGTGGTGTTTGTTTGAACAAAGATCCCGGAAGACCCGAAGCCTGCGCCGGACGA
Source organism: Acidobacteriota bacterium (assembly GCA_016700075.1). NCBI lineage: Bacteria > Pseudomonadati > Acidobacteriota > Acidobacteriota bacterium. The sequence goes on along the minus strand of CP065000.1, from coordinate 1,290,418 downwards.
CGTATTGTTAACGTAGATCGTGTTGAAATAAAACTTAATGTTCGTCGTATCTGAGTTGGTCAGGATCCTCATGCCGGTGATGGCATTGAAGTTTGTGGCATTTGGCGCGGTAAGGTCACCAATGTAATTGTTTGCGATCGTAATATCCGTGTTGGTTGATGATGGGGCCAGGCTTATACCGCTCACGACCGAGCCTGTGCCCGTGCCCGAAAGCGATCTGACAGTATTTCTCGTTACTGTCTGCGGGCCAACTCCGTCGGAGACGGCCAATCCCACGACCACGCCGCCTCCGGTGAGATTGCTTATTGTATTTCCCGTAACAGTGGTTGGATGAGGACTAGTCGAGATCGACATGCCGCTCGTCGTTCCACTACCGCTTGTGATATTGCTTATCGTGTTTCCAGAAACGGTCTTTGTTCCCCGATTGCTAACGCTAATACCGGAAAACTCAGACACTGCCGGGAGCGTAATGTTCGAGAAATTATTGTTCAACACATTATTGATATTCGACGCTGCCGGATCACTGCCGCTGCCCTGTATCCCGGATACGACGGTTCCCGATCCCGTCGAGGTGAATCCGGTGACGATCGAATTGTTGTTAACATTTTTGGTGCCTCCCGCCGGGGCTGTATTGCTATTGTTTATGAACGTAACAAAATTGGTCGTATTCACCGACATATTGGTGAATGTATTCCCCGATATAGACTGATTTAAATGAGTTCCCCACTGACGAATGAACTGGATCTGACCAGTACCTGCTACTGAATGTCCAAAGGTGTGAAAATTGTTGTTGTTGATATTGATCGACGAAGTCGCAGTGTTAGAGCCGCTATCAGAAACTATTCCTGCGAGAGAAACGCTCGCCACAGCCGACCTAAGTGAGATCGAATTGTTATTTATAGAATTGGTGAACGTCCCGGTCGGTACGTTGGAGAAGGTCGGTATCGTGATCCCAGCCAGGGTCTGGCTGCCGGTGCCGCCATATAGGGCGCTTGAAACAGAGTTATGCGAAATATCGGCGTTGACCGTGTTTCGGACCAAGATACCCGGAATTCCTCCGGGAAAGTTGATGTATGAGGTTGCGACTATTTCACTGCCAAAGTTCGTGATCGTATTGCCGTTTGCGACCGATCCGCCAATGGTAAGGCCGTCGTTATGATTTGCCGCTGTCGTGGCACCTATGATAACGATCCCACAATTAACATCCGTGATCTGGTTTCCGGTGATCGTCAGTCCGCTGTTGCTGCCACCTGCGATCGCGTTCCCAATGGTTGTCGGCTGAAATGAGGAATGGCTTGAATTGCTGTAGATGCCAAAGCTGTTTCGGTATAGTCTTTCGAGATCGATCGTATTGTTGGAAATCGTATTATTCTGCGCCCCATTGTTGGATACCCAGTAAAACAAAGCAACACCAAACTCGGTCATGTTGTTAGATGCCGGAGTCATAGCCGTATTGGCAGGATTCTCTAGCATTACGAAACCGGAAATGGTTATAAAATCAGTTCCTATCAGCTTGAAGATCGCGTCCGTCAACGACCCTACGTTATGAGAGGGCGAAGCTGTGATCGTATTGCCATTGCCGACAAGCGTTACGGTATTTGTAGCGCTCGTCGTTGTGAGGATCGGATCTGAGCAACATGTTCTGCCGATGGTGTAGCCGCCTGCCGGTGCCGTCTGTGGATTCCCTGCTATCAGATTGATCGTGACCGGGCCGCTAACGCCCGAAATATTTAGCGTGTCGATGGCAGTCGCCAGGTCAGGGAAATCACCCGGTATGTTGTATAAGCCCGACATCCCGCCACCTGTCCAAGCGGCACTGCGGTACCCGCCACCCGTGAATACCGCATTGTTCTCTTGCATCCGATCGAGATCCAGAACTGAGCTGATGATCGTATCCGGCTCGGTCAACTCGAAAAGACCACGATCGACTACCGATATGCGGTCGGTTGTGATCGCCCCTACGGCGGTTACGCTAATGGCGAAAAGCAAAAATGCGGCGGCTAGACTTATACGGCGCTTTGTCATTGTCATTTCTCCTAAATCTCTCATCGGCTGCGACGGGTTGGCTCCTTTGCTAAACAAGTTCAATATTTTCCGACTAGGACAAATCCTACGCCGGGTATTTCTCTGATCTCGATGTTTTGCATTCCGGCAAACGAAAAGACCCGTGGAGCGTTATTTGACAGATATATCTCGATCGAAATATCGCCGGCATTTCGGATCGACAGCGTTTCGCTACTATCTGTCTCCCGTGCCGGCACTCTTTCGATCGTCGTCTTACGGTCTTTCTTACGCGTCCCTGTAGCCATATTTGATTTGAAACGTCTCGGAATTGCCTGTATTATTCAAAAAGTCCCTTTACATTGTCCTTCGGAAAACATTAGGAATTTCTGAGGTTTTGATGAACCCAGCAAATATCAAGCAAAATAGCCCGATCTATGAGTTCGGTCGTCTTCGTTTGGAAACCGGATCCGGCTTACTTGCCTGCGGAGACAACCATCAACGACTCCCTCCAAAGGTGTACAAATGTTTGATCACGCTGCTTGAGAACTCAGGAAATGTGGTGCCGAAAGATATCCTCGCCTCAGAGCTATGGCCGGATACGTTCGTCGACGATAACGCTCTTACCTACACAGTTTCACAGCTTCGAAAAGCTATTCGAGACCTTGATCCTTTGGCCACATATATTGAGACCGTCCCAAAGATCGGATACAGATTCTCGGCTCCGGTGCTTATCACTTATGCAAGTGCAGACGACGAGACTGCGCTCACTGAAAGTATGAACAGCGGCGTGATCGAACGGGTCGAAGTCGAAGATACTTGGATTGAGGAGAGGAACGATTCGTCGATGATCCCGATTCGCCATTCTCGCCCGGAAAGGCCGCGAAATCGTCTCATACTTGCAATTGTTGCGTTGGCTGTCGTTGCAGCGTCATCAATTGGGGTATACGAATATCTCAATTCGCAAATTTCGTCGACAAATAAGAGCATTGCCGTACTACCGTTAGTAGCTCTCGACTCTGAAAGCCAGGATGAGGTACTATCGCTGGGTTTGACCGATGCATTGATCACGGAGCTCGGGCGCTCATCGGAATTCACTGTCCGTCCGCTGAGCACAGTTACTCGTTCGTTTGCCGAAAGAAAAGACCCTATTGAGGTCGGGCGGGCTCTAAAAGTCGATGTTGTGGTGAGCTGGCATTATCAATTGCGTGATTCTCGAATGCGTGTCAACGCAAAACTACTGAATGTAGCCTCCGGCGATCAAGTGTGGTCCGAGGTTTTGGACGAAAAGACGTCAGACTTGTTTGCGATCCAAGACATAATTTCAAGCAAGATCGCTTCATCCTTAGTGATTGGGATGCCCATTGGCGGCGGCCCCCGACCAGAAGCGACCCGCCGCAACGGCGCCGCTTATCAGGCATACCTTCGTGGGCGTTATAGCTGGAATCAGCGAACTAAAGTCGGCTTCTTAGACTCGCTTAGCTATTTCGAACAGGCTATCGTGCTAGACCCGAAGTTCGCAGAGGCTCAGATCGGAGTCGCCGATGCGTACCTGGGCCTTTACGATTACGGCTACTTGCCCGCTTCGGAGACGATCCCGAAAGCTACGACAGCAGTGAACCGTGCCCTTCAGCTTTCGCCCGAACTCTCAAAAGCTTTCTCAACGCTCGCGTCGATCGAGTTTCTCTACAATCACGACTGGGAGGCAACTGAGGCCAATTTTGTGCGAGCGATCGATTTGGCCCCCAACGACCCTACGCCTCGTCTGCGTTACGGTTGGATGATGAGCGTGATCGGTCGGCTCGACGAAGGCCTGAACCAGCTGCATATCGCCGAAAGCTTTGACCCGACCTCGCACGTGATCCAGGCCAACATTGTCGAAAATCATATTTTCGCCGGAAATGTCGAAGAGGCGAACACGCGCCTAAAGTCCATCAGGATGACGGCACCGGATTTCAGCCTTGTCCATTGGCACCAGGGAACGGTCTTTTTTATTGAGAACAGGCTTGCCGACACCGTCGTCGAATTTTTGCGTGCGCTAGAGATCGAAGAGGGCAACTCCGATCTCAGCAACAAGGTTCGGCAAGCACTGAAGACCAAGTCGTTGCAGTACGGATTGACACTCTGGCGCGTCGAACTCGAGAAACGCTACGCCGCTGAATACTTTCCCCCCAGCAGCATCGCACTCATCGGGGCTCTGGCCAATGACCGTGCAAACACGCTCAAATGGCTCGCCGAAGCTCAAAGGGTAAAAGACCCCTGGATACTTCAGATCTTTATGGGACCCGAATTCAAATTCCTACGCGGCGATCCCGTATTCGAATCATTGCTCACCGACCTGAAAATGAGAGAAGTATAGCCGAAACGCTTGTCAGAACCTCCTGTGGTAGCGGGTGGTTGAACGTGGATCAGAAACCTGTCTGTGCGAAAAGGAGCGAGAACTAGACGCAACACCGAACGGTCGGGCACAACCCGACCGCCGTGCATTCGGGGGCGATCCTCAATTTTCAACTCTCCACTTTCAACTCACTTCACTCCAGTCCAACAAAATCCACATCCGTCAAGGTGTCTGTGACGACGACGACACGCGGGACGAAGCGGTAGCTGCGTGAGTTAACGCTCATTACGAATGAGTCGCCCACAGGCACGCCGTCGAAGCGGTAGTATCCGAAGCTGGATGTGACCGCGGATCGCGTAACGCCGTTTACGTCGGTCATCGTCACTGTGGCGTTACGCAATCCGCGTCCGTCGGACGTGAGTACACGTCCAGACACTTCAACTCCTGCGACAGTCGGGATCAGCATCTCGAACGCACCGATGTCGGCACCGTCGCCGCCTGGGGCGTTTGCGATGCCTGTGAAATCAGTTGGCCGAGGCTGTCCGCGTTGGTCGGTCGTCAAACCGAAAGAATTGCCGCGGTCCCAAGCCGGGCTGCCCAACAATAGCATGTGAGTGAATGTCGGCCCGCCGTTGTCCTGCAGAGGCGTGAGCATCGGGTTGAGGATCGAGCTCGCGGTTCCTGTTTGATCGCCAACCGACGTAAAGCCCGTTGCTGTGCCGACGTTGCCGATCAGATTGTAGCCCTGCGACGCGAATGCTCCTGTCGTATCGGGCACCGTCGCGTTGTTCACGTTTCCTGCGATGATCGAGCTGCTTATGTTTGGCTGAACCCCGGTATGACGTATCCCGCCTGCACCGCCGGTTCCCGCAACGGAGTTGTTTGTTACCGTGCTGCCAAGGATGATCGTATCACCCGCACCGGTGAGCAGGCCGCCGGCACTGTTCGCTGCCGTATTCGGAGCGGAATTGCCGCTGATCGTTGAACCGACAACGAAAACCGAGCCGATGACATCGATCGCACCTGCTGTCTGTCCTACACCTGTCGCGGAATTGCCGCTGACCGTGCTTCGCAGAAGATAAAGCGCGTCGGCAGACGAAAAGTCGTAGTATGCTCCACCTCTTTGAGCTGTGTTGTTACTGATCGTGCTGTCGATCAGAGTCACGGATCCACCGCCTTGCGCCAGGATCGCACCGCCGCTCCCGACGATGCTGTTTCCGGAAATAACAGTATCCGTGATAGTCAGGTCAACGCCGTTCGTCCTTATCGAACCGCCGCTTCCGGGATTTGCCCCTCCAACTCCGTTACCTTGAGTCAAAGTGAGACCTGTGATGTTCACGCTGTTTCCGGCACCGCTGAACGAGAAGTGCCGGCTCGCATTCCCGCCGCTGATCGTGAGTTGGTCGGCACCGGGTCCAATTATGTTAAGCGGAACTGCAACCGCGATCTCAGAAGACAAAGTGATCGTGTCGGTGCCGTCGTTGCCGCCCTCGGGGCCTGCGGCCAAAGGCATCGCGAACGTGACCGTGCTCGCGGGACATGCGTCTGTCATTGCCTGACGCAAACTGCCGTTTCCGCTGTTCGCCAACGTCGTTACTACAGGATCAGGCGTACAAACGGGCGGTGTTGGCGTCGGAGTAGGCGTTGGTGAAGGGACGGAACAGGCATAATTCATCGAATCGATACCGATGTAATCAGCGTTCAGCCCTCCCGGACCTGCGTTCTCCACGAAATATCTGAATGCGAGCCTGCCGGACGTAGGAACGGGCATTCCGGTAATGTCTATCGTGTACTGAGTCCAGCTTGTGGGATATCCGCCGATGATATATGACGGGTTAATATCCAGAAGCCCGGTTGCAAAATCCCCAACGTCTGTCGCAGATGTGCCTGCATTCGTGCTAGTGCCGGCAGTGCTCATACGGACTTGAAGCCGATCGGGAAAGGCGCCGACACGTCCGCGGGTCCAGAATGTCAGCCGAGCACCGTCTTGGAGTGTCAGAACAGGCGTCATCAGCCAGTTGCTTATGGTATTTGCGCCGGACGTATTCAAGTAATCCGCAGCGATATAGGAGTTTTCTGCTCCGGAATGAGAAGGAAACGTGCTCTCTATCCCTTGGAACCAGTTGGTCGTGCCGATCGGATCGCTCAGATTCTGCAGATTCCATCCTGTTCCCGGAAGCAGTGAAATGTCGTCGAATGTCTCTGACATTGGAGCACACGCGGGTGCAGGGCTGGGGGTCGCGACCGGAGTTGGTGTGGGCGATGGCGTCGGTGTCGGGGTGCCGGCCGCTGTTCCCACAACGTCGAACGGGAAATCCTGCGGCACGTCGGGTGCCGATGCCGGTGTTCCCGTGTCCAAGACCGCCGTCCAGACGCCTGTTGCACTCGAATAGGTCAACGCATTGTCGCCGGGATTGCCCCTTGAGCCGGGAATGGTCTTCGCGGGGTAAAAATGCACCAAATTTCCGGTCACCGTCGAGTTCCAATCAAACCAGTACGTCCCCGGAGCCAAGGTGGTGTTGATGCTGAGTGTATTTCTCCAGATTCGCCGTGTCGTTGTCGGTGCAATTCCGGGCGCGGGAAATGAGGAATTAAATATTCGGAAATACGACGTATCAAGCGAGTTGATCAGCCGATCTGTTGTGGTATCTCCAAAAATGACATTTCCACCCGCATTCGGCGGACCGTCCCAAATCCTCAGCGTCGATGCGATGAATGGCGATGTCGCAGGGCCGTTGGTTTGGTAAGCGTAAAAACTCACGGTTTGCAGGTTGCATGTATCGCCGATGGTGAAATCATCAGCGAGCCGCAGGGACGAGGCCGCCAATTCACTTGCTGAAAACCCGGCCAGACCGTTGGCTTCGGCAAAGTTGCCTGTATTGTTTTGCAACTCACTCCAGAACGATCCGGTTGCAGCAACGGTGCCATTAGCGGAAAGTACCTGAGGATTCAAATTGCCGTTACTGAATGTACACGCCTGCGGTGTCGGCGTTGGTGTCGGTGTCGGTGTCGGCGTCGGTGTTGGTGTCGGCGTTGGTGTTGGTGTCGGCGTTGGTGTCGGCGTCGGTGTTGGTGTCGGCGTTGGTGTTGGTGTCGGCGTTGGCGAAGGAGTCGGAGTAGGGGTTGGTGTGGGGCTTGCATTACACACACCGGCACCCTGCGGGCATATGCCGCGAGTTCCTCTAAGGGTCTGACCATTGCTAACACTCGATGTGTTGAACGAGAACTGAGTGAAATTGCTATCATTGGCCCCTCGTTGGACGCCGATAGTCGCCGATTGTCCGTTTGCGTTAGCGGTCGTGCCACCGCTCCCGGTCAACGCATATACGTACCTGAAGTTATCGGTACCTTCTGTTAGTACGATGGCGAATCTAATGGTCACCCCGTCTGCCGCTACATTAGAATTGTGCTGAGCACGCCATTCTATCCAAAACTCACGATTTGGGCTGCTTCCTGTAGTATGGGTGTATATCCCACCATTATTTCCCAACCTGTCCGTTGACGTGTTCAGATCGTCCCAGAAAGGCACCAAAGCAGGAGAAATTCCGCCAAAACTCCCGGGCAGCTCGGCGTTTGCATCCGGGGCGTTAAGACTTGAGCCGACATTTATCATAAGCACCCCCCGCGTTGATGCCCTTGGGTTAGTAACCAACTGATCGTAAAGTGTCGACGACCAATTTTCCGGCAATTGAACGTTGGCTGCGCCCCCATAAGTTCGTGTTCCCGAAATATAGGTGCCGCCGCTAGGTATCGACTCATTCTCATTCGAACTCGTAATTGTGTAAGAATCGCCTTGAGTTCCCACACCCAATGTGAAATTGAAAGCCGAGACAGAGTTTGGCCCATTGATCCCGGTATAGGTGACCGTCAGCGTCAATCTGATCTTCGAAAGGCAGGCGATCGAGTTGCTTGTCGATATCCGAAAAGGCTGTAGGTTAAGCCGCGATACTCCCGTTGCGGGCAGATTTGCATATGCGGAAGTTGCGTCATTTATCGTTACGCCGGGCGTCGTCGTGGAAAGAACTGCAGAGACATTTGTTACCACCTGGCTCGAATTATTTGCAAGCGGAATTCGAATTGTATTGCATTCATTCGGTTCGATGATCCCGTTGCCTGAGGTTACATTGATTATGCCTGCGCTGGTGACCTCCTCGGTATCAAACGCTTCCGTCACTCGCGTTTCCGACTGAACGCTGGCTGAGTAGCCGAAGCCCCGGCGGCGAAAACCTTCGCGAACGTCCTTGGCATCAGCAGCGTTTTCCGGAGACGCTGACAAAGCTGAGGCCGCGAGGATGATCGCATCACGTCCCTGTATCATATTCGGATTGATCGCCGACAGTTTCATTCCATCAGTGACGACCTGAAGGACCCTTTGCGTGCCCGGTTCGAAACCTAAGCGAGCGAGCATAAGAGACCGCACCTCCCATAACGCTGATTTCCAGATCTCGCCGGCATTGTGGACCTGTGAGCAGAGCCCGGCCGTTGCCGACGTAGGGTTTCTCGGAAATGCACTTGAAACGGCCGTCGTTGTCGTTCCAAGAGTTTCGTCACAGTCCGAGTTAATGTGACCAAAGGTAAGCGGGTTGTGAGGGAGATTATTGGGCCCGCCCTTTGATGCGATCACCGAAGTTGGGAATCGTCGGAGCCCATAGTAATAGTTGCCTGTATATCCGGCCGTTCTATTCAATTGCGTGTATGCAGTCATTCCATATACACCGTTTGGACTGTCAAACGGCGTGGCCAAAAGGGTATGGGCATACCAGTCTCCCCAACCCTCTCCCATCATTCCACCCTGATTGCCTAGGCCGCTGGCGTTACCATGAAGTCGATGCGATAGGCCGTGAGCGATCTCATGTACGATTATCTCTGTGTCCGCTGTACCGTCTCGATTCGGACTTGCGTATGTAAAGATATACATCTGCATACGCCCGAAAATACCATCCGCACCGGTCGCAAAGTTTGCGTTATTCGTACCGGAATAATCCTGGCCTTCTGCATGGACAGGGTCATTCTGCGAACCGCCGCGGCCAAAATTGTTTAGCTGAAAATTTCGGGCGGGTTCTGTGAATCCAACCTTGTAAAACTCGTCGTGAACCCAATTCGTTGTATAAAACATATGGATCACCGCTCCCCGTTGAGCCTGAGTTGTAATTGGATTATCCCCCGGCGTGGGATTGCCCGGCGGCGGATTCCACGTGGATGTAAACACGCGGCATCCCGTACCGGGACAGGCTGTGTCGCCCGATTGGATCGCATCAATGCCGTTAGTTCCGTCGCGGTCGATACCCGCTCGAACCGCATTACCGGAAGTGCCGTTGTCGTTGTCGGTTATCCACCCGTTGTTGTTAAACGAGTATGACCCGCTATTGCCGACCAATGAAATGTTTGTGCGTGTTGCAATAGACCCTTGTGTGCCGAGCAGCGGACTGTTCGGCCCCGGCGACATCGGAGCCGGACTATCTTGGATCGGCATAAATGCGAATGAGTTTTGATAGACCTGATAGGTTGCAGACTGTGTCTGATCGTCGGTGATATTCTTGTGCCAAAGCACGGTATTCGTCTCCGCATCCACGATGACGTAGTATGCATTGACCGGTTGCCAGATGAGTACCCGCCAAGCCGGAACCACTATCCCGGGTTCAGTAGGAAAATATATTTTCTCGGCTCGTGTCGCCCAGTCGCCCGTGCCGTAAACGTCGATCAGTTCGGTTGATTCGGCAAGATTCCTGTCAATAGCTTCAACTTTTTCTTTCGACCTGATGTGGGCAAGCGCCGTACTAACAGCGGCAAATGAATCACCAAATTCGGTCGATATTCGAGATTCATCGACGCCCGGAGCGAGGTTATTTATGACCCGAATGATCTCTCCGCTCTTGGTAAATCCCGCCTTTACTTCGCTGCGGAATACGGGAATTCCGTTGATCTTTTGTTCGAGATGAACGTATGAAAGATTGCCGTCGGGGTTTGTATAATCTGCGGCTATGTCCAGTTTGTCGATCTGCTGCTGGTCCAGCCCGATAAGAAGATCGTTGGTCTTAAGAAAATTGCGGAGTATATCGACACGTTTTGCTCCCGAAGGCTCGGACAGCCATTCGGTTCGCTTGGCGTAAGCGTCTGGAGTGATGACTTCCGGAGTCTTGATGTCCAGATTGTATTCGACCTTTGCGGTCGGGTGTGACCGCTTGAAGTTCTCTTCGCCGCGGACGAAATCCTCTCGGATATCTGCCACGTTTGCCGCATTCAGGCCGGCTCTATCTCTAAATTGCCTTAGCGCATCGACGTCGCTCTCTTCACTGGATGAGCGAATGTCCCACATCTTCGGGATGCCCTCGTCTTCGCTCACCGTGACGGGATGGAGTCCTTTCCTGCTATTGTCCCCGACCTGCGCGTTCGCAACGCCGGGAAAGATGCCGAACGGATCAAAGCTGATCACGGCCATCATTACCAAGATCACTACGACCACCAACAAACTCCATTGAAAACGTGGGAACAACGATGTGGTATTCATATTCATGATTCTTCCTCCGGACAGGTCAACTCTCGACGAAAATTTCCCCTCTATCTACTAACGCAAAGAACCGCGGCAAAACCCGTCAGAAAAATGTGAAAAAAGATACAGAAGTTTTTGAGGTGTATTCGATTGGAAAGCTATCCGGTCAACTTTTGCGGTGCAGCAGGCATCTGAAGAGGAGTTTAGGGTTTACAATAAAGGGCGTATGAAAAGAGTAATTGGAGCGAGTGTTTTAGCCACGGCGGCGATGCTTTTTGCGATGCCTGCGGCGGCTCAGACGGTGATCGCGGGCGGCGGCATGTCGCAGGCAGACGCCGAGCGGATCATTAAAAAGGTAACGGAACACGAAAGCGAGTTTCGCTATGCTCTGTCGTACTACGTTTTCAACCGCTTTGCTACGGTGCAGACGATCGGGCTCGGCGGGCAGATCACAGGCACATTCCGCCGTGATTCTTTCATGACCTTTCGCTCGGACGGTACGCGTTTTGAACGTGTGGTCCATGCTCCCGTCGCAACAACTCCGCCCGGATTCGTCACGCCCGAAGACCTGGAAGACCTCGGCGGTGTAAATCCTTTCGCCCTCGAACCGCGTTTTATGGATCAGTATCGCGTTGCGTACGTCGGAACCGAACGCATAGACGAGCTGGATCTGTACATATTTGACGTCACGCCAAGGGCCATTCCCGACCCGAAAAAGACAAAAATGCGGCTATTCACAGGCCGCATTTGGGTGGACAAGGACGATCTGATGATCGTAAAAAGCCGCGGTAAGGCGGTCCCTGAAACCAAAACCAACAAATTCCCGATAGTCGAGACCACTCGCGAGCAGATCGACGGAAAATACTGGTTCCCGACCGATGCTCGATCTGACGACGAACTTGTTTTTGACAGCGGTCAGGTGATCAAGATAAGAATGCGGGTTCGGTTCACCGACTATAAACTCGGCAGGACAGACGTGCGAATCCTCGACGACGACGAGCCCGCGACGCCGGAGCCTTCGCCGACGCCGAGAAAGCCGTGAATTCAGGAATATAACTCGTTAGCGATCGCCGTTCGTGTGCGGACAAGCACGTCCATCAGATCGTTCTCCGCTGTCTTTCCTTCTATGTCGATGGGCGGCAAAATGACCATCTCGATCTCGCCAGCGTATGCTACGCCTGTACGTTTGCCCATCATCACGTCCGTATTCTTGATCGCAACAGGTACGATCGGTGCTCCGGTCTGAAACGCAAGATGAAAAGCACCTTTCTTGAACGGCAGAAGTTCGCCCGGCATCGCGCGCGTTCCTTCGACGAAAATGCCGAAGGAATATCCTTCCTCAAGCACCCTGCGTGCTTTTTCCATTGAACGCATCGCCCGCTCGGGGTTTGAGCGGTCGATCGCGAAGATCTTTACATAGTGCATCCCTTGCCCGAGGATCGGTGCTTTCAGCAGTTCCTTTTTCGCGACGAGGCCCATTTTTCTGCCTGTGTAAAAAAAGAGCGTCGCAGTGTCGAGATAAGAGCGGTGATTTGCAGCAAAAACGTATGAGCGGCCTACTTCCAGGTTCTCAAGGCCCGTTACTTTGATCGTCGCGCCGCACGCCCACAGCCATTTTTCCGCACCCCATTTTGCAATGGGATGCAGCCACATCTTCTTGTTGATGATGCCGAGAATTATAAGTGCCGGCGGGCCGATGATGAGGAGCAAAAAGCAAGCTACGAACCAACTCCACCAATAGCGAAGTTTCCCGGCAAGCCGCGATTTGTTAGACTCAGGGACAGGAAAAGCAATCTTTTCGTTCTCCCTCAGGCTCAACGCCATATCGTGCCGCACATGCTCAGACATCTTTTTCCAGTTCGAATTGCCGCATTGATTCTACTGTTTTCTGCGGCGGTTGTCGCTCAGGTGCCGTCGCCGAAAAGCGTTCTCGGCTTTCAGCCCACCGACGAACGCACCATCGCCGACTGGACGCAGATCACAGATTATTTCGACAAACTCGGCCGTGCGAGCGACCGCGTGGAGGTGCGGGAATTCGGCAATACGACCTTAGGCAAGCGCATGATCGCGGCCTTCATCTCGTCGCCTGACAATATTCGCAATATCGAAAGGGTTCGCGAAAACAATGCAAAGCTGGCCGACCCACGGCGAATTTCCGGCGAAGAAGAGATGCAGCGGCTCGTCCGCGAAGGCAAGACCGTGGTCGCGATATCGTGCTCGATACATTCGAACGAGATCGTTGCCTCGCAGATGTCGATGAATCTCGCGTACGAGCTGGCGACCGCGAACGACCCTGAAACGGCAGAGATCTTGGCAAACACGGTTCTGCTGCTCATACCCTCATCCAATCCCGACGGCATCGACATGGTCGCCGATTGGTACCGAAAGACGCTCGGCACAAAGAGCGAAGGCACCGCACCGCCGGAGCTTTATCACCATTACGCCGGTCATGACAACAACCGCGATTGGTTCATGCTCAACCTCGCCGAAACGCGTGCGATCACCAAACTCTTTTGGCAGCAATGGTTTCCGCAGATAGTTTTCGATGTGCATCAGATGGGTCAGAACGGCCCACGTTTTGTCATTCCGCCGTTTCACGATCCGGCCTATCCGCGAATTTCGCCGACCATCGTTCGCGAGGTCGGCCTTGTTGGCCTGAAAATGGCAGCCGATCTGCAGGCGAAGGGCATCAAAGGCGTCGCAACGAATACGACTTTCGATATGTGGTGGCACGGCGGCTTTCGAACTGCACCTTACTATCACAATTCGATCGGCATATTGTCGGAAGCGGCCAGCGCGAACCTGATGACTCCGGTCACGATAAACCGCGAGACGCTTGGGCAAACGAGGCCTGCACGCGGACTTAATTCGCCGCTGGAGCCTGCGATCAATCACCCTGAGCCTTGGACCGGCGGAAAATGGGGGCCGAAAGACATTGCAGAGATCGAGATGATCTCCAGCCGGACCATATTGCTCCAGGCCGCGAAGTATCGTGAGCGATACCTTCGAAATTTCTACAGTTTAGGTAAGGAAAACATTCAGACTCGCGATGATATCCCATCGGCATATGTCGTCCTCGCGGGCCAGCCGATACCGCACACGGTCGCGCGATTTCTTGAGATACTGATGTGGCAGGGCATCGAGGTGCACGAGATGACGCACGAACTGTGGGTCAAGCACAGCAAAGAGGAAGAGTTTCATGAGATACCGCTTGGCAGCTTTTTGATATTTACGGATCAGCCGCAGCGAAATAACATCCTCAGCCTTTTCGAACCGCAAACATATCCTCGACGCGTCGGAGCGAACGGCGAACCCGACACACCTTACGACGTTGCGGGCTGGACGCTGTGGATGCAAATGGGCATCGACGCTCAGGAAATTTGGGATATCCAAGACCAGAAGAAGTTTCAAAACACGATCAAACCGGTCAACGATATCAATCGAGCACGTTCGGTGCTAAATCTGCCGCCGGCATCGGGGCCGTTTCCCAAGATCGCTAATCCGCTTAAGACCAAGCCGCGTATTGGTCTATACAAGCCATACACTTCGTCAATGGACGAAGGCTGGACGCGTTTTGTGTTTGACACTTTTCAGATACCGTTCAAGTCGGTAATGCCGGCGGACGTCCGCAGCAACAAGCTCGAACTGGACGTGCTTGTGCTTCCGTCTGATTCTGAGAACAACATACTACGCGGCCTGAGCGCCGACAGATACCCCGACGAATTTGCCGGCGGCATCGGCGACGAAGGCGTTGCCAACATCAAACGCTTTGTCGAGAACGGCGGCCGCTTGGTGTGTTTTGACCGTTCGTGCTCGCTGGTGATCAAGAGCTTTGGCCTGCCGATGAAAAACGCCCTCGAAGGTGTCGAGCGTCGGCAATTCTATAATCCGGGCTCGATCTTGAAGATCGAGGTGGACAAGGAACTGCCTATGTCACGAGGTGTTCCCGACGAGACGGCAGCATATTTTACTAACAGCTCTGCGTTTGAGGTCGAGGACGAGCAGAAGGTAACGATCGTCGCTCAATATGCACTGCGCAACGCGTTAATGTCCGGCTGGATGCTGGGCGAGCGTATGTTAAACGGCAAGACCGCGATGGCTGTCGCAAAAGCAGGCCGCGGCGAGATCGTGCTGTTCGCTTTCCGTCCGCAGCACCGCGCACAGACTTGGGCGACGTTCCCGCTAATATTCAACTCATTGGAACTAAAGTGAATTTACGCAACTCTATAAGCCTGATCATATCGCTATTGTACTGCGGTGCAACACTTGCCCTCTCGGCCGTCAGCGTATCGGGACAGGGCGGTTATGAATTTCGCCGGCTGACGTCCGAACCGCTCATCCGGATCGGCCTCGCGACTAATGTTCCGACGGCGTCTATCACGACCACCGACACAACGCTGGTCGCATACTCGCCGGAAGAGAGTGACCGGATGCTCGCGGCGAATCGTGTAACCGTTTCTGCCCGTTCATACCGGCCGCCGGAGGTCGAGGTGTTTCGCGTGGAATTTCAAAACCTTCCCACCCAGGAAGATGCAAACATTCTCTCTCGCGACATTCGCCAGTTGGCCGGTGAAACATCTGTTGTCAGCTTTGATGCCGCGTCGTCTCAATGGAAGGTCGTCGTCGGTTCGGTCAAGGAATCAAACATTGAGGCCGAAGAACTGAAAGCAAAACTCGAAGAAAAGGGCTTTGACGACGCCGTAATTATCGGAGAGCGTCGTGTGCGGCCCTCTGAAGACGCGGTCGATCTGTCGCAGCAGGTTCGTTCAGGCGCCAAAGGCGAGGTTCGCAGTTTGATACGCCCGACGGGTTCCGCGGCGGCAACAGGCGCGGCAGCGATCGATCCTAGTCTTCGCGAGGTCGTGGTCAATGGCCCGAGCGAGATGGCCAAATATTCATCTCTGCGTGCAGTGGCATTTGGTTCAGCGAATGAGCGTGCAAATCCCGTCCGTTATAATGGCAAGGCTTATCGTGGCCGTATCGAAGTATTCGTAAATGCACGCGGCTCCTTAACAGTGGTAAACGAGGTTCCGATCGAGGAATACCTGCTCGGCGTCGTTCCGGCAGAGCTTGGCCTTCCGCAGCTCGAAGCTCAAAAGGCACAGGCGGTTGCGGCAAGGACATACGCCATCGCAAACATTGGGACCTACGGCAGGCAAGGATTTGATATGGTGCCCACCGTCTGGTCACAGGTCTATAAAGGCGTTTCGATCGAGAATCGCATGGGTACTCAAGCCGTTCGCGAAACCCGCGGGATCGTCGCGATGTACAACGGCAAGCCCATAACCGCTTATTACACATCAACTTGCGGCGGCCGAACGGAAAATTCGGAGAACGTTTTTGAGAAGGCCGAGCCGTATCTGCGAGGTGTGGAATGCTCGCTGGAAGGACGCCGTCATTTCGAGCCGTTCCTTATCAGGTCGAACAGACCGCAGCCTCGTGTCCGCGACGATGCATCTTTAGAGCTTGTAAGGCGGATGTCACTGCTCGCAGCGAACGGATTTTATCTGCCCAATGAACCGATGACGGACGACTGGTTCACGGATATTCCGAGTGAGCAGGAATTGAACCTTTGGCTCGGCCAGCTTGCGATCCGCTTCGGCAAACCGGCACCGCAGGTCACGCGACAATCCGCGAATCCGGTGGAACTGGCCCGAATCATAGCGTCGTTAGCGTACGCTCCGGGCGTCGCGGATACGATGCTGACGGATTCGGATATCAACTATTTGCTGGGATTTGCCGACGCATCGGAGATCCCGCGTGAGCGGCGTGCCGAGATCGCAATGCTGATGCGCGACGGGCTTTTTTCGATTAATGCCGACCAGACGTTTCAGCCCGGACGGCCATTCACGCGAGCGAGGTTGATACGGTTGATCGGCCAAATTTATGACCGCCGCAAATGGACGCCGGAAATGCTCTCGGGCGTGGCTCGGCCGACAGTTGACGGCAAGCTCGTCTTTAGAATGGGCAGGACAGACCGCCAGTTGAATGTGCGTCCTGATGTGTTCCTGTTCCGGGATTTCGGCGGAACGATGTATCCGGTTCGCGAAGCGGCTCTTGTCGGCGGCGAGAACGTACGTTACCAACTCGATGCTCTCGGCGCCGTGAAATATCTGGAGATACAGCCGACCGAAACGCCGACCACTGCGGAAAATATGTCGCCGTGGGTCAACTGGACCCGTTCGGGCTCGGCCGCCGAGGTGCAGTCGCGGCTTTCGCGATATGTGCGCGGCATAGGGACGCTTTACGACCTAAACGTCAAACAGGTCGGTTATTCGCGGCGTGCCGTCGAACTTGAAATAATTGGTTCGAACGGCGTTAAAACGCTCAAAGGCGGTAAGATACGCTCCGCTCTGCGGCTGCCGGAACAGCTTTTTGTAATGAACAAACGCTATTCGGGCGACCGCGTGACAAGTTTCACCTTCACCGGCCGCGGCTGGGGCCACGGCGTCGGCATGTGCCAATACGGCGCATTCGGCCTGGCGAAAATGGGCGTGAAATACGACGAGATCATCCGTCATTACTACACCGGAGTTGAACTAACAGCAATGTATTAGCTAAATTGGGCGATCCTCTTGGTTGCCCGACCAAATGATCCAAAAGTTCGTTGTCAATCAAAACCTGCCAGCTACCAATAGCCCGCATATTGCGAATGGATAATTTCGCATACTCAAACAGACTCTTTCATTAACGACGTGTCACGCGGCCGAACGGAAGCAGCGATAGGGAAGAGCGTTGTATCTAACGACGGCCGTCCCCTTGTCGGCATCTTTCCATCTGCACGCTCATTCTGCAACGTGCATGTGTACCAAACCCAAAACCAATGTGTGCAGCCGTTGCCGAATCCTCCCGGTTCATAGTATCCGCCGCTACCTCCTGTCGGAACATAAGTAATCGCTCCTCCGTCACCGCCATTTCCTCCTTGTCCGGGTGATGGCGCGGTTCCGCCGTGTTTCCAAAGATTGCCGTTCAGTCCGGCCGCTCCGTTCGAGCCATAACATGTTCCATATGAGCCGGCGACGCCGCGAGATCCGCCTGTTCCAGGGATGCCAAGCGAACCGGTGTAGCCTCCCGTTCCGGGGGCACCGCCATTGCCGCCAACGCTGGATGTCGATATCAGACCAGTATTGTAGGACGGTGGATAGTGGATCGTAATATCGCCGCCGTTTCCTCCGTTACCACCGTTACCGCCGTTTCCTCCGTATCCCTTGGCTCCACCGTCGCCGCCATTACCGCCATTGCCGCCGTTCCCGAGCTCGGAACAAGAACATGCGTCGCCGTTCCCGCCTTTTCCGCCATGTCCACCGTTTCCTCCTGAGCCTCCATGTCCACCATTCCCGCCATTTCCCCCGGATCCACCGTTCGCAATCAGGATAACCGGGTTCTGGTCATTTGGATTCGCATGAAAGATGATAGGATTGGCATTGCCACCGGGAGTGCCATTTCCACCGATGCTCCCATCATCTCCGTGAGCTCCATCACCGCCGTCTATACCATTTTCACCGTTTAAATTTCGAGTAAGGCATGAGCCGTTACTTCCATTCATTCCGTCGTTTCCGTTCGCGCCATTTGAGCCGTCAGTTCCATTCGGCCCATCTTGACCCGGAGCTCCACTTGTATTTTGGTCTTGTTCGATCAATCTAAGAACCTCTGAACTGGTGTAGGGGCTTCCGTCCAAATTACAGTTAGTTTCGCCGGACATTCGGCATTTCGCAAAGTGAGCCTCTCTGCGCCCCAAACCACTTGTATTGATAGTGATCTTTCCTCGCGGAGATCCGGTCTGAGTAGATTCAAGGGCGAAGAAAAATACGGCATGGGGACCGGATATCCTTATGTCGCTGCCCAAGAATCGGATCCTATTAGCTACTATCAGCACGTCCGAAGTTAGTATGGTATGTTCGGGAAATTCAACCTCATCACCAACGTAAACTCCGGCGATCTCCGCAGTATTGATCCGGCGAGACTCGGTAAATTGCGGTATCAACCCCGCCTTATCCCGAATTCGATCACGCCAATTCCGGGCAATGAGATCAAAGCCGGAGATCGGGAGAGCCGATTCTTTTAGAAGCGAATCCAGCCTTTTCGCGGTCGCGTTGATCCGGTCGATCTGACGTTGATCAGGTTTTGGACCCGTCGGAAGCTGTTGTCGCTCCTGAGAAAATAAACAGAGGCTGAACGAGGCGAACAATAGCAAACAAACCACGGAAGCAACTAAATAGTTTCGGACTTTCACATACACAGAACTGATCATCGCAAGGAGACCTCCTTTCCCTAAAATGTGTTCGATCAGAATTAGATTTGAGAATGAAGCATGAAATTTCCCGCATTATACCCCCCCAAAAAAATGTCAATAGCCCATCTAGCCATTTCCAAAGCGAATTCTAGTGGCCTTTAAAACGCTGATGAGGCAAGGATCAGATCAGTTGTATTGAGTTGCCGGAAAAACTCTCTGCGTTATCAACGCACCGATTTGGGCCGTCGGATACCGATGTCGCAAGATTCTACCTCTTTGCCATTCTGCGCTATCGTGATCAAGGGGCATTCCCGAGTTAACAATGCGACACACAAAGGCGGAAAGCGCTATTCGCGGGCTTGTTTTATTGCTGTTGATCGCAGCAAGCGGATCGATTTCGTTCGCTCAGGCGCCCGTGCGTTCGGCGGCGGTCGAACGCGGCTCGCAGACGGCGAAGGGCGGGTTTCGGAACGAGGATGAGATCCGCGACAAGTTCAATAAATGGCGTGAGGATGAGGATGCAAAGGCGTGGCTACGCACGTTGGGGCATGATCCATCCTTGATCGAGTCAGTTTATGCATTCAAGCCGCACGGCGACAAGGCTGATGTCGTCGTAACGGTCAAGTCGATCGATGGGCCTACGTTTCGCCACGGCATTTCGATCAAGCTGGTTTCGAGTCCGAACGGCTTTAATCAGATCGACAAGCGATGGCTGCGGCAATACGCGAAGATGTGGAATATACCCTCGGACGTCGTCGCGGCGATGCGGCTATTTGTCGGCGAAGACCCGCCAAACGGCAAGTCCCGGCGGCCGGAGCGTATGTTTCTGACCGAGTTGGAAAAGGAAGCCCGCGAAAACGTCGTCGCGTTTTTCACCAGTAATAAGCAGCGTATTGTCGAGGATCTGATCCGCGGCGAGGGAGCGAACAAAGCGGACTTTTTCATGGTCGCGTGGAAGCCCGGCGGCGAAAAAAGCCACATCATCGTGACGTCAGACGAAGCGGTCAGATTCTTTTCAGAAGGCCCCGTCGAGGTCACACGCAGCGGCAACCTGAAGATCGGCCGTATCACTATGCAGCGAAAAGGCGGTGACGGTGGCCGCGAATCCGCGAAAATGCTGCAGTTCAAACTAAATCCCGCACTCTTATTTTCCAGTTCCAGGTAGCATGCTGTCAGCAGTTTGCGTGCTAATCTTTTCTCAGAATGTCTGAGCAAAAGCCCAAGGCGATCTACGCTGTCTCAGGTCCGACGTGTTCGGGCAAGACGGTGCTCGGTGTGTTTTTGTGCAAGCAGATCGACGGCGAGGTCATCAATTTTGACTCCGTTCAGATATACCGCGGCATCGAGATAGCGACCGCGAAACCGAGTGAAGAAGAGAAGCAGGGAATTCCGCATCATCTGATCGATTACGTCGATCCGAACGTGAATTACACGGCCGCTGATTGGGCTCGCGATGCAGTGGAAAAGATCCGCGAGGTGGAATCGCGGGGCAAAGTGCCCGTGTTGATCGGCGGAACCGGATTTTATCTTCGTACGCTGCGGCAGCCGCTTTTTGACAGCCCGAAAACTGATGCCAAGCTGCGTGAGAGGTTCAAGAACATTCACAAACGCCGCGGCGTAGAACATCTTTATCGCATGCTCACCCGCATCGATCCCGCGGCCGCGGCCCGCATCGAACGCCGGGATCATGTTCGTGCAATTCGGGCACTTGAGTTCTATTTTCAGACCGGAAAACGCATCAGCGAGGTTCAGCCGCTACGTGCCGAGCCGCATGATTTTGCCTCACGAATACGGCTTTTTGTCCTCGATCCGCCGCGTGATGTTCTCTACGAAAGAATAAATGCACGCACAGATGCTCATTTTGCTGCGGGGCTTGTTGACGAGGTGAAACAACTGATCGCGGCCGGTATAAATGAGAGCGGCAATGCGCTGGGAGCTCACGGTTATCGCCGCGTATGTGAGTATCTTAGAGGCGAACGCGACCTCGGATCGGCCATTGAAAAGAGCAAACAGGATGTTCGAAACTATGCCAAACGCCAATTGACCTGGTTTCGCCGCGAGCCGGACGCCGTTTGGCTGCGGGGTTTCGGCGGCGATGCCGACGTCCAAAGTCAGCTCTTGAGAGAGATTCATGAGTCTGCCCAAAATTAGGAAAACTTCCCCTGCAAATATCTGAATCTTTGCTATAATCTTCGTGTTTATGAGTGAAATTGCGGCCGGTGAGGGCACTATGGAAAAACAATCGTCCCAGAACATTCAGGATGCGTTTCTAAATTCTGCACGGCGCGAACGTATTGTGGTCGCGATCCATCTCTTGCAGGGAGCCAAGGTTTCCGGCCGCATCAAGAGCTTTGACAAGTTCTCGGTGCTCTTAGACGTTTCCGGGGCCGAGGTCCTTATCTTCAAACACGCGATCTCGTCCATTTCGCTGGAAAGAGCCGCGTCCGAATAACGCATTTTGAAGGGCAAGTTCATCACATTCGAGGGCATCGACGGCAGCGGCAAAACCACGCAGTTGAGGTCGCTCGAAACGTATTTGCGTGCCTCGGGGCACGATGTCGTGACCACCTGCGAACCGGGAGGAACGCCTCTCGGACGCCGTCTGCGTGCGACATTTCTGGAATCGGACGAAACAGTATCTCCGCTTGCTGAACTGCTGCTTTTTGCCGCCGACAGGGCGCAGCATGTCGAACATCTGATCCGGCCGTCTCTCGCCGCAAGCAAGGTCGTCATCTCAGACCGTTACGCGGATGCGACCGAGGCATATCAGGGCGGCGGCCGCGGATTTGACGCGGATCTGGTCGCCGAGGTGATCGGCCTTGCCACGGGCGGACTGGAGCCGGACCTGACAGTATTTTTTGATATTCCGGTCGAAACTGCCTTTAAACGTATGGAAAACCGCCATGCTGCATCGCGAGCGAACCGGATGGACGGTGAGACGGCAGAGTTTTACACACGCGTTCGCAATGCCTACCTAGCTATTGCGGACCGCGAGCCTGAGCGTTTTCGTGTCGTCGACGCGGGACGCGGAGTAGCCGCGATCGAACACGATGTCAGGATGCTGATAGGGAATTTACTTAACTGATGTTCGAAAGGCTCATCGGAAATGCTTTTATCAAATCGGCCCTCCGGCGGCTGATCGAGGGCGGCCGAGTGCCGAATTCGATGCTTTTTACAGGCATCGACGGCATCGGCAAAAAGCAATTTGCGATCGAGCTTGCGAGGGCCTTTGTCTGCAGCGAGCCACAGGGCTTGGAACCCTGCGAGAAGTGCTCGGCATGCAAACGAGCCGGTGTTTTTGAGCTTCCAAAATCGGACGACCGCGATGCTCACAGACGCGTCATTATCAGCGAACATCTCGACATAGGCATGGTCATGCCCTATGGCCGTAATATTCTGGTCGATGCCATTCGTCACCTGGAATCAGAGGCGAATTTTCGCCCGTACGAGGGCAGAGCACGGGTCTTTATCGTTGACGATGCCGATCGTATGAACGATGCGGCGGCCAACGCCCTGCTGAAAACGCTCGAAGAGCCCGCACCTTCGACACACATCGTCTTGGTGACCTCGCGGCCTGATGCTCTGCTTCCGACGATCCTGTCGCGTTGCCAGCAGCTCCGTTTCTCTCCGGTTTCAGAGCACGATATCGAACATTATTTGACCGAGCACAAAGGATCTCACCAGCAAGATGCCAGGCTGGCGGCGAAATTCGCATTGGGCAGTATCGGGCGTGCAGTTGAACTTGACGTTAATGATCTCAAGGCACGACGTGAAAGGGTATTGGGAGTATTAGAAAACGCTGTATTTCGGGGTGATCGCGCAGCGCAATTGAAAACGTCTGAGGCCATCGCCGACGGAAAGGAAAAAGACAGTTTTGAAACGTCGCTCGATCTGCTGCAGTCTTTGATTAACGACGTATGGCATATTTCCGTCGGCGGAGAGTCGACGCATTTGAAGAATCCCGACCTCGAAGATAAGCTGGCATTGATCGCTGAGGAAACGGACAGATCTCATCTGGCAGCGTGGAATACCGAGATCGAGAACTTGCGTGAGTCGCTCGACGTAAATATTAATCGACGCATCGCGATGGACGCTCTTTTCACAAAAATGGCGGCAGGAAATTGAGGATAGATGCAGTTGGAAAATGCAGTAAGAAGTTCTCCGATCTCGCCGCGTGCAGAGAGAATGCTGGCCGCGGGCGGCGTAGCCGCAATGGCCGGAGGATGTGTCGCGGTCGCTCTGCTCGATCCTTCTGACGCCGGCGTTTTCCCCGTGTGCCCTCTTTTCACGATGACCGGCCTTGCATGTCCGGGCTGCGGACTGACCCGCGGATTTCACGCACTATTCCGGGGCGATGTAATAACTGCGGTCGATTTCAACGCGATGATACCGATCTGGAGCTTTGTGTTTGGATGGGCTTTTATTTCGCTGTTGCTGCTGGCGATCCGCGGACGCGGGCTGAAACTTCGGCTTGATACGCCTTATCTGATCGGCGGACTGCTCGTGACAATGCTTGTCTTCGGCGTGCTACGGAATATTCCGGTTTGGCCGCTAACGGTGCTCTATCCTTAGCAATAGTGCGATAGTGAAAAGGTGAACAAGAAAAAAGGGCCGCTCCGGTTGCGGCCCTTTCACACTTCCACCTTTTCACGTTTCGACTTTAGGTGATCTGGACGAGCGGCTTGTCTTCGGTGAGAGGTTTTGCAGAAGAGCCTTCCTTTCGCAGCAGCTCGACCTCTTTGACAAACTCCTCGACGATGTCCGCACCCGCAACCCGCCGCATCGGCACGCCGTCCTTGAAGATCATCCCAACATTGCGGCCAAAAGTAATGCCAAGCTGGCTATCGTGGGCCTCGCCCGGGCCATTTACGGCACAGCCCATAATGGAAAGATGCAGCGGCTCTTCGACGTGTGCGAGCCGTCGTTCGACCTCGGTAACGATCTCGACGAAGTTGTCGATATCAAGCCGCCCGCAGGTCGGGCAGGCGACGACTGTAACGCCGCGTTTGCGAAGCTCAAGCGATTTCAAAATTTCCCAGCCGACGCGGACCTCTTCATGCGGCTCGGCTGCAAGCGAAACGCGGATCGTATCGCCTATCCCTTCGTGCAGGAGCATTCCAAGCCCGATGGCCGATTTTATAGTTCCGCCAAAGGGCGTGCCAGCCTCGGTAACGCCCAGGTGAAGCGGATAATCTACCTTTTCAGACATCAGCCGATAGGCAGCGACCATGCGATTGACATCCGAGGCCTTGAGCGAGATCACGATGTCGCCAAAACCGAGGTCTTCGAGTATGCGGACATGACGCATGCCGCTTTCGACCATCGCCTCAGGTGTGGCCGTCCCGTACTTTTTCAGCAGGTCCTTCTCAAGTGAGCCTCCATTGACGCCGATACGAATGGGCACCTTCTGAGCCTCGGCGGCGCGGACCACCTGCCGGACACGATCAATGTGGCCGATATTGCCGGGATTGATGCGCAGTTTGTCTATGCCTGCTTCGAGTGCTTTGAGCGCGAGTTTATAGTGGAAATGAATGTCCGCGACAAGAGGAGCATCGGTGCGTTTGCGGATCTCTTTAAGAGCGGCCGCGGCATCGTCGTCCGGCACAGCGATACGCACTATCTCGCAGCCTGCCTCGACCATTTCTTCGATCTGCTTTAATGTGCCGTCAACGTCGGTCGTGTCCGTCTTTGTCATCGACTGGACGGCTACCGGCGCACCGCCGCCGATCTGTATGTCGCGAACCTTTACGGCTTTTGTGACTCGTTTCATTGATCTACTCTAGTTGCCCACCACTCTCCCATCACCAGCGACGGCACGCGACATCTATTTACCCAACAGCCGAGAAACGTCAAAGAAGATCACCGTGACCATCAGCAGCAGAACGATCGCAAGGCCGGTCATCTGTATGCGTTCGCGGGCGACGATAGAGAGCGTTTTGCCGAACCACGACAGCACTTTCTCGATGCCGAGAACCATAATTTGCCCGCCGTCGAGCATCGGTATCGGGAGAAGATTCATGATGCCGAGACTCAATGAAATGAGCATCAGGATCGACAGCAAGCCCATGAAGCCCGCCGAAAACACCGTGTTTACGATAACCTGAGCGATGCCGATCGGGCCGGATACCGTATCTCGGGCTGCACGCTCGCCTGTGCCTACCTGGCCGAGAGCTTTGCCCGTTAGGCGAAGCACCCGCATATTTTGATCTACTGCATAAGCTGCAGCACCGATAACGCCGACAGGTTCCCGGTTGTCCAGCAAACTTAGGTCAAAACGAATGCCGATGAGCCAGTCGTTATCTTTTTGAACCGCACGCGTTGTGAGTTCGAGCTGTTCGTTGCCGCGGGTTACGGAAAGCACTATTGGCTGGTCTTTCGCTTCGCCTACAAGCGTTTTCATTTCCTGACTGTTGCGGATCGCCTTGCCGTTTACGCTGGTGATCCAATCGCCGGGCTTTAGGCCGGATTCCGCAGCGGGCATCGATGAGTCTATCGAACCAACCACGACAGGCTCTTGACCCGCATCTGCCGACATATCGAGAAAGCCGCCGGATTGGCCGTTCTGAGTCACCCGCGTCGGAACGATGGTCAGGTCAACGCGCTGGCCGCCGCGTTCCACTGTCATCGGGACCTCTTTGTCAGGAACCAGCAAAGCATCATCTTGAACGCGGTCCCACGACGGATTTTCCATGCCGTCAAATTTTACGATGCGGTCGCCCGAAACGACGCCGGCCCTTGCGGCCGCACCGTCAGGCTTGACGTATCCGACGATCGGTGCAGGATTTGTAGGAACGCCGTACATCAGACCGAGCGTGAACGGTATCGCCAAAGCGAGCAGGATGTTCATCGCCGGCCCGCCGACCATAACGAAGAACTTTTGCCAACGCGGACGGAGTTCATACAGCTCCGATTCGGGAACCGGTTCCGAATTCGAATCTTTTGCTTCGAGCGGCCCGGCGCCTTCGTCGCCGTAGAGTTTTACGTAGGCTCCGAGCGGGATAGCGGAAACACGATAATCCGTGTGGCCGACCTTGAACCCAAAAAGACGCGGCCCGAGGCCGAAGAATGAATATGCTTCGACACGCATGCCGAAAAGGCGTGCGACCGCGAAATGCCCGAATTCGTGGATGTTTATCGCCACGCCGAGCACGAAAAGTATTGCAAGTATCGCTATTAAAATATCTGGCATTTATCTATCAGGACAATTCAATTAGACGGCCCGCCTACGCGTCCGTGTTGTACATAAAGTGTAGGTTTCGGGCTTTGTCAGAGTCAACCTAAACATGTGCAGCGGTCGTTGTTCGGACGGCGACCATGCTCTCAGCAACGCCGCGTGCCCAATTGTCGGCTTCTAAAATGGTGTCGATCTCAGACGCCGGTTTAACCTCGTGCGTCGCCATTACGCCGCCATTGATATCGGCAATATCACCAAAACCGATACGTCCATCGAGGAAACTGCGTACGGAAACCTCATTTGCGGCATTCAAGACCGCTGGCATAGTGCCGCCTTGTTTCAGCGCGTCAAAAGCGAGGCCGAGGCACGGGAATTTGTCGATGTCCGGCTCTTCAAAGGTCAATTGCGACAGTCCTGCGAGATCGAGCGGCGGCACGCAGCCCACAAGCCGATCGGGATATGTAAGAGCGTACTGGATCGGGTGCTTCATATCCGTCACACCGAGTTGAGCGATGATCGAGCCGTCATTGAGTTCCACCATCGAATGGATGACCGACTGCGGATGCACTATCACAGAGATCTGTTCGGCCGGCAGCCCGAAAAGCCAGTGAGCTTCGATCACCTCAAGGCCTTTGTTCATCAGCGTCGCAGAATCGATTGTTATCTTTTCGCCCATGTCCCAATTCGGATGATTTAGGGCTTCTTCACGTGTCGCGAGAGCGATCTCGACCTTTGACCTGGTTCGAAAAGGCCCGCCCGACGCTGTCAGGATCAGGCGTTTGACCTCAGACATCTTCTCGCCGCGGAGGCATTGGTGAATGGCGTTATGTTCGCTGTCGACGGGCAATATCTCGGCACCGCTCTTGGCGGCAGCGGCGGTCATCACTTCGCCCGCCATTACCAGCGTTTCCTTGTTTGCAAGAGCTATCCGTTTGCCGGCCTCAATAGCTCGCAGCGTTGGAATAAAGCCAACTGCTCCGACCGTCGCCGAGACGACCGTTTCGGCATCAGCGTGAGTGGCAACCGCTACCAGTCCGTTCGTGCCGGTCTCGATACGCGGTATCTCGGCTCCGTGGGCACGGAGTTGATTTGCCAATGATTCCGCACATTCCGCGTCGTCGCATGCTACGAGTTCGGGGCGGAATTTTGCCACCTGCTCCGCGAACAGCTCCATATTGCGCCCGGCGGCCATCGCTGCGACGCGAATATCGCCGAGATGTTCCGTGACAGCCAGTGTGCTTCGCCCTATTGAGCCGGTCGAGCCTAGTATGGAAATTACGCGCATACGAATGAGTAGAATAGCATTTACGCCGGGATTGTTTTATTCAGCGGATAATTACAAGTGTGAAGTGCTTACTCCTCGCTGCCGAATTCAAACGTGGCTTCCAAATGTCCCGAACGCGGAGTCCCTTCGGATTGCCTCTTTGCAAGGAATTCGTTGAACTGCGCTGAGCGGTTTCGCGGTACGCTGAGGGTCTTCCATTCTTTCGCCTTTAGATGCTTTGCCAGGAAGACGATCTGGCCGACGTGATAGGCATAATGTGTTAGCTGGCGGTTCATCGCTTCGACAACGGTGTGCGGTTCGCGGCGGATGGTGACCGTTTTACTTAGGTCATCTGCCGAAAGTGCTTCGAGCGTGTCAAAAAGCGTCTGCCAGCCTGCTTCCCAATATTGCATGAGTGATTCCCGCGTGTCCCCGATCAGCTCAAATTCCGTATCGCGATATCGGTCCGGTTTTTCGCCGTCCGTCGTCAAAAAATCACGCCAACGCGAGTGAAGATTGCCGGCGATGTGTTTAACAATGATAGCTATCGAATTTGATCCGGCGTCGATCCGTACATAGAATTCTTCGTCCGAGATCTGTTCCATGGCACGTTCGGCGAGTTTCTTGTAATTGCCGAAAGACTTAATAGCGTCTGACCTGTAGTTTTCTATGAAATTCATTGCCTCGTACTTTCAATATCCCCTTGATCCAGATGTTTTCGGGCGATCTCAAGAGCGCCGAAGATGTCCCGCGCAAAATTATTCTTATCAACCATCTCGACAAAACCGCTTTTACGCATCACTCGAAAGACCGAACGAGAGACCGCCGAAAATACAATTATACATCCGCTGGAATGTGCCTCCTTCACCAACTCTTCAAGTATGTGTATACCGCTCGCGTCGATCGTCGGAACTTGACGCATCCGAAGTATTATCACCTGCGGTTTGGTCGCGACGATTCGTATAGATTCCTTGAACTGGCTGACCGCACCAAAGAAAAGTGAGCCGTAAACCTCAAAGACCTCGACACGTTTCGGGATGTCAATCTGCGACATGTCCCGCGACCTAAATTCCTCGTCCTCTTCGAGTGTGTCTGTGATGACATCGACGTGAGCTTCGTTGGACATTTTCTGCAGAAAGAGAAAGGCTGCAAGTAAAATGCCGACCTGGATCGCCACTGTCAATTCGATGAATACCGTAAGTAGAAAAGTCGCCAAAAGAACAGCAATATCGCCACGCGGACTCTTGAGCAAATGTTTGAATTCGCGCCATTCGCTCATGTTGTACGCAACGACGATCAGAACAGCCGCAAGCGTGGCCATCGGGATCATCGCGGCCCATTTGCCGATAAGGAGTAGGACGAGAAGCAGGAAAACCGCATGAATGATGCCGGCGACCGGTGTCTGGCCGCCGCTTTTAATGTTCGTCGCTGTACGAGCGATCGCTCCTGTGGCGGGAATGCCGCCAAAGATCGCAGAGGCAATATTTCCCGCCCCCTGGCCGACGAGTTCCATGTTGGAGCGGTGGCGCGTTCCCGTCATGCCGTCAGCAACCACAGACGAGAGCAGAGATTCGAGCGCGGCGAGAATGGCGATGGTCAGCGCAGGCGTGAACAATTCCTGAAATACTGCCCAGGTCACCGTCGGCAATTGCGGCGACGGCAGGCCGGTAGGCATTCCGCCAAAACGCGTTTCGATCGTAGCAACGGGGATCTGAAAATACTGTACAGCAAACGTCACCGCGAGTATGGCGATCAGCTGTCCCGGTACGCGGTGCGTTACCTTTGGCCAGAGAATTATTATCAGCAGAGAGACCGCTCCCACGCCGAGAGTGTACGGATCAAGTGCAGAAAAATATCGAATGTACTCGATCCATTTCTCGACAAAATCGGCGGGCACCTTTTCGACGTTGAGTCCGAGAAATTCGTTGACCTGCGAGGAGAAAATTATGACCGCAATACCGGACGTAAAACCGACGATCACCGGATAGGGAACGAATTTGAGCAACGCTCCCATTCGTGCAAGCCCCATTATGATAAGCATCACTCCGGCGATCAGCGTCGCTACCACGAGGCCGTCGTAGCCATATTTCTGAACGATGCCGTAAACGATGACTACGAATGCACCTGTAGGCCCGCTGATCTGTGTGCGTGAACCGCCGAGCACCGCGATCACAAATCCTGCGACGATGGCTGTGTACAGGCCTTGTTCGGGTTTTACGCCCGAAGCGATCGCGAGAGCGATGGCGAGGGGCAACGCGACCACGCCGACCGTGAGCCCGCCCATCAGATCGCCCTGAAACTGTTTGAACGTGTAGCCCTCTTTCAGGACGGACAGCAGTTTAGGTTCGAATTGTCGATTCATTGGGTTAGGAGAGAAGTGTTGGGGCCGTCTCGCCTCTAAGGACAGAGATCTGTTCGCCCGTTGCCATGTTCTTAATGATGACCTTGCCTTCGGCGATCTCGCTTTCGCCGAGTATGCAAACGTAGGGTACCTTGATCTGGTCGGCGTATTTTATCTGCTTGCCGAATTTGTCGGGCTCGGGATAAACGGTCACGCGGAGGCCGTCGGAGCGGAGTTCAGCAGCGAGCTTTAGCGATTCGGCTATCGTTTCGTCGCTCCAGACCGTGACCATCACGTCTGCCGGCGTCGATTCGGCGATCTCAGGCGGGAACATCCCGCGTTCTTCCATTACAACGAGAATGCGTTCCAAGCCCAAGGAAAATCCGCACGCCGGGATCTGCTCCTTTCCGAACATCCCTATCAAGCCGTCATAACGCCCGCCGCCGCCCAGACTTCCTGCGAGATCAGGAACATTTATCTCGAAGATCGCACCTGTGTAGTATGAAAGGCCGCGTGCCAGCGAAGGGTCCAGTTGGACCGGACTATCGCCTGCAAACTTGAGGATCTGGCCGATCTGAGTCAGGACATCACTGCTGACTATGTTTATCAGATTGCTGAAGATCGTTTGATTGATCTCTACTCCGCCGTCAACTATAATCTGCGTCTGTTCGAAAATGTCGAGCAGCATGTTCGCAGCGGACGCAGCGATTCCTCGGTCTGCAAGCTCTTTTGAGACGCCCTCGCTGCCGATCTTATCCAGTTTGTCGATCGCTACAAGAGCATCGCCGTGCAGTGCTTCGGGAACGGCTGCCGTATCCAAAATGTCGGCTAGAATCTCTCGGTGATTCAAACGGATCGTGAAATCATCGAAACCCAGCCGTCTCAGGATCGTGGTCACCGCTGATATCTGTTCTGCCTCTACGACCATCGACGACGAGCCAATGGCATCCACATCGCACTGATAAAACTCACGAAATCGGCCGCGTGCCGGGCGGTCGGCGCGCCAGACGGGCTGTATCTGATAGCGTTTGAAGAATTTTGGGAGTTCGTTGCGGTTGTTGGCGACGACGCGGGCGAGCGGCACGGTCAAGTCGTAACGCAAGGCGAGATCGGACAGGTCAGATTCTTTCAACTCCTGTCTCCCGTTTCCTGTTTCTTGTCTCAGTTTCTCGCCGCGCTTGAGTATCTTAAAGATCAACTGATTGCCTTCGTCGCCGTACTTGCCCATCAGCGTTTCGAGGTTTTCGACCGCGGGTGTTTCGAGCGGTTCAAAGCCGTAGCTTTCGTACACTTCCTTTATTATGCCGATCACGTATTCGCGTTTTCGGACATCTGCGGGGAGAAGATCGCGCATTCCACGCGCCGGATTAGTGCTTCCCATAACGACCTATTTTAGCCACGAAATACACGAATAGCACGAATTCCGACTTTTTTATTTGTGGTATCCGTGTAATTGGTGGCAAATGATCTTTTTAAGCGTAGTGCTTTTTTAGTTCGGTGTAGTTTTGCCACGAGCGGTCGAGGAATGCGAGTTCGTCTTCGCTCAACTCACGTTTGACGCGGCCGGGCGAACCGATCACAAGCGAACGCGGCGGTATTTGCGTGCCGGGCGTCAACAAAGTTCCCGCACCGACCAGCGATTGCCGTCCCACGCGGACGCCGTCCATCAGGATCGCTCCGATGCCTATCAGGCAGCCGCTTTCAACGTGACAGCCGTGCAGTGTTACGCGATGGCCGACCGTTATCTCGTCCTCCAGAATGGTCGGATGCGTTCGCTGGCTGACGTGTATGACGCAGCCGTCCTGAATGTTCGTTCGAGCACCGATGCGTATGTAATTTACATCACCGCGAACGATCGACCCGAACCACACGCTCGCGTCCTCGCCGACCTCAACATCGCCGATGACTATCGCGTCGTCGGTGATGAATGCGGTCGGATGTATCTTCGGCATTGTGCCGTTAAAGTCCCTAATCATAACTATTTACCGAATCCCAATTTCTTTTGGAATACTCCGAAGATCTTCTCCATCTCGCTGATCCTGAGCAGCTTAGCAGCTATTACGAAAACCAAGACGGCGGCTGCGATGGGCACAAAAGCGTCAAAAATCTGCGTCAGCAGCACCTTGTGCGGGAATATGCCCTTTATCGAATGATAAACCTCAAATGCAGCGGCCGACATTATCACAGATGCAGCGGCCGTTTTAGCAAGTGACGCCAATATCTCGCCGCCGTTGATGCGTTTGATACGGCGCCGCATCAAGAAAACGAGCGCGAGGAAATTGGCTATCGAAACCAATGTCGTAGCGAGTGCAACGCCGACATGACCGTAGCCGTTCGGGCGATCAGGGGTCACGCCGACGGTCGAAAGCAGCTGCATCAGCAGAAAACTTGCGGGTACGTGAATTACAATTGACGCCAGACTGACGAGCATCGGAGTTTTGCCGTCCTCAAGCGCGAAAAAGCCCGGTGAGAGTACCTTTATAGACGCATAGCCCGCCAAACCGATAGCGTAACCGGTAAGGGCCCACGCGGTCATATCGGTGTCGAATGGCGTGAACTCGCCGCGTTGGAAAAGAAGGCTGATGATCGGTTCGCTAAGTACTATCAGCCCGCAAGCTGAGGGCACGGCAACGAGGATCACCAGCTTCACTGCATCGGAAAGCGTGTTGCGAAAGCGTACGGTATTGCCTTCAGACGCAAGCCGCGAAAGCGTGGGTATTGCTGCGGTGCCGACCGACACGCCGATAACGCCGATAGGGAACATCATCAGCCGAAACGCATAGCTGAGCCACGAAGCTCCACCGTCGATGCCCGAAGCGACGATGGTATCGACCAATACTTTTATTTGAATCGCACCTGTTCCGATTATCGCCGGAGCCATCAGACGCATCACGCGGTGCAGCCCTTCGTCGCGTAAATTGAAATTCAGCCGAAAACGAAAGCCGACCTTGTACAGCGACGGAATTTGTATCAAAAGCTGAGCGGCTCCGCCGACAAGCGTGCCGATCGCCATGCCGATGATCGCCCATTGTGCCGTATCCGCCGGAATGGAAAGTTTGTCGATCGAACGTTCCCATCCGCCGCCGCTCAGCCAATAGGCCAGAGCGAGCCCGACAACGATCGACGCAATGTTGAACGCCGTCGAAGCCGACGCCGGAATGCCGAAACGTCCTTTTGTATTGAGCACGCCCATCGCGAGAGCTGCCATCGCGACGAGCAGTATAAAAGGGAACATTATCTGCATCAGCACGGTCGCCAATGCAGCTTTCTCAGCGGGATAGTAGTGATTCGGGTCGCCGAGGTAGTTATAGGTGATGATCTTTACGAATAGCGGTGAAAGGAATATGCCCGCGATCGTGATGATGCTCATCACGACGGCGAGAACGTTGAAAACAAGACTCGCCAACCGCCACGCCTCTGCTTCGCTGCGGTTCGTTATGTAGTCCGTAAAGATCTTAACGAACGCATTTGATAGAGCACCTTCGGCAAAGAGATCGCGAAGAAGGTTAGGTACTCGAAAGCCTACAATGAAAGCGTCATACAGAAACCCTGCTCCGAAATACTTTGCAAAGATGATCTCGCGGATCAGGCCGAAAAAGCGTGAGAAAAGGATAGCTATCGACGCGATCCCGGCGAAACGCGCGACCTTCGCCCCGTCAGATGCAGGCATCTTGGTGTCGGGTGTGATCGGTAATGATGGATCTTTGTCTGCCGACATGCTTTTCGCGGCAGATTATCTCACGTTTGAGCGTGTTGGGAAAAACCTGTCTATTCTTCGCCGCCGAAGCTGCGTCCGTCAGGATAGGTGATCCTCGAACGAGCCATGCGGGCGTCAAGCGACATAAAGTTGTACGGAACAGGTTCGGCTCCGCCCAGTTGCCCCTGAACCAATGAGACGAAGTAATTTTGGAAAGCGCGGAACTGCTGGAAATTACCGCGTTGATTGAAGATAACGAACAGAAACTTGCCGCTTTTGGTATTGATCTCGCCCGCGAGCGTGCTGACGCCGCTGTCGCCGCGGGGAAGTGTGCCCGTTTTGCCGACGACGCTCGCTCGTGAGAACGTGTCGCCAAATCGGCCTTCGAGCGTACCGCGGTCAACTCCCGCGACCGGCATGATGTCTGCAAATGTCAGTTTGTAGCGAGCCAGGTCGCTGCGGAGCGAACGCAGCAATTTCATCATTGCGTTCGGCGTCACGCGGTTGATCCCAAGACCGCTTGCTGTTTGGATCGAAAATTCTGACGGCTCGATGCCCGCATTCAGATGAACGATCCTGGCAACGGCGTATGGCCCGCCCAGAAGCGCTCCGAGGCGTTCTGACAGGAAGTTGTTAGAGAAGCAAAGGACCGCCTTCAGTATCTCTTTGACAGGAGTAGATTCGTGAGTAAAAAGGTGCTGCAGATTGCTCGGTATGGACTGAACATAAACAGCTCCGGTGAACCTTACGTCCGGAGTTCCGGCAACCGTCCCCCAACGGCCTGAGTGCATCAAAAACTCGTTCCACTGTTTCGTGGCCGCTGCAGTGCGTCGGGAAGCGTCAAGCGTTAACTGCAGCGTCTGTGCCGACACGCCCGGCGATGCCGCATAATTCATCGAAAAATTGTCGGTGACGACGAGGTCGCCTGCGATGCTGCGGATCCCAAGTTTATTCAGCTCATGGGCAAGTGCGACGCCGTGCTGGAACGCGAACATCGGGTCTTTGCCGGATACATAGAGGTTGCCGTGGAGAGTTCCCGTCGAGCGGTCGATGCCGCCGTCGGTGTAAATACTTGTTAAAAAACGAAACTCCGGCCCGAACGTTTTCAGGACCGCGTAGGCCGTCGCGACCTTTACGTTCGAAGCGGGATTGAACGCAATATCGGCATTCGATTCGGCGACAATAAGGCCGTCCATCGATTCGATCAAAATGCCCGAGTAGCCCGGAACCCTTGCCGCAGCAAGCGCCGGGAATGACGTCCTCATGCCGGTCGAGACCGGCATAGTCGGTGCCGAACTGCCGGTTCGCTGAACGCCGGGCGTCGGTGTCGCAACGGGTTCACGGACAACCGTGATGTCCTGCATGAACGGCGTCCTGCCGTCCTGTGCAAAAGCGGCAGTGGAACCAATTACGGCAAAAACGGCGAGAAAAAGCTTTGTCCGGAGGGCAATTTTTATCATTAAGATTGTATTGGGGAAGTTGTTTCAAGGCGGCCGGGGCGTCTGCCACCTTTAAACTTTATAACATATACGAGACGGTCAACTCAATCTTTTTCAAGTCTAAAGCCTTAGTGTTAACTATTACTTATGGAAGCAATAGAATTCCTTTATACAACATCGGGCGGGAAAAGGGAAGTGTTAATTTAGATGGATCTGCAGCCGGGGAATCAGGCGGCGTCAATGTTTCGGGACATTCGAACAACGGTGCGGGCCTCAGAAGAGTCGATCCGGACATCGTCCATCAGGCCTTTCATCAGTTTCAGCCCCCAGCCGCGGCGGGACTCAGCGGCAGCGGCGTCAGCCTTTTCTCGGGTCATGCGGACGCCGCGGTTCGCGACCTCGATATCGACTCGGTTCTGAAAAAACGTGAATCTTACTTCGATCTTGCCGTCAGGGCTGTTGGAGTGTTCCGATGCGTTGATGCACGCCTCGACGAGGGCGGTCTTGATCTTATTTATCGTCTTCTGCGGGACGTTGTGACGCTTTGCGGCCTCCTCAAATGCGTGAACTGCAGCGACCTCCGTTTCTTCGCCCGTGGGAATGGTGATCTCGTATTCGTTCGCGGGCCGTGGCTTTGGCGGCGTTACCTTGGATTCCAGTGCTTTACGCAGCATCTCGGCCTGTTGACGACTCGAACCGAACGCATTTCGTTTGTCGAGAACGTCAAGAGCCTCTTCTGAAAAGCCTTCGGGAGCGATCAGCCAAATGGCGAAATTCTCAAAGCCCGAATTCGCCGCCGCCATTTCCAGACGGTCGCACCAGAATTCGGTCGTTTCGACGTTCGCTTCGAGCTT
Source organism: Acidobacteriota bacterium (assembly GCA_016700075.1). Classification (NCBI taxonomy): domain Bacteria; kingdom Pseudomonadati; phylum Acidobacteriota; species Acidobacteriota bacterium. The sequence goes on along the minus strand of CP065000.1, from coordinate 1,254,587 downwards.
CGATTCTATCTCGGCGGCGAGCCAGACCGCCCGTTCGCGGCCGCCATCTGCAGTGCCGATGCCGACCGCCGACCGTTCTGTGTCGCAGATCTCAGCGAACTGCGGATAAAAGTATTCCGTGTTAGCAGCGAAAGAGACGGCGGGAAGCGTGAATTTCTGCGGATCCTCTTTAAGGGCCTTTTCGATCTTGTCCGGGTCGGCTCCGCGAAGCTCGTTGCGAAAACGCCGGAAATCAAGCAATGCGGTCGAGACGGCCTGCGATCCGAAACTCTCTAAAATGGACCTGATGCCGAGGGCATTGCGACGGCGATAAGCTCTTTCGAGCGCCTCGGGCGAGCTGGCGGCGACATCTGAAACAAGTTCGCTGATGATGAGGGCCCGCTGGGAAGCAGAGCGGCTGAGATCGCGGACAGCCGACAAATGGTCTGTCAGAAATACCTTGTCCCGACGGATCCGTGTGCCTGCATAGCTCAGGTCTATGAACTCAGCGCAATTCAACGCGTCAACGATCTTTGCTGCCTCGTCAGGTGACGCTTTCAGATGCCTTTGCCAAAACGAGATCGGAACAAATCCGTCATTTACATCGAGGTGAGCGCACAAAATGGAGATCGTCCGAGCCCTGAGCTCAATGTCCGGGACGGCCGACCGAACGGCATCGTCTATTACGAGCGACAGCTCACCGCCGCATACGGAATCTGCATATTCGCGGGCGAAATGCCCGTAGGCGGTCATCTCGCTTGCCCTCGACACTCCTCGCAAGAACGAAGAGATCAGTGCAGGAGAGCCGGTGAACATCTCGCCGATCAGGTCGCATATATGGTCGGCAATATTCAGTTCACGCGTCGAAGCGATGGTTGCGGCCATCTCTGACGCCTCAGCGTCTCCCAGTGACGACAGGTCCATCGTTTGAAACGATGTCCTTCCGTAGATCGCACGCCGATCACCGGCCACAACTAAGCGGACCCGCGGATCGTGATAGCCGCTTTGAAAATTGAGCCATGACGCGTCCGTGCCGACAAGCAACTCTGCACCTGCGACAAGCACCGCCGATCGGCGGCCGCGTGCCGCGGTGATCAACGGAGCTGCAAAGCAGCTTTGAATGTCATCGCAGCCATTCCGTTCTATCTCTGACAGCGAGATCACTATTTCGAGATCTTTCGGAGCAGCGTGGTCCGCGAGACTCGAAAGGTCACGCGGGATATGCAGGAAATTCGGGTCGCGGCGGCCGAAAGCTACGATCTGGACCGCGAGGCTGCGAACGAACGCGGCTGCAGCGGACGAAAGATCGCCGCGGAAATTTCTGACGTCGAAAAAGAAAGGTATCGTTTCGCCGCCTTCTGTGAAGAGCCTGTCGTAAGCCTGCCGCAGTAATTCCCCAGATCCGGAAAAAGGCTCGGCGAGGACCGCAATTGCATTGTTGGTGTCGCTGCCGCGGGCGTGATCGATCAGACGCGCAAGTTCGTCTTGCCTGCCAATAAAACGATCGGCTGCAACGCGTCCCAATATCTGATCTTGCCTCGGCTCAGCCATACGTTCTTTGTATCACACCGTCGGGGGCGATCGCCTCAAACGCCTGTACACGATTTCGTCCCAGCCGTTTTGCCTCGTACAAAGCCTTGTCCGCGGCATCTACCATCGGCCCCGCGGCACAAAGCTCTGCCGAACAGCTTGCCACGCCGATGCTTGTCGTTACCTGACGGTGCGGGAATTTTGTGTTCTCGATATTAGCTCTTATGCGTTCGGCAATGGCTGCGGCCTCATGGCCCGGCGTCTGTGGAAGCAAAATGGAAAATTCTTCGCCGCCATAGCGAGCGGCAACGTCAGCTCCGCGAAGCGTTTCGCGAATAACGTGGCCGACGAGTTTCAGAGCCTCGTCGCCGGCAGGGTGCCCGAACGTATCGTTATACGATTTGAAATGATCGACGTCGAGCATCAAAAAGCTCATCGGAAAACCGTGTCTGTTTGACCGCTTTATTTCTTCTTCGAGACGCGCCTCGATATACCGGCGATTCAGCAGGCCCGTCAGCGGGTCGGTCACCGACAGCTGTTCAAATTCGCCGGCGATGTCCTTCAATGCCGCACGATCTACCGCGACCGCAAGCTGGGGTGCGACCATCAGGAACAGGTCGAGCGAACTTCGCGTGAATGGGGAACCGTCAACGCGGTCCGCGAAACAAATAACACCAAGTGTTCGGTCGGCCAGCGTGATCGGGCATGCGAGGAACGAGCGGGTCTTATAGCCGCGTTCAGCTACTGACGGCAATCCTGTTTTTGCAACGTCCGGCACTATCAGCGGGGCGGCCTTTTCAAAGACGATCTCTGCGACACGCTCACCCGCAAGGTCGATATCGAATTCATTTACCGCTCCGACCACGGCGCGAAGTTTCAGAGAGCCGGTGCGATCGTCGTGAATAAATATCGATGCACGCTCGGCACCGATCATCTCCGCAGAGCTTTGGGCTACGTGTGTCCAGAGGTCTTCGCGATCGACCTGCTTCAGGCTGTCGCTGAAACGCCTGACGGCACGCGATATTTCGTCGCGGCGCCTGACCTCGTCACGAAGACGAAGTATCTCGATCTGCGGCGCCAGCGAAGCACAAATTCCGGAAAGTTTGACTGCATCGTTTTCGTGTTTCAGACCGCCGAAAACTCCGATCGCCGCATTCACCGTGTCATCGCTGCCGAGCGGGAAAAGCTGCAGGGTACGCGTACTTTGCTTGCCGTCTCTAGCTCGTTCGCCGAGTTCCAGCGGACGGCGCGTGTGGGCAGCAGCGGCAAGACGCGGATCGTTCGGCCTTATGTTGAGCGTGATACGGCGTTCTGAAAGGGCACCGCGGGCAGACAAGTTTTGCAGCGTGTCGCCCGTGCGGTCGAGCCACACCAGAGAATCGATCTTGAAACGCTCTGCGGCCATTTCCAGCGTAGCTTCGGCAGCCTCGCGATATTCCATACGCGAGAGCGTCGCAATGAACGACCGCCATTCGGCAGCGTCGCGGCGCTCCTTTTCGTTATCAAAAACAGTTTTCGACGGGGACTCCTCGGCCGCAGGAGGCGCGATCTCGGCAGCCGGCGGCGGAACGGGTTCTCGTACCGGTTCTTCTGCCGGCCGGTCAAAAGGCGGTGTTTCGAGTATCTGTTCTTCGGCCTTTACAGGCGGTTCGGCGGCAAGTGCTGCCTTTGTTATCATCGCGGCGATCATGTTCGCGGTCCTGTCGATGACCTCGTCCGAATCTTCGATCGGCGCATTCTCAAAAAGTTTTACGGGGTCGAGATGCTGCCAGTCGCCCGTCATCGCACGCGTGGTCGCGTTACGGTATGCGGCGGAATTGGGAAATGTCCTGCCGGCTACAACGGCCTTGTCGCCGAGTTCGGGGATCACGGCAGCACGGCATTTGAGCCCTGCGTGGCAGACGAACGAAGCCGTACCGCCTGCGTTCTCGGCCACTTCACGGGCACGTCCGCAAAAAGCCGCACACGCCGGGGAATACTCACCGTCGGGATTGAGCGAACTGCAGATGGAGTTATTGTTTGCAGCAAAATGCTCTTGGCCCCCGTTCGTGATCGCCGCGGCCACACCGCTGCCGTAAGCAATACGCTGCAGGATGCCGAGTATGGTCTTTTCGCTCAAAACTGCCATCAAAAACGCAATACGCCGTTCGCCGGAGGCCTTCCGGTCGAATCCGTTTGCCTCAGAAGACGATTTAACATGTAGTCTCTTAAACGGTCAATGGCAGCGCATTTTCACGAAAAAATGCGGGTTATTTTGCGGCCTCGATATGCGGGTTTTCCGGGCTGATGCGAATGCAGGCAGCGAAGTGGCGAGGCTTGATCTCAACAAGTTGCGGAACGGTGCGTTTGCATTCTTCGACCGCATAGGGGCACCGCGTGTGGAAGTGACAGCCGGGCGGCGGATCGATCGGCGACGGAACGTCGCCCTGCAGAATGATGCGTTCGCGTCTCGCCTCTATCTCAGGGTCGGGCACGGGAACTGCCGAGATCAGGGCCTTTGTGTAAGGCATCAGAGGCTCAGAGTAAATATCTTTGCCCGCGGCGATCTCGACTATTTTGCCCAAGTACATTACGGCTACGCGATCTGACAAATGCCGTACGGCTCGCAGATCGTGCGATATGAAAAGATAGGTCAATCCGCGTTCGGCCTGCAGTTTTTCCATCAGGTTCATGATCTGCGCCTGAATGGACACGTCGAGAGCTGAGATCGGCTCATCGGCGACGATGAATTCCGGCTGGGTGGCGAGTGCCCGTGCGATGCCGATGCGCTGACGCTGGCCGCCGGAAAATTCGTGCGGATATCGCTTGATAAAGCGGCGGCTCAGCCCCACGGTTTCCATCAGATCGCTTACCATAGACTCCGCAGCCTCACCCTTTGCGATACCGAACGTTCGGATAGGCTCACCGATTATCTGGCCGACATTCATTCGCGGGTTCAGGCTCGCGTACGGGTCCTGAAAGATCATCTGCAGATGCCTGCGCCGGTCGCGCATCTTACTGTGCGGCAGATGAGCCAGATCGCTGCCGTCATAAAAGACCTTGCCGCCTGTCGGCTCGGTCAACCGGAGAATTGCTTTGCCGAGCGTCGATTTTCCGCAACCTGATTCGCCCACCAGGCCGAGGGTCTCGCCTTTCCTGATATCAAGCGAAACACCGTCAACGGCGCGAACTGTCCTTTTTTCACGAAAGAGCCCGCCCCCGATGCTGTAGTGCACTTCAAGGTTTTCGAGCGAGATCAGGTTTTTGCCTTCGTTGTTCATATTCAAGTCAGAACTGCCTGCGTGAGCGGGCGGACCGGACGTTGTCAATCCCGACCGTAAACCTCCTTGGCAAAATGGCAAAGCGAATGATGATCGGCGTTTATCTCAACGAACGGCGGATATTCCCGTCGACAGATGTCCTCGGCCCGGTCACAACGTTCCGCGAACGGACAGCCAGGCGGAAGATGAGCCACGTCGGGCGGCAGGCCCGGTATCTGATACAGCGAGTCGCCCTGTTCGTGTGCCGGATCGGGGACGCTGCGGAGCAATCCTTTCGTATACGGATTTGCGGGACGCGAAAAAAGTTCCCGCGTCGGAGCCTGCTCAAAGACCTTGCCGGCGTACATCACAATGATCTTGTCCGTCATTCCCGCGACGACGCCGAGGTCGTGCGTGATCAGAATTACGCTCGTTCCCAAACGTGCTTTCAGGTCCTTGATCAGTTCGAGTATCTGTGCCTGGATCGTGACGTCGAGAGCTGTCGTCGGCTCGTCGGCGATCAGAAGTTCGGGGTCGCAACTCAGCGCCATTGCGATCATCACGCGTTGCCGCATGCCTCCCGAAAGCTCGTGCGGATAGCCGTCCATGCGTGCCCTTGCGTCGGGGATGCCGACCATTTCGAGCATTTTGACGCCGTGTTCGTAAGCCTGTTGTTTGGTATGGCCGAGATGAAGCTGTGTTACCTCCATCAGTTGGGTCGATATCTTGAGAAACGGATTTAGCGACGTCATCGGATCCTGAAAGATCATCGCAATGCGGCGGCCCCGGATCTTTCGAACCTCGTCGATCGACAGTGCCCGGACATCGGTGCCGTCGAAAATGATCTCGCCGGAGACGATCTCGCCCGGCGGCTCCGGGATCAGCCGCATCACCGAAAGATTCGTGACGGATTTTCCCGAGCCCGATTCGCCTACGATGCCCAACGTCTCGCCCTTTTTCAGTTCGAACGAGATCCCGTCAACAGCCTTCACCACGCCGTCTTCCGTACGGAAATACGTGCGAAGGTCGTTGACAGTCAGTATCGTGCCGTTACTATTCATCGCGTCGGTCAGAATTTCCTCGTCTGCGGGTCAAGTGCATCGCGCAGTCCGTCGCCCAAGAAGTTCAGTGAAAACAGCGTCAGTGCCATTGTCAGACCCGGGAAAATAAGCTGCCAAGGAAATATCGCTATGTTCTTTATGCCGGCACTCGCCAGGCTGCCCCAGCTCGCATACGGTGCCTGCACGCCCAAGCCGAGGAAAGAGAGAAATGCCTCGGCAAGCATAACGCTTGGTACTGTGAGCGTGGCGTAAACGATGACAGGGCCGAGGGCATTAGGTATCAGATGCCGGAAAATTATGCCGAGATTGGATACGCCTGATGCTCGGGCTGCGAGTACAAAATCCTCGTTCTTCAGGCTCAGGATCTGGCCGCGGACCACGCGTGCCATTGTCAGCCACGATACTAGCCCCAGAGCAAAGAAAAGCAGCAAGATCTGGCTGATGCCCTGATTGCCTTCGGCGCCTATCATTTTTGTCAGCCATTTTATCCACTCGGGCGAATTGGTCCCGCCGAAGACCGCAAGAAGTACGACCACGATCAGGATGTACGGTATCGCGTAAAGTATGTCCACTATGCGCATCATCAGGTTGTCGATGCGGCCGCCGAGAAAACCGGCGACTGCTCCGTACGACACGCCGACGATCAGTGAAACAAGGGTCGAAATAATGCCCACAAGCAACGAAATGCGGCCGCCCTGCAGAACGCGTGCGAGGATGTCGCGGCCCGCCTCGTCCGTTCCCATTGGATGTTTGAGCGACGGCGGCATTGCCTTGACAAGCTCATTGTCGGCCGGGATGTAGTCGTAAGTATAGCCGGTCGTAGCTTCAATGACAGCAGGGCCTACAATGACCGAAATCGATATGAAAACAAGCACGATCAGCCCAAAAACCGCGAGGCGGTTGCGCAAGGAGGCGCCGCATGGCGTCACGCCATAGCGAGGTTCCTTTGACCGGTGATGTGCTGTCGTCTTTCATCGGGACTTATTCGTATCTGATCCTCGGGTCGATAAAGCCGTAAGCGATATCAACGATCAGATTAAAGATCATTACCAAAACTGAAATGAATGCGACGATGCCGAGAACAAGCGGCTCGTCGCGATTTAATACGGACTGAATAAAAATATTTCCGAGGCCGGGAATGGCAAACACCTTTTCAACGACCACGGTCCCGGCAAGAAGGGCCGCAAGAGCGGGTCCGGTAAAAGACACCACCGGAAGCAGGCCGCCGCGGAGAGCATGCCGAAGGATAACAGAACGCTCGCTCAGGCCTTTTGCCCTTGCCGTGCGGATGTAGTCCGACCGCATTACTTCCAACAGTCCTGCACGCGTCAAACGGGCGATATAGGCGGCGTAGATTGCGGCCAGCGTAACGACCGGCAAGATCAGCGAGGTAAAACCGCCCCATCTTGCGGGCGGCAGTAAATAGAGCCAAAAAGAAAACACAAGAACGAGAAGCGGCCCCAAGACAAAGTTCGGCACCGAAAGCCCCAACATCGCCGCGGACATCGAAGCATAGTCGAATGCCGAATTTTGCCGCAACGCCGCTATCGTGCCTGCAGCCAGGCCGATGGCAAGAGCTAGCAGATACGCTAGCAGCCCGATGACCGCCGAATACGGCAGATGCCTCGCTATGATCTCGTTGACGGGCTGGCCCTCATATTTCAGAGAGATGCCGAAATCGCCGCGGGCAATGTTCGAAAGCATAATGCCGTACTGCTTATACCACGGGTCGTCCAGGCCGTATTTTTCACGCAGCTTTGCTTCGACCGCGGCCGGGATCTTCTTTTCAGATGAATAGAACGTTCCCGGAGCGACGCGTATCAACGCCCATGTGACCGATACGGCGATCAGCGCCATCGGTATGATCAGGAGCAGGCGTTTTAGGATAAATCCGAGCATTTCTAGTTCTGCGTCATCGTCCGCTTCAGTTCCTCAAGCTGTGCCGCCGTTCGCGGGTTGCTTTCCGCCATGATGTTATCTACGTTCCGGTCCCATTTTGCGGGATCTTTCTCAATATAGACGAACTTCCATGGATGCAGCGTGCCGGGATTCGGATACATGCCTTTGACGTAAGGCTTTTTCAGCCAGTTGGTCGCGTAGATCGACAGTGTGACCACGGGCAGTTTGTCCATCACATATGCTTCTGCCCTAGCGAGTTTTTCGTAGCGCTTTTGGAAATCGAGTTCGCTGTTCGCCTCATCCAGCATTCGGTCATATTCCTTGTCCGCAAATCCGGAACCGCCGTCGTTTTGGCGGCCGTAGTGAAGACCCAGAAACGTGAACGGGTCCATGTAATCGCCCGACCAAAGGCTCTGTGCGAGTCCTGAGTACTGGAGATCGTTTCGATCTTTGAGAAACGTGCGGAATTCCTGGCTCTTCAATGAAATTGTAATACCGAGGTGCCGTTTCCATTGTGCCTGTATGAATTCGGCGACCATCCGATTGTTCTCGTTGGTATTGAACGTCAGCGATACTGAATCTGTCGGGAACTTGGGGCAGGCGAAATTTCCTTCGGATCCTTCGACAGGGAAGCCGGCCTCGCTGAGCAGCCTGCGTGCCTCGGCCGGGTCAAATCTGTTGTATTTCGCCCACTCTTCGGGAGACTTCTTTTTCTCGATGCGCATTTCCTCGCTGACCTTTGCACGGGCCCTGTCATAATCCGGGAAAATGCCCGCCGGCGTGAGGTCATAAAGCGGTTTGGTCACTTTTCGATAGTTCGAAAGAGCGTCCCGATCTACTGACATTTGAAACGCTCGCCGTACTCTTACGTCATCGAACGGCGGCTTTGTCATGTTCATCGAGTAATAGGCGGTCGCATTCTCGGGATGATCGAGATATTCGTCCTTGTATCGCCTTACTTCGTCGATCCAGGAAGCCGGTACGGAATGGTTCAGGAACGCATCGATGGCCCCGCCTTTGTAAAGGTTAAGTATGGTCGCGTTCTCGTCGATGGGATAGAACTTGATGCCGTCGAGATGGACATTCTCAGCGTCCCAATAGTTTTCGTTCTTCACGAGGAACAGCTCATCATAAGGCCGATGATGTTTGACCTTGAACGCTCCGTTGGTGACGATGTTTTCGGGCTTGGTCCAGTCCGCGCCGTGTTTTTCCACGACATGCCGCGGAACCGGCCGAAAAAATTGATGTGCAAGCAATCCAAGGAAGAAAGGTGCGCTTTGACGCAGCGTTAGCCGAAGCGTCTTATCATCAACCGCTTCGACGCCGATGTCTTCTGCCTTTACAGGGACGAATTCGCCGCCTTCGACCGCAGACCGCAGCTTTTCGTCCTTTTCAAAAAGCTTTGACCGTTCCTTTTCATCGCCCGGAAGAGTGAGGCGGGTCGGGCCGTTAATGAACGTCGCAAACTCTGTCTCAGGACCGAACGGCGTTACTGTATGCGGTTCGGTGGCGTTCACCTCATGTTCAAGCAGGAACCGTCCGTCCTTCTTGACGAAAACATCACCATTGTTGAAATCTTCCGAATATCGAATGAAATAGCCGAGACTTGCGGTTCGCGACAGTGTCTCGGCATCGAAGCCGCGTCGAAAACTGTATACAAAATCTTGAGCGGATATCGGAGTGCCGTCACTCCATTTGGCATTGTCGCGGAGCTTGAAAACGAAGATATCAACGTTACTGCTGATCTCCCAGTTTTTCGCGATCGCCGGAATGGGAAGCAAGGTCTTTGGATCGTTTTCGACCAAACCATCGAAAAGTGCCATATAGATACGCGCCTCCGGCTGGCCTGACGAAATATGCGGATCAAATGACTCAGGTTCCGACCCGGAGACATATCGAAGAATGTTGTCGCTCGGCGGCACGGTCCTGCCGAAATAGTCTCCGCTGTCGACGCGGGCACACGACATCGCCGAGAACAGCAGTGTCGCGATCAAGCCTAGAGAAACTAACTTGCCGAAGGTACGGTTCATAAAAAGGACCGTTAGAATATGCCCGCCGCTGCCCACGCGGTATCTACGCTGAGCGAGCCTACCGAAGGTGAATCAATGCCGTTGAGATCAAAGCCCTGAACGTACGGCTGTACCAACGCGTACGAACGAGGGAAGTATAACGGAATTGCTTCGACATCGTAAATAGCGGAAAGTTCGGTCAGCAGATCCTCGTCGGTTGGCATTGGCGAAGCAGCGGCTGAATTAGAGTTGACCGGTGTCGACGAGGTCTGAGGCGTCGGAGTCCCCTGCGGCAGGGTGGTCCCGGCTGCAGCGGCCTTCTTTCGTCGATCGAAGATTGCCAACAAACTTGCCGTTTCGTTCGGCGACGGCAGCACGACCCCGCGACGTATCAGGTCAAAATCACCGGATCTCCTTACAGCGTCCATTTCCGCGGCTTCTTTCAAGACGATCTCCGTCTCGATGTTCAGTTCCTCTTTCCACATCTTTGCAACAGCACGGGCGACCTTTTGCTGGACATTGTTTCGGTTGACGACGAGTTTGACGGTCGGAAAGCCTTTGCCGTCGGGGAAGCCGGCAGCTGTGAGTGATGCCTTGGCTGCCTCGACGTCATGTTCGAAACGAGCTTCTTTCGAATCGCTCAGCGGCAGGAAAGAATAAGCGGGCTCTACGCTGCCCGCCATCTCGGTCTCGGCCAATCTTTCGCGGTCGATGGCAGTTGCGAGGGCAAGCCGAACGCGGCGGTCCGAGAAGGGAGGACGAGAGTTGTTGAATTCGTAAAAGTTAAGAGCGGAATGGACCGTCGTGCGAAAGTCCTCGTACGGTGCGAGCAGCTTTAGGGCGAGCGGTTCAAAATTCGCATTCGTGATGACATCGAGTTTCCCGCCTCTGTACGCCTGCAAAGCTGTTTCCGCCGACGGCATTGAGATGAACTCGATACGGTCCAGCCCGACAGAGCGGGCGTTCCAGTATCGCTCTGACCGCGAGACCGAAATAGCGGCGTTCGATATGTTTTCAATGACAAAAGCGCCGTTCGTAACCTTCGGCCTTTCGACGGGCTTTAATGCATCTTTGATATCCGATCGATGAATTGGGCTAAAGATCGGGTCAGCCATCAGCCTCGGCAGCGATGCGTCCGGTTCGACCAACGAAATTCGTATCGTGCGTTCATCGATAGATTCAAAGCCGAGTTTTACGGCAGGCATCGGCGACGGAGGCGCTTCCTGTTCCGGCAGTTTTGCGGCAGGCGATGGCGTTGGTGTCGGTGATCCGCCAGTCTCCGGATCTATTGTGGGATCGATCTGAAACAAGAAAGGATCAGCAGAGACGTCGGCTTCTTTTGACGGGTCTATGATCGCCGCCACGCCTCTAATGTTTAGCAGTAATTCGCTATTCGCAGCTTTCTCGCGAAGAGCGGCAAGACGTTTCCAAGACCTGATAAAATCGTCGGCCGTTACGGCATCGCCATTCGACCAATTGACATCTTTGCGAAGGCGAAACGTCCATTCCTTCTTATCCTCAGAGGCTTCCCACGATTCGGCGACAGCGGGAACTGCTTTTAGCGAAGTTCCGTCGAGCAAGGTCAGTCCTTCGTAAACTGACCGAACGATGTCAGTTTCGGGAGGCGTTGCGGCAAATGCAGGATCTATGTGTTTCGGCGAACCGCCGTTACTCCAACGGAGTTCCTTTTTCAGCGGTGCTGCGACCTTTGAATAATAGGCCGCACCTTTGGGGCTCTCGACCGCTTCGCAGGCAGAAAATACGAGAGAAAGTAAAATAAAAGCAGAGAGCAAAAAGCCCGTTCTAACGGGCTGGATCATACGGTTTGCTTTCTGTTGAGCCGATCTCATTTAGTGAACTGAAAACCTGTCGAACCTGTCTCTGCGTATCTTCGAAACCGTGGGAAGTGTCGATAAGAAAGTCTGCGTAACGCTTTTTCTCCTCCTGCGGCATTTGCGAACTAATGCGCTTAATTGCCTCTTCCGCTGTTAAACCGTCTCTGGAGGTAAGACGCTGCAATTGTATATCAGGTTTGCACCAGACGACAATAAGTTTGTTAAAACGTTTGTAACCTCCGGATTCGATCATCAGTGCCGCATCGATGATCGCAATGCCGCCCGGTTGTTTGCTCTCTACGTCCTTCAGCCATCTGTCTTGAGCATCGATGACCAGCGGATGGACAATGGAATTCAGAAGCAGCCGCTTTTCCTCATTTCCAAATACTACGGAACCAAGTCTTTTGCGGTCCAGCGAGCCGTCCGCGAGCAGAACACCGTTGCCAAATTCCTCAACGATACGTGCGAGTCCCGGCGTGCCCGGTTCGACGACCTTGCGTGCGGTCAGGTCCGCATCAAGTACATGGCAGCCGAGTTCGCGAAAACATTCGCAAACGTAGGATTTCCCAACTGCGATGGAACCCGTAAGGCCGACCTTCAGCATCTATCGCTATCTACCATGACGCTTGGCGAGTTTGTCCACGTTGTACTCGGCGATCTCGCTGAGCGACAGGCCAAGCTCGTCAGCGCATGCCGAGATGTACCATAGAACGTCGCCCAGCTCGTCCTTCAGCTTGCTCCGAAACTCTTCGTTCAGAACGCCGCCGTGATCGCGCTGTATCTTCTTGACGATGTTGGCTACCTCGCCGGCTTCGCCTGCAAGGCCCAGCGTCGGATATTCGAGGTTCTCGAGCCGACGCGGATAAAGAGCCGTCTTGCTTGCGGCAGATTGGTAATCTTCGAAGTTCATATCATTAAGCACCGCGGCGCATTACGGCCGCCGACACAGTATTCTTCATTAACATCGCGACGGTCAGAAGCCCGACGCCGCCGGGCACCGGCGTGAATGAGCCGGCACGTTCCATCGCTTCTTTCGGATTGACGTCGCCCACAAGCGTGAAGCCGCGTTTTTCGATCGCGGCAAGACGTTTCGGCAGGTCTTCTTCCGAGAAGAGTTCAGCAGCAAAATCCTTATCCGACACGTTATTGATACCGACATCCACGACTGCGGCGTTCTCACCGATATGTTCGCCGCGAACAAAACCGGCACGTCCTATGGCCGCTATCAGAATGTCAGCCTGTCTGGTTATCGCAGGCAGATCGCGCGTTCGCGAATGACAGATGGTCACCGTGGCATTTTCCTGCAGCAGCAGCATGGCCATCGGCTTGCCGACGATATTGCTGCGGCCGATGACCACTGCGTGGCGGCCCGCGATCTCAATATTCGAACGTTTTAATATCTCTATTACGCCTGCCGGCGTGCAGGGTACGAGCGAGTCGCGGCCCTGTGACAGCCGTCCTACATTCATCGGATGAAAACCGTCAACGTCCTTCGCGGGGTCGATCGCTTCCAATATCTCGCGGTCGTTTATGTGTTCGGGAAGCGGCAGTTGGACCAGAACACCGTCAATATCATCGCGGGCATTAAGTTCTCGAACGATATCCAGCAGTTCGTCCTGCGTTATGTCCGGCTGCAGGTGAATATGCTCGGAATACATGCCGAGCTCTTCGGTCGTCCTTACCTTACTGCCGACGTAAACCGCAGATGCAGGGTCTTCGCCGATGCGGACGACTGCCAAACCGGGGCGAAACCGCAATCCCATGACCTCAGCTGCGACCTCTGATTTGATCGCCTCGGCAATGGGTTTTCCTTGTAAAAGTTGAGCGGGCATACGAACATCATCATAGCCGAAGAGCGTTTTATTGTCAGTTTGCCGTAATATTGACGTGAATATAGAATCGCATTATATGACAAGGGGTTTGCTTATAATTCTCATTTTGGCCGCGGGCGTTTTCGCGCAGGCGGACCCGTTGTCGCAGCCCGGCCCGTACGCTGCGGGCTGGCGGAGCGTCACGATCACACGGCCAAATAATTCCACCTTTACCGCGCGTCTCTATTATCCGGCAGCGGTGAACGGCCAGAATACTGCATACAACGGTGCCGGAGCGCCGTATCCCGCTATCACATTCGGCCACGGATTTCTGCAAGCAGTTTCTACCTATCAATCCACGCTCAATCATCTCGCAACGCACGGATATTTCGTCATCGCTTCCGATTCGGAAAACGGTTTGTTCCCGAGCCATCAAAACTTTGCGAACGACCTGCGGTTCTCGCTGGACCATCTGACGCAACAGAACGGTGAACAAAGCTCATTTCTCTTCAACCAGGTCGCTACTACGCGTTATGGAGCCAGCGGCCATTCGATGGGCGGCGGTGCGAGCATTTTGGCGGCATCTCAGGATGCTCGGATCAAGGCTCTCGCCAACCTCGCCGCTGTGGAAACGAATCCTTCGGCGACGGCTGCAATGTCCAACGTCAACGTTCCCGTCAGCCTTATCTCAGGAAGTGCCGATACCATCGTCCCTGTATCGTCGAACGGCCAACTGATGTACAACGCGGGACGAGCGCCGAAAATGCTTCCCGTCATTCAGGGCGGCTGGCACTGCGGTTTTCAGGAATCGAACGGCATCGGCTGTGATAACGGTACTATAACCCGAGCCCAACAGCTTGCAGAGACGCGGCGTTTGCTTACCGCTTTTTTCGACCTGTATTTAAAGGGAAACGAAGAAAGATGGAAACAGGTCTGGGGCAGCGGATTTCAAACAGCGGTCACCTCGGGACAGCGTAATTCAGGCATCGAGTTGACGCCTGCTGAACAGATAGTGACAAATCCCGTTGGCGTCGAGACGACATTCAGCGTAACGGTCACCAATCGCGGTGCGACGCCTGCTGCCTATCGAGCGTTCATCGAACAGCGGCGTTGGGTCGTAGGAGCAGACCCCGCGATAACGGGCGTTATAGCACCCAACGCTTCGGCGAACATCACTTTTCGTGTCCGCCGTCACTGGAAAAACAATTCTCCGCTCGAAAATCTTTTGATCTCGATCAGAAACGAATCGGACGGGCTGACGAGAAATTTCACTCCGATCACCTTGAGGCCCAACTGAGACCCGGATTACGAACATTAACAGCGATGCTTCTCGTACTGCATTTGGCGGTGCCTGCGGCGGTGCCTGATCCGGCGGCGGTCTCGGCAGTGAACCTCTACTCACAACGAAGATATGAGGAGGCTGCAGGCGAGCTCGAGACATTTCGATCCAGGGACGGCGAGGCGTACCAAAAGGGCTTTTACGCCTTGCTCTACGGGCGCATCGCAGAAAGGCAGGGACGTTTGTCGACCGCTCTCGGTGAGATCGCTTCTGTCTCTTCAGGCGACATGGCTGTGCATCAGGTGATCGACGGTCGTATGTCGCAGATCGCCCGCAGCACCGGAAATCCGCTGCTCGAAAGGCTGCTGCTGCGTGATGCGGTCCTCGATCTTCCGAAAAGCGAGGCCGCATATCATGCCCAAGAGCGGATCGCACGAAATGCGGCCGAAACCGCGAATTTTGGCGAAGCGTCGGCAGTGTTCGCAATGCCGGTCTTGCCGAAAGGCTCGTCATCGGCCCCTCGTCGAGACCTTGCTGGTAGGTTCGGCGAGGTTCTGCTGCAGCAGCGGAAGACATCTGAAGCAAGGTTGGTCTTCGAAAAACTGCTATCAGAAACGCCTGACGTTAAGCAGCCTGACGATGCAGCGCTGCTCTCCGTATTGAATCTGGATGTCATAGATTCAGGGACAGACGACAATTCAGCCGCAACTCCGAAACTTTCCGAGGCCGAGCACATGCGGCGCGGCGGCGTCTATCAGTTCAATCGTGAATTTGCGGCGGCTCGGCGGCACTATCTCGCTATTCTCAACGACCATCCGGATTCTGCCAGTGTCGCTGAAGCTATCTTTCAGATCGGACGCGGCTACACTCAATCGCAAGACCACAGCGAAGCGATAAAGTGGTACGAGCGCATTTCGGAGATCCACGCTGACAGCCCTTTTGCAAAGGATTCATTGCTGCAGGCGGCTTCGGCATATGCGCGTGTCGGTAAGGCGAGAGAATCAACGTCGCGGTACCGGAGCTTCATAGATCGGTTTCCGAACGACGAAAGACTGGATCGAGCATACCTGAACATCGTTGATGTATCCCGCGATGCCGGCGATGAGGTGTCGGCGATAAGTTGGTGCGACCGTACCGCGGAGGCGTTCCGAGGTAAGAGGGCCGAGGCTCAGGCGGTATTTGCGAAGGCCCGCATCTTGTTAGCTCGCCAGGAATGGCAGCTTGCTCTTGCAGAACTCGAACGCCTCAGCACCTTCAATGATCTCGGGGGTTACAACGTTCCGGGCGGCGCGGCCAAGAACGAGGTAACATTCCTGCGGGCCGCGGCACTTGAAAAGCTGAAACGCGTCGGGGAAGCCGTCGACCTCTATCTTTCACTTCCTGAAGGCCGCAATGAGTATTTCGGAATGCTTGCAACCGAGAAACTTCAGAAGCTTGCGGCGGGCAAAGAGAGTTCCGAAGCCGTGCGGCAAAAGGCCGCTGCACTTGCAGGCGGCCTCGATTCGAAAAATGCGGAAGAGCGTTTCGCGGCAGCGTCGGCGCTATTGCGCATTGATCCGGCATCATCGTTCGGGGCAAGGGCCCGCAGCGTTCGCGATGCATCGGTGACGATGCTCCCTCGTTTCAAACAGATGCCAAAGGAATCCGAGAAGCTGTCCGGACCAAAGGACGTATTCTCCACCCTTGGCATTTACGATGATGCGATCCTGCTGAAGACCCAAACTGCCTCGGGAACATTACCGGCGGAGATATATGCAAAGGGTGGACAAGCCGATCTTGCCTTAGCTGTTGTCGATCCTATCTGGAAAAATACGCCGACCGATCTGCCGCCCGATCTGATACCGGCCGAACAGGCGTTTCTGCTTTATCCGACGCCGTTCTCAGATGAACTACTCGCAGCCGCCGACGCGAATAAGGTCGATCCGCGAATGCTTCTGGCAATAATGCGGCAAGAATCCGGATTCCGAGCAGACGTGAAATCAGTCGCGGCGGCTCGCGGTATTCTGCAGTTCATTCCCTCCACTGCCATACGCATCGCCTCTGCAGCGAACATAGAGAACTTCGCCATCGATGACCTGTTCTATCCGCCCACGTCCATAAAACTTGCCGGAAATTACGTTGGCGAGTTATCTCGTCAATTCCCGAATCAACCCGAGGCAGTGATTGCGAGCTACAACGGCGGGGATGATAATATGAAAAGGTGGTTGGGACGCTCCAGGTCGGTCGACCCGGGCTTTTATGTCCCCGAGATCATGTTTTCGCAGACCAAAGATTACGTAATAAAGGTGATGTCGAATTACCGCATGTATCGTCTGATCTATGACGATCGTTTGCGGCCAAATTCGCCCGCCTCCAGCATTAGCAGATGAAAAAGTATTTTATTGCATTAATATTACTCGCACTGTCAGCCGGATTTGCCTGTACCAAAGCAGAAGAGAACAAGGGGACCGAGAAACGCTATCCGATGAAGGGCAAAGTCGTCTCCGTCGATAAGGAAAACAAGCGGGCAAAGATCCACCACGAGGACATCGAAGGTTTTATGGATGCGATGACGATGGATTTTCCGATAAAGGCGGATTGGGTCTGGGACGAGCTGCGTCCGGGCGTTCAGGTGCAGGCTGAGATGGTAGTTAACAGCGCCGCGAAAGACCCGTATTGGCTGGAGAACATCGCGATCGTCGCCACGGCGGTCGAAGGTGATGAGAATGTCGAGGTCAATCAGAACTTTGCGCAGGTCGGTAATCCTGCACCTGATTTTAAACTGACCAATCAGGACGGCAAGGCCATAACAATGGCTGATTTCAAGGGCAAGGCACTCGGCATCACGTTCATATACGCGCGATGCCCGCTTGCGGAATTCTGCATCAAAATGTCAACGAATTTCAGCGATGCTGCACTTGAACTTGGAAAGCCCGAACGGCAGGATCTTCGCGACAAGGTTCGGCTATTGAGCATTTCATTCGACCCGGCGAACGATACACCCGAAAAGCTGCGCTCATATGGCCTCGGCTATCTAGGCAAGGACGCCAAACCTGATTTTACTGTTTGGAGCCTTGCTGTGGGCAGTGATGCTGAGGTTCGAAAGATCGCTGATTTCTACGGGCTTCGTTACGAGATCGACCCGGAAGACAAGACGCAGTTCCGCCATTCGCTGAGGACAATAGTGATAGGGCCGGACGGCAAGGTCGCAAAAGTGATCCCCGGAAGCGACTGGTCGCCGGCATCGCTTCTCAAAGACCTTGAGGCAGCATTGGCCAAGTAGCGGCTGGCGTTTCTCCCCGCTCGTAGACCGCTCGGCCCGCAACCATCGTCAAAGCAATATCGCGGGCATTTGACGAAAAGACGATCGCGGCTTCTATGTCATGGATCGGGAGCTGAGCTGTACTGGCCAATGAGACGACGGCCAGGTCAGCCTGCTTGCCCGGCTCAAGCGACCCGATCTCATCAGCCATCCCAAGTGCGGCGGCTCCGCCAAGCGTTGCCAATTCGATGGATCTGGCAGCAGAAATAGATCCACTTTCGGGGTCTAGATTTCGTGAAAAATACGCGGCGGTACGGGCCTCTTCTATGAGGTCGCACGAGTTGCTGCTTGCCACAGAATCGCTCCCAAGCCCGACCGTGATGCCCGCCGATAACATTTTTGCGAGTGGTGCGGTGCCGTGGCCGAATTTCGCATTTGATCGCGGGCAATGAGCGATGCGTGCGCCGTATGCCGCAATTCGTTGGAGATCGCTTTCCGACGCGTGAACGCAATGTGCCAGCAGCGGCCGCGCCGCCAGAACGCCGAGGCGTTCGAGATATTCGACCGGAGAGCAATGCGGACTGTGCCACTCAACGCCGAACTTATCATAAATCTCAGTAAAAAAGCCCGAGCCATTTAGCAAAAGGTCCAACTCTTGCCGTGATTCGGAAACATGGATGGTGATCGGTACCCGATCCATTATCGAGAACTGTGCGATGGATTCTAAGAGCGAGGAGCTGACCGTGTACGGCGAATGCGGCGAAATTCCAACGCCGACGAGCGGCGTCGCTTCTGCTGCGAGCTGATCGAACTTGTCGGCGAGGGCCTTCAGGTCATCCATCGCGGTTCGCGAATCAGGTGAAAATTCTGTTTCCTGAAACACGATCCCGCGGAGCCCTACCTGTTTCAATGCGGTCATTCCGGCATGGCCGAATCTGCCGATATCGCCGAAACAAGTAACACCTGCGGCGGCACCTTCCTTCGCTCCAAGCAGGGCAGAATTCAGAATATCGTCGTCCGTCATCTCTCGCCGAAGATCGTTGAGTTTCAAAAGCCAGCTGCGAAAATCGTGTTCTACGTCATCCAAAGCTCCGCGAAGCGATGTCACCTCTAGGTGCGAATGGCAATTCACAAGTCCAGGGAGAATGGCCGCGGCAGGGAAGTGTGTGTTCTCGGCATCAGGGTAACTCTCAACGATCGCCTTTGTATCGCCAACCGCAACAATGCGGCCTTCTTCGATCGCGACCGCGCCATTCTTGATAGGCGGTGAACTGACCGGCAATAGGTATTCCGCAGAGAGTATTCTCATTCTAGTTGGGTTTCTTTTCCGTTCGATAGCGGGTAAGTATCGATGACACGTATGCTCTGGTCGAGGGGATCCCGATACGGGAAATGAAGTCGGATTCCGTGATCGCTGCGGCGTCCGTTCCGCGTGTCCATTCTTCGACGCGGCTGGGCCCGGCATTGTACGCCGCAAGCGTCATGGCGGTCTCTGCGGAGCGTCCCCGGTACTGCTCACGCAGTTTTTCCAGATACCAGCAGCCGATCTGAATGTTGCGTTCGGGGTCTGAAATGAAGGCCCCGACATTCTCTGCCGCCTCACGTTCAAATTCTTTGAAGCCCGTCTCTCGAGCCCATTCACGGGCCACGGCCGGCGTTATCTGCATCAGTCCGACCTCATCGGCTGCTCCCGTTTTCCACGCTCGAAAATAGGTTTCTTCGTAAATGATGCTCCATACGAGCTTTTCATCCAGCCTGTAGATCCGTGCTTGGCGGGATATCAGATCGTCATACCGATGTATCCAATGATCAGGGAAAAATATCGCGGCGGACGCAGCGACCGTAACAGCGATCAGAAAGATCGATATCAAGTAGCGGATCATTTCGTTTCCTTCACTGTTAGAGAGCGCTGTTTGCTCGGCTTCGCCGGGGTCTTTCGTTCCTCAGCCTTTTCGCTCCGAACGTATCCCGACCGGACATTCTCGGCAAACAGGTCAGCATCAAAATCGGCTTCGCGAGCCATTTCGATGCGGATCTCGTCAAGAACTTCAAGCGACTTCGGGCGACGGTACATAGACAAATCAATTGTCCTTACCGTTCACCGGTTGGTCAAACGTAGTATTGTCGGAAGATCTATTGGACGACGGGATGTATGTTGAGGCCTCCGACCGTATCTACGGGCGAAGACATAGGCTCGCCTAGGAATGAAGCAAGCATAGTGATATCCATCGGCGGTGCAAAATAGAAGCCCTGAGCATATTCGCAGCCGTGCTTTGTGAGCACTTCAAGTTGACCCTCGTATTCAACGCCTTCCGCGATAACGTCGAGCCTAAGGTTGCGGGCGAGAGTGATGATGGCTTTTACGAGATCGTCGTTATTGCCTTCACGGTCGATCATCGAAACAAATGAACGGTCGATCTTGATGGCAGAAACAGGCAGCTGCGTTAAATATCCAAGGTTCGAATAGCCTGTGCCGAAGTCGTCAATATTAATGTCAACGCCGCGGCCGTTCAACTCATTCAGCATGCTCACTGCACGTTCTTGATGTTCAAAAAGAACGGATTCTGTGATCTCGAGTTTCAAGCGCCGATGAGAGAATCCCGCATTTGCAAGAATGGAGTCAATGCTTTCTATCAGATCAGTTTTTGCGAATTGGCGGCAAGAAAGATTTAGGCTTATGGAAAGATCCGCGGCAGAATTCAAATTGCCTATTTCGCTGCACGCTTTTTCCAGCATTTGCTCGCACAGCTTATCGATCAACCCGATCTCCTCCGCCAAGGCAATAAATCGGTTCGCCGGGATGGGCCCGAATTCCGGGTGCGTCCACCGTGCAAGCGTTTCGAGGCAGGTGACGGAGCCTTCGTTCAGTGAATAGATCGGCTGGTAATGAATGTCGATCTCGCGTCTTTCGAGAGCCCGGCGAAGATCGGTTTCAAGTTTGAGCGTCTCCTTGGCCGCCTTGTGCATTTGCTCATCAAATGTCTCGTGCCTTGCCTTGCCTGATCGCTTTGCCTGATACATGGCCGTATCGGCATCGCGCATCACGTCCTCAGGCAGGTAATGAGAACCAGAAGCATGCAGTATTCCGATACTCGCAGAGCTATAGACCTCGTGCCCGCTAAGGTCGAACGGTATGCCGAACTTCTTTTGAATTCGGTCAGCGATGTTCGTTACTTCCGATGTATCGTACTTGCCTTCGACCAAGATGGTAAATTCGTCCCCGCCGAGGCGAGCGACCATGTCCGAAGGACGAAGGCAATCGCGAAGCCTACGCGAGATCTCGCGAAGAAGTTCGTCGCCGATCAAATGGCCCAAACTGTCATTCACGTATTTGAACCGGTCAAGGTCGATGAACAGAACACATACGCGGTAGCCGACGATCTGGCGTGATTTTTCAAGCGCCGCCCCAAGCTGGGACATGAAGAGGGCCCGGTTCGGCAGCCCGGTGAGTGCATCATGCGTTGCGTCGTGCTGCAGTTTTTCCTCGACCGCCTTCTTCTCGGTAATGTCCTGTATCTGAAATATCAGGTTCGGCTGTGCGGCATTTTCATCAGCCGCCGCAGATGCGCTCCACGAGGCCCACACCACCTTGCCCGAAGAGTGAACGTAGCGTTGCTCCATTTGGCAGTTGGAAATGCGGCCGGAAAGCAGTTCATGGACCTTGATAAGCGAATTGCCGAGGTCTTCGGGCAGCGTCAGCGACTGAAAATCGGTAGCAAGAAATTCCTCCTCGCTGTAGCCCAATATATCGGTGAGAGCCCGGTTGACCTTGAGCCATTTGCCGAGCGGCGAGACCAAAGCGATCCCGATCGGGGCATGGTCGAATGCACTCCGGAATCGGTCCTCAGATTCACGCAAGGCGTTCGATTGCGATTCAAGGATCTTCGCATATTGCTCCGCCTGCTCCGCCTGCTGTACCGATATCTCAACATTCTTGAGATACATTCTGTACGTGTAAAAAATGAATCCGATGACCGGAAAAACGGCCAGCATTGTGCCGAGGCCCATGTATCCGGCCATCTGAACCATGATGCCTGCACTTCCGGCGCCGACAAAGTAGGTGATGTAGGACCAAAGGTACTTGCTCTTCCACGTTTCTGCGAGCGATGCTGCATCTTTCAACACATCATATGCGGATGCAAGCAGCGTATTGGCCAGGAACTGGACCAAAGCGATCAGCGAGAGGCCGATGATGAAGTCGCGGCTGACGTTTGCAGAACCTTGAGAAAGCACGGCCTCGTAAAAACCCGAAACCTTGAGAACGACCACGACCGCACTGGTCGAAACCGCCATCGCCGCGGCATTGAAGAATACCGTGAGCTTTCGGTTGCAGAACCGCCAAGATGAGGCCGCCGCCTCGACCGCAGCCAAAATTGTCGCGTATTCGCCGCCGTAAAGCAGCAAGGCGAGGAAGACGAAAGTATCTGAGACGGAAATGTGCGATTTGAACTTCGGTATGCGAAGAGTTATGCGGGAACCGACGAGTATCGCGAAAACACTGAGCAGGACGAGGTATATATCGACACGCGATATGTCAAAATTCAATATCGAGATCAAAACGCAAAGAGCCCCGGCGACGATAACCGTCGCCATATATCTGTCGGTCTTGCTCGATAGTGTCATCGCCTCAACGAGAACGGAACTGAATGCGGCTGGCCTTTGCGGCCGGTTTTTCGAGAGGTCGGGAGCAAACGAGGGGGAAGGGCGAATGCCGGCCTGTCACTCAAAAGAGAGATGGAGGCCGCATGCAGCCTCCATAATTATCTAACTTTCAACATTGTTTGTCTAGTATTTATTTTCTTAAACAAACAACGTCACGCAATGATCGGAGCGGCGATATCCTGCCTTCTCAAAGCTCTTGTGGGCGTGGCCGAAGTCCACATTGCTGAGCAGGCAGATGTTATCCACTCGATCCAGCAGCTGAAGCGTCAACCGAGACAAGCATTCAGCAGCAACACCGCGTCCGCGATGGTCCGGATGGACATACACGCCCTCCAAATAAGCCGCATCCTCGGTTTCGGAGATGATGTCGGCCTTGAAGACCATCTTATCGCCGTCCCTGACAACGAAAACACGGTCCTGCTCGATCCTGCGTGCGACTCTCTTCAGGAATCCTTCTCGATCTCGGGCCATCGGATCAACACCGCATTCGATGAAGGCAATTTCTGCCTGCGCCTCGGCGACGGGGATCAGATCCTCCATTGTCGCGTTCTCAAGTTTCCATGTGCAGTCGCGAACGAGATACGGGAACGACGCTTCAAACAGGGCCTCTACGCATTTCAGCCTCGGTTCAGACCGTCCTTCCGTCATCAGATCGTAGAACCTTTCGGCCGCATCGCCGCCTGACATGATCAGATGGATGGGTACCGACGGTTTGCGAGCTGCCGCCGCGAGTGAAGCGAGTGCCTCGTCCGAGCGGGCCTCGACCAGGGTCGAATGTCCGATCAGGGCTACGCCTTCGAGTTCGCCTTTTGCGTTGCGGTATCCGAAGAACGTTCCGCGGTTCAATTCGCTTTCGATGCCGTTGTCCAGGATGAAGCTTGTCATCACGATAGTGTGAACCGGCCTGATCCTGAGGAACGAGAGCACTTCCTGCGTATCGGCTGAGGTTAGAACTCGTGCCGGCTGTCCCTTTGCGGCTGCCGGTATCGGTGCCGCTAGGCGCAGTTCGCGTATAGCATGTTTGTGGGTCCTTAGCTGGCTATACATATCCTTTCTCCTATTGATGTGGTCCTTTATACAATGGTCGTCTATTGCATCGCCGGAGTGTCATCGCCAAGGAGAACGCTGTCTCCAATGAGTACGCCGTCCCCAATGAGGACACCGTCACCGACAAGGACTCCGTCGCCGACAAGGACTCCATCGCCCACAAGCACACCGTCGCCTACGAGGACGCCTGATGCCATGACCAATGAACCGCTGCCGCCTGAACCGCCGTTGCTGAGTGTGATCTCAGGAGTCACGTTCAGTCCCGCGGTATAGAAGGACGAGTTAAGAGAAAAGATTCCGAATGAGTTATTCACACCCGATACGAATGTGTTGTTGCGTCTGTAGACGAGCTGGAACTGCTTGATCAGGTTTTGGCCCGTGACTACAGTGTGGCCGGCGATGATCATTTGAGCCCACGGAAATGTGTTGCCGTTGATCGTCGTCGTTGTCGTGGGCATCGACCAACCTGTCACTGTTACCGAGTTGCCCCTAGCGAGAGTGTTGAAGTCGACATCGGTCTTGAACAGTTTGGCCAGACGTACCGCACCTTCCAGATTGAGCTGCCCCGCACCCTGCTCGAGCATATCCGCACCTGCGATCGGCTGTGCCGAGAATTGCATGATCATCTTGACCATTTGCGGTGTAAGGTTCGGGTTTACCTGCAAAAGCAGTGCTGCCGCACCGGCTACTACCGGTGATGACATCGACGTGCCGCTCATGTACATTGCAGATTCGCCGTCATTTGTGCCATCCAGATTCAAGGTAGGGTTATTCACAGACATCCTGTTGTTAGGTGCTTTGTACGAAACGAGGCGGTTGCCCGGCGCAACGATGTCCGGTTTGATGAGGTTGTCGTATATTTTGACACCCGCGGAATTCGTGTAGAAACCGCGTGACGGCCCGCGTGACGAGAAAGACGCGATCGCGTCGTCATTGCGGGGATTTGTACCGAATGAATTTGCCGCACCTACGGTCAATGCATACGGGCTGATGCCGGGGCTGCCGATGCGGCCGTAGGTTTTCAGGCCGTTTGCCGCCTTACCGCGGTTGCCCGCAGCCGCTATCACGACAACGCCGGCTTCTGTCAGTTCGCGAACCTTCACACAGATCGGGTCGTTCGTGTAGGTGTCAACAGCCGTCGTGCTGAGGCTCATGTTCACAACGCGGATGTTGTGAGTCGCACGGTTGTCGATTATCCACTGCAAGGCATTTAGTAGCCAGGACGTGTTACCTAGGCCATCACCGTCGAGCACTTTGACGCTGATGATATTTGCATTTGTCGCTACGCCGCGGTATGCACCGCCGTTTTTATTCGAATTTCCGGCGGCCAGTCCGGCGACGTGTGTGCCGTGGCCGTAAACGTCAGCTGTATCGTTGATGTTTCCGTTCGTGAAGTTCACGTTGGCAACGATGCGGCTGGTGCTGCCATTCTTGAAGCCGTTGTGATTCGCAAAGATCCCGGAATCGACGATCGCGATACCAATGCCGGAACCGTCGAGCGTATAAGCCGCACGGCCGTTCAGTGAGGGCTGTGAGCGGATCGTCGAAACGCCGATGGTATCCTCGACGTGTCCAGTTCCGCGAAGCTTGCGGTCGGGTGAAACGTAGTTGATAAGCCCACTGGAAGAGAGCGTGGTCAGAGCACGGAGCGGAAGATTGACGACCATCGTGTTTGTGCTGCCGATGCGGTCAGTAACACGAGCCGAACCGTCAGCCAGCATCGCACGCAGAGCGCCGTTGTCAGCGTCCTTTGCCTGCAGGATGACGTCAACGCGGGTTTTGCCGCTCGGATCCTGTGCCATCATCTCGCGAAGATCAGGCGAGACGTTGTCACCACGGTAACCGAATTCATTTGTGTCGCTATCGAGAGAAGCGGTTTGCGAACTGCGATCCGTAACGAGGATGCCGGCAAAATAGCCGCTAACCTCTGCATCGCTCGCAATCCGCTCGTCATAAGCGGCGGCCGAGCTGCCGCCGATCATGACGAGCGTTCCTTCAGTGATGCCCTTGAAAATGGCATCCGTCGCGGCAGCGGCACCGACGAAGGCCGAAATATCATCTGCAAAGAGAATGATGCGGCCCTTCGAGGCGATGACGTCTGCCGTGATCTGTTCAACAACCGCGGCTGCTTCCTCACGTGAGCGGGCGTTCGAGAAGAGTGTGTCCGTCTCGATCTTGAGGATGGTCCGGTTTGCGAGGGTTGCCGGCACGCTGCCTTTCGCAATGCGGATCGCTGCCTGTTCGACTATGATCTCTTGAGCTTCCTTATTGTCAGAGATCACCACGGGCTGCTGTACGCCGCCATCCGCAAGGACCTTGAGGAGACGATCTGTCTCATTCTCGTAATCCGAGCTTTCATGCAAACGGCCCTCGCGGCCGAGCTTTGTGAGGTCGGTCGTGAATTTCGCTGTCACGGGGCTCGCTGCAACGAGCCTAGTTGACTCGCTGCGGATCGCGTTCACTGCGAATACATTGGTGAAGACGAACGACGCGAGTATCGCTATCGCTGCAAATCGCCTGGTTGTTTCAAATCCGAAAAGTTTGATCTTCATTTTATATGCTCCAATTCCGGGGCTTCAGAATAGACGGCACAAACCGTCGCCATTCCTAATTCAAGGAGTGTGCCAAAGAGGTAAATGCAGCAAATAGAGGACTTAGTCGTATTGCATTGAAAGGCAAAGACCGCTAATCGGTCAAAATGAACGATTCAATCGGTCAGGGTGACGAGGAAATGAAAAGGGCCGCTCGAAAGACGGCCCTAGCTTGATGGCGGTTAAGCTAGATGTCAGATATTAAGAATATCAACAAGCTCCTGAACTGCGGCGGCTGATTTGTGAAGTGCAGCACGTTCGTCGTTCGTGAGCGATATTTCTATGATCTGTTCTACGCCGTTCTTGCCGAGCTTTACAGGCACGCCGACGAAAAGATTGCTGACGCCGTATTCGCCTTCGAGGAAAACAGCGCACGGCAGGATCTTTTTCTTATCTTTGAGGATCGCTTCTGCCATTTCTACGGCTCCGAGCGACGGAGCGTAAAACGCTGAGCCCGTTTTCAGCAAACCTACGATCTCAGCTCCGCCGTTCGCGGTGCGGTCCACGATCGCGTCGATCTGTTCTTTCGGCAACAGTTCCGTGATCGGGATGCCGGCACAGGTCGAATACCGCGGCAGCGGCACCATGGTATCGCCGTGGCCGCCGAGCACGAACGCCGTTACGTTCTCGACCGAGACATTTAATGCCTCTGCCAGGAAGCACCGCATGCGTGCAGCGTCCAAAACGCCTGCCATGCCCATTACGCGGTTCTTCGGGAATCCCGAACGGCGAAATGCCACCTGCGTCATCGCGTCAAGCGGATTCGATACGACGATGATAAATGCGTTCGGTGAATATTTCGCGACCTCGTCGGTCACCGCCGAGACGATATCAGAGTTTGTTTTCAGCAGGTCGTCGCGGCTCATTCCGGGTTTGCGAGGCAATCCTGCAGTAATGATGACGACGTCTGAATTCGCCGTCTCTTCGTAAGAGTTCGCACCAACCAGCTTCACATCAAAGCCGTCGATAGGAGCGGCCTGTGCAAGGTCGAGAGACTTGCCTTGCGGCGTGCCTTCGACGATATCTACCAAAACAACGTCGGCGAGTTCTTTCGCCGCGATCCAATGAGCGGCCGTCGCACCGACATTTCCGGCACCGACCACAGTTACTTTGTTTCTTCCAGCCATTTTTAAACCTTCCTATTCAAATAAAGTGTGTGAAATAAAAAGGCTATTTTGGCACATCGGCGGATAAACGGCAAAAAGAGACCCGGCATGCTCTCCCCTTCACGCCGGGCCCCTTTGCTATGACAACAGGAGGAAATCCCGCGGTCAATTCGGTTAGGTATCGCGGCCAAAGCCGCTCTACCTGTTCTTTTGATGCAAGAATTTTAAAAAAGGTGCCTGCCTACGACAACTTTTTTGCAAACATTGGCCTGATCAATTCAGGATCGGATGCCCGCCGCCTTGGCTATGGTCTTTGGTGGCTTCGTAGCGCCGACGATCGTTGTGATACAGCACTAAATGCTCGCCCTCGTAGCGAACAACATTCGACATTCGGTCCAGGTCGCGGGTGTGTTCGGCGATGATGAATGCCATCGGGCTATACGCAAGAACCATTCCCGCCGCAAAGATAAAGCCGCCCTGATCAAAATCCGTACCTGCATACTGATCTGCGGGCACCGCGAAGTCAGGCGAATAATTACCGGAAGAGTCTTTCGTGCGGTCGGCGTTGGCAACGTAGATCGAATATTCCGAATAGTTCAGCCGCCGCGTATAGCGGTTCTTCCGAGCAACGGCAAAAAGATCCGCAAGTCCTTTGTCTATTGCGTTGAGCATCTGCCGAGCAGGCGACCGTACAGCATATACATTAGCTCCGCGGGGCGTTCTGACCGCGACGGTAAATCTGTCCCCGGTTATGCGCTCAGCTTCGGCTTTCACACGAGGATGTTGAGCATTTACGGCAAACGAGCCTCCGGCGATAAAGGCAAGAAGGATCACTAGCGTTTTAAGACTCTTGGGCATTTTCCGGCTCCTCACTTGCGGCTGGAATGCCGCTCAAATAGGATGCGAAGTATCGGGGTGTGACTGCAAAGAAAATGGTGCTGAGGGCGGGAATCGAACCCGCACGCCCCTAAGGACACGGGATTTTAAGTCCCGGGCGTCTACCAATTCCGCCACCCCAGCACGACTTTTGAGATTACCATTTCCGCGAGTAGAAAGTCACGATTGCTTTGCAAAAGCGGGCCGTACCGAAGCCAATTGATCACGAACGATACGGTCGACCGCGAACTATAATTGTTGTAAATTGACTCGGTCATTGCCATACTGTTGGCGGGTAGAAAAGACTTTATGGAACAGATCTCGTGGATATTATGGCTGGTCTTGGGAGTAGGCTTGCTCGTGGCGGAGATCTTCACCTTAGGATTTGTCCTTTTCTGGTTCGGTATCGGTGCTGTGGCAGCAGCATTGGTCGCTTTGGCGGGCGGCGGCATCGTATGGCAGATGATGACCTTCCTCGTGGTCTCGGCCTTGCTGACCGCTGCCTCAAGGACGATATTCTCAAAATACTTCTCACTCGATGACAAGAGCATGATGCTTACCGGAATTGATTCACTTCCGGGGAAGATAGGAACCGTGACACAGAACAGCGGCGGTGCGTTGAACGAAGGTGCCGTGAAAGTTTACGGCTCTGTATGGACAGCATTCCCGATCGACGGCGAAGAACCGTTGACCGAAGGTGAAAAGGTCGAGGTGGTCGAGGTCAGAGGAGCTTCAATTTACGTTAAACGAATAGTGAACGAACTGCCGGAATGGCGCGGCGGGGAGTAGGTCAAGCTGTTTCATTAATATCCAGATCGGCTGTGTCCTGATCGGCGGTGTCGTGGATGCCGTCAATATCAATCAACTCCATTTTCAGATCGCCTTCCACAGCTTCGGGCAATCCATCGCCGGTGAATTTCGCAATGACCACAGTGATGTTGTCCTCGCCGCCGTTGGCATTAGCTATTTTCACGAGGTCTGCGCAGGCATTCTGAAGCTCATCGAAGTGCGACAATATAACGTCACGCATCTCACCAGCGCCGACCTTATTCGAAAGCCCGTCGCTGCAAAGAACGAAAATATCGTCCCTTCGAGGCTCGATGCGTGCGGAAACGGGATAGATCTCATTCTGAGCGCCGAGTGCCTGCAGAATGACGTTCTTTAGAGTATGCTTTTCCGCCTCAGCCTCTGATATCTGATTCGCGTCGATCAGCTGCTGCACGAGCGATTGATCTTTTGTTACCTGATAGATCTCGCCCTTTCGGATCAGATACGCACGGCTATCGCCGACCTGAATTATGTCGGCAGCTCCCGGCGTAACACCGATACCGGTGAAGGTCGCTCCCATTCCCTGAAATTGAGGGTCTGAGCGGCCCTGCTGGTGAATAAGATGATTAGCGAAAACTGTGGCTTCGTGGAGTTTGTGAATGAGAAGGTGCTCGTCGGCTGCGTGTTCGGCTCCATGAGCGAGATCCTCCAGGAGTTTTTCGCCGACGGTCTCAACCGCCATAGTACTTGCGACCTCGCCGGCCATTGCACCGCCCATGCCGTCTGAGACCGCCATTACCACACCGCCGTCGTCCACCGCTATGGTCTGCGTTTCGATCACGAACTCATCGTCAGACTGGGATCCCGTCCACGCGCGTTCATCCGAGATCGCGAGGAGAAGATAATTGTCCTCATTGCCCTTTCGGACTCTACCTATATGGGATGTGGCGTGGACCTCGACGTTGAACATAAAACGCTTCGTTCTCAAAGTTTAGCGATTTAAGGCATTTTTTCAAGCCCGCGGAAATAGAGTTAAGAAAGTGCCTGGTCCAGATCGGCCAAAATATCGTCCGCATCCTCGATCCCGACAGAGACTCTTACCAGGCCGTCGGTTATGCCCAGCTGCTGCCGAGCTTCCGCGGGTACCGAAGCATGAGTCATCGTTGCCGGGTGAGAGATCAGCGATTCAACTCCTCCGAGGCTCTCGCCGAGCGTGCAGAGCTTTACGGATTCCAGCACTTTTCGTGCGCTTTCCAGCGAACCAGTATCAAAAGAGACCATGCCGCCAAAGCCCGACTGCTGTTGTTTCGCAAGCTCATGCTGCGGATGCGAAGCAAGGCCGGGGTAATAGACCTTTTCAACACGAGGATGCTCAGCAAGAAAATTTGCGACCAAACGGCCATTGCGGTCGTGAGCATCCATTCGAACCGCGAGGGTCTTGGTGCCACGCAAAACAAGGAACGAATCGAAAGGCGAAAGTATCGCACCGACCGCATTCTGAATAAAGCCGATCCATTCTGCGTCCTTCGGGTCGTTCAGGGCAACGAAGCCGCCGACGCTGTCCGAATGCCCATTCAAATATTTTGTCGTCGAGTGCAATACAATATCTACGCCCAGATCAAGCGGCCGTTGAAAATATGGCGACATAAAGGTGTTGTCGCAGACGACCTTCGCCCCGCGGCTATGGGCAAGTTCACTGACGGCTGCCAGATCGGTCAGCGTCATTATCGGATTCGTCGGGGTTTCTACGAAGACCATCTTCGTATTCGGCTTGAAATGACCTTCCAGCGAAGCAATGTCCGAGGTGTCGGCCAGATCGAACTCGACCCCGTAATCACTAAGCACGCGGTCGAACAACCGGAAGGTCCCGCCGTATGTATTGTGGCCAAGAATAACGTGCTCGCCGGCCTTGACCAGTTTCAGTGTCGCGTCGATCGCCGACATTCCGGACGCGAACGCAAATCCGAAACGGGCATTCTCCAAAGCGGCGATGTTCTCCTCCAAAGCGGATCGTGTCGGATTCTGCGTACGTGCGTATTCGAACCCCTTGTGTCTGCCTAAGCCGTCCTGAGCATAGGTCGACGTTTGATAGATCGGCACGCTGACGGCACCGGTCGTAGGATCGGGCTTATTGCCCGCATGAATGGCTTTTGTTGCAAATCCCATAGCTAATGCCTTGTAACGGCGAAATATAGCTAGATTTTATAACTTCGCCCCGCAAAAATCAGCCTCGAATAGACATTTGGCGGCGATGAGTTACGCGGCGGCATTGATTTAGGTTAAAATATCGGTAATTTAAGTCGGGTACTCAACTGAATTCAATCAACAAATACGATGGCAGGGATCGACCTTACAGACGCCAGAACTGAATCGGAACGCAGGGTTTCCGACCGCAAAAAGCTGATCATCGACGTCGAATTCGAAGGCGGTGACGGCACCGGCATCGCCAATACGCGCGACATCGGAGCCGGTGGGCTATATATGACGACCTCAACGGTGCTCGATACGGGCTCGCGCATTTCGATGAAGCTTTCTATCGATCAACGCGAAATGAACCTGTTTGGCGTTGTCGTTTATTCCGATCCGGGCCACGGCGTGGGCGTTCGTTTTCACGGCATTAGCGAGGACGACGAGAAGTTCCTTGCGGAGAATTTGGGACTGAATTAGAAATAGGGGCGCTTTGTATGTTCGACCAATTCACACTAGGTATCGAGGAAGAGTTTCAGATCGTTGATCCTAAGACGCGCGAGCTCAAATCACACGTTTCGGAGATCCTTGAAGACGGAGTTCTGATGCTCGGGGAAAAGATCAAACCCGAGATGATCCAATCGATGATCGAGGTGGGTACCGGCGTTTGTGCGGACATTCAAGAGGCCCGCGAGGACATCACGAATCTGCGCCGCATTATTTCCAGTCTGGCGTCGGATAAGGGAATGGCGATCGTCGCAGCATCAACGCATCCATTCTCAAAGTGGAGTGAGCAGGACATATACGACGGCGACCGCTACAAGCTGTTGGTTGACGAACTGCAGATGGTCGCACGGAGTCTATTGATCTTCGGCGTACATGTTCACGTGGGAATACCCGACGTCGAACGCCGTATTCAGATAATGAACGCGGCACGATATTTCCTGCCGCACATCCTCGCGATGACGACGTCATCGCCGTTCTGGCTTGGGTTTAATACTGGCCTGAAATCCTATCGCTCTGAGGTCTTCAAAAAATTCCCTCGGACCGAGATCCCGGATCATTTCGAGAGTTATCAGCAGTATCAGTCGTATGTCGATCTGCTTATCCACATGAACTGCATTCAGGACGGTTCAAAGATCTGGTGGGATGTTCGCCCGCATCACAAGTTCCCGACGCTGGAGTTTCGCATTTGCGACATTCCGACGCGTGTTGACGATACCATCGCGGTTGCGGCGTTGTTCCAGGCAATCGTCGCTCGCCTGCATCAACTGATCGACGGCAACCTCGGTTTCCGCATTTATCACCGACGCCTGATCCTCGAAAACAAATGGCGGGCGATCCGCTACGGCCTCGACGGCAAATTGCTTGACCTCGGTAAACAAAAAGAGGTCCCTGTTAAGGACCTGATCTGCGAGCTTCTGGAGTTTGTCGATCCTGTCGTGGATCCGCTTGGTTCGCGAAAAGAGATCGAACATGTTCACACGATCCTTGAACGCGGTACGTCAGCGGACGAACAGCTGCGCGTTTGGGAAGAATCGGGCCACGATTTCAACGCCGTCGTCGACATGCTGATGGAGAGGACGCTGGAAAACGTCTAGCTAGGCCTGTTGATGGCCTCTGGCAACTGCAAGTTTCAGGAAATTCTCAAAAAGAATGCGGCCGTCGCGGCTTTCGTTGGGGTGTTCCCAGCGTGTGGGGTTCTTTGACCAGTCCTCAAAGGATTTTTCCAGGTGGAACTGGACCGTGTAGATCAGTTGGCCATCTGAGCGTTTGACCATCATCTGGTTCTTGCACAGATAAGAGGTTGCGAGAAGCGTGAATCCTTCAGGAACTCCGTCCACTTGAACGCCGTGGTTCTGCCAAACGCGCAGAATGTCGTCTTGAGTAGTATAGTCCTGCCAGATTCCTGACCTTTCGTCATTTATCCCTTGGAATATCGGGTCTGTACGATCCACGATCTTTACGAACCGGTACTGATATTCGACAACGCGGTTATCGCGTTTTGCAGCAAGGTCAAGACCGTCCAGCGTTTTCAGCTTTGCGCCGAAAGATATCGAAACCAGCTGATGAGCTCCGCAAATGGCGAGTACCGGTATCTTGGTTTTACGTATGAACTGCTCAAA
Source organism: Acidobacteriota bacterium (assembly GCA_016700075.1). Taxonomy (NCBI): domain Bacteria; kingdom Pseudomonadati; phylum Acidobacteriota; species Acidobacteriota bacterium. The sequence goes on along the minus strand of CP065000.1, from coordinate 1,221,341 downwards.
ACTCGCGATGTGCTCGGGATTATAATAGTCAAAATCGGCGTAGGTGCCGCTCATTACGATCGCGTCAGGCTGATAGCTTTCGGCGGCCTCGGCGATCTCCGAAAGATGTACGGTGAGGGTCTTCGGATTGCGGACCAGTCGAATGACGTTCTGAGCGATATTGTCACACGCCATCCCCGACACCTTTCGCTCGAACTCAAGCCTATTCTTCAAGGAATTCTTCCAGTCCTTGTAGGCAAGTTCGGAAACATCCGACTCATAACGGAGCAGATTGTTCATTATCAGTACTTTCGCCGCGTCTATTGATTTCTCAATAGGCTCGTACCGGCAGAATTTTGCTCTGTTATAGGGAAACGGCAATGTTTGTTCCGGCTCAAGTCCCTTTGCCACGGCGTCGTACATAGATTCGAAAGAGGGTCGTTCATCGCACTGAGTGCGAACTTCCAAATTATATCACCTGTAACAGGAACGTAAAACCACGGAAAAGTCAGCCGCGAATGACACGAACAGCACGAAGAAAGGATCGCCGGGCCGCGATCATCCGAGAATGTGAGCCTAAATTGTTCGCTTTTTCACATTTTGACTCTGCATCTCGGCGACTTAGCGATGAAGATCTACTTAATGAATTCCGGCATCATCTCGCCCGGGCCGATCTCTGCGATCTCGTCGCGCATGCGTTTGACGGCCGACGTTCGGACGCGTTTGGCTGTACTTAGAGGCATTTCTGCGATCAACATCTCCATCCGCAGCATTGAATGGTGCCAAGCGGTTTCCATCTTGTCCGCTACCGCCGAGACACGAGTAATGTCATAGGGAATTGCAAAATCTCCGCAGCCGATACGTGCAAAAATACGCATATACCTCGCCGTCGCGAGGTCAGGACAGGCAAAACGGCTCCGACCGACGCGGAGCTCGATGCCGAGAAGAGTGTAGATTATCTCAGGAGAATTCTGCTTTGCGGGAATCAGTATGCCGACCGCGCGGGTCCGCTGTTTGCGTACGAGCGTTTTATAAAGGTCAGGCAACCACGCGGCCTTATCAGCCGCTATCTCATCTACAACAGACCCGACACTGCGGGGCTTCATTTGTCAGCGGCGATGACCGCCGCAGAAGGCGCAGTTGAGAATACCGAGATGACGCGGTCAGCAAAGATACCGAAATAAAATACGCCCGCAACCGTTATAATAAGCGTTGCAGCAAGCGCGGCCGGGATACGCGGCGGCTGCCATTCGGTCGTGCGTTCCTTAAAGAACATCACCACGATCATCCTCAGGTAATAGTATGCCGATATCGCCGTACCGACCACCGCTACGACGACGAGCGCCGTCACGAGCGGATAACCTGCTTCGAGAGCGGGACGGAAAACGAGTATCTTGCCCATGAATCCCGCGGTCAGCGGCAGTCCCAGCAGACTGAGCATAAACAGCGACAGCGAGAACGCAAGAACGGGCGTTTTGAATCCGATGCCGTTATAGTCCTCAAATTCGGTGCGGCGGTCGTTCTTTTCGGCAAGCAGCGTCACGATGGCGAATGCACCCATGTTCGTGATGGCGTAGGTGAGCATATAGAACGCCACGGCGGCGATGGCTTCGCTGCGTGCCGCGGCGGATGTTGCGAGGCCCGCTCCGATGAATCCCGTCATCGCATAGCCCGCGTGGGCGATGGACGAATACGCGAGCATGCGTTTTACGTTGTCTTGCATTATCGCGGCAGCGTTGCCGACGATGATGGTAATGATCGCCATCACCGCGAGGGCCGATATCCACGAGCTGTGCAGATAACCCGCAACCTCAACTCCGGCAACGAGCGGCAGCCCGAGAACAAAAATGCGCAAAAACGATGCGAATGCAGCGGCTTTCGGCCCGGCGGCCATGAAACCTGTCACCGCCGTCGGCGCGCCTTCGTAAACGTCAGGAGCCCACACGTGGAAGGGAGCAAGGGCGACCTTGAAACCGAAGCCGACGATGAGCATCGCCGCACCGACGAGCAACAGACCCGGGAAATTCGGATCAGCGACCTTTTCAGCGATTCGGGTCAGGTCCGTCGAGCCCGTCGCACCGTAGATCAACGCCATTCCGTAAAGCAAAAATGCCGAGGCGAACGAGCCGAGAATGAAATATTTCATTCCGGATTCGTTCGAACGCAGATCGCCTTTTCTGAGTGCCGCCATCACATAGGTCGCGATGGAAAGCGTCTCAAGGCCGAGGAAAATAACGACGAGATCGTTGCCCGATGCCATCAGCAGCATTCCGAACGTCGCGAAAAGCAGGAGTGCGTGGTATTCACCGACTGCGACATCTTCGCGTTCGACCCAGACGGTCGAAATTAGCACCGTCATAGCCGAAACGAACACGAAGACGAACGAGAAACTCAGCCGTAGGCTGTCGTGAACGATCATTCCGTTCCACGCGGTCGCCGGCTGGCCGCCGCTCCACAGCATCGCGAGAATAACGCCTGTCGCCGCGAGGGCGATGAGCGAAATGATGCCCGTAACGGCTCGCTGCTTAGGAAAAAAGCTGTCGTAGAGCATAACTATGATGCCCGCGACCGCCAACACGATCTCCGGCAGGATGATCGTGAGGTTAACCTCGGGTGTTACCAGATCTGTCAGAAAAAAGGTGTTCATTACCTGTTCATCCCGACCGCGTCGGATTGCGGTGCAGGTTCGATATCTTGTTTAGCCACGGTTCCGCCGCTGCGCTGCATCACGCGTTCATGGATCGCCTTGATCGGCTCGTCCATACGCTTGAGGAACGGCGTCGGATAAACGCCCATATAGACCATCAGCACGAGCAGCGGAGCCATCAGGCCTATCTCGCGAAAACTCAGGTCGGAAAGCGTACGATTCTCGTCCTTTGTTACCTTGCCGAAAAATACTCGCTGCACCATCCATAGCAGATAGACCGCCGCGAAAATAACGCCGGTGCCCGCAAGCATCGTAGCGATGTAGTTCCAATTTACGCCCGATGTGATGCCGAGAATGGTCGATTTCCACATTCCGAGCATTATCATGAACTCGCCGACGAAGCCGTTCAGGAACGGCAGGCCGATCGACGACATCGTCGTAATGACAAAGATGGTCGCGTAGATCGGCATTATGTTCGCCAGGCCGCCGAATTCCTTGATCTCACGCGTGTGCCGTCGTTCGTAAATAAAGCCTACGAGCAGGAATAATGCTCCCGTCGAGATGCCGTGTGCGAGCATCTGAAAAACGGCGCCCTGCATTCCGATCTCGGTAAACGAGAACATTCCGAGTATCACAAACCCCATGTGTGCGACCGACGAATAAGCGACCAGACGCTTCACATCGGGCTGAACCATTGCGACGAGAGCTCCGTAAATGATGCCGATGATCGCCAGCGTGATGAAAAGCCACGCAAGCTCGCGGCTCTGCTCTGGGAACAGCGTGAAGTTGAAACGCATCAGGCCGTAGGTTCCCATCTTAAGAAGCACGGCGGCAAGAATTACCGACCCCGCTGTCGGAGCCTCAGTATGTGCATCGGGCAGCCAGGTATGGAACGGGAACAGCGGCACCTTGATCGAGAACGCTAACGCGAATGCGAGGAACAAAAGCATTCCGGTCTGCGGCCCGATGACGAGGTTGCCGGTGTTCATGGCGTTCAGTATCGCGACGAGGTCAAACGAACCGCCGAGGCCCGTCTGATCGGCATAGAGAAAATACAGCGAAATGATCGCGACCAGCATCAGCAAACTGCCAAAAGCCGTGAAAATAAAGAACTTGACTGCCGCGTAAATGCGGTTCGCTCCGCCCCAAATGCCTATCAGGAAGAACATCGGCACAAGCGACGCTTCAAAGAAAAGATAGAAAACAAGCAGGTCGAGCGAGACGAAAACGCCGATCATGGCCGATTCGAGCAGCAGTAGAAAAACGTAGAACGCCGTCGGCCTTTTCTCGACGGCATGCCATGTCGAAAGCACCGCGATCGGCATGATGAACGTCGTAAGGATGATCAGCCAAAAGCTGAGCCCGTCAACGCCGACGTGATAGTTCGCATTGATGGCCTTGATCCACGGCACGTTCTGTTCGAAAAAGTAGCCGCTCGGCCCCGCCGCCGTAGACGAGAACATCAGCAGCGACACAACGAACATTAGCATCGTCCAGCCCAGCGTCAGCCATTTCAGATGACTTTCCTGTTTCCAAAATGCCTGATGAGCGATGGTCAGTACCGCACCGATCACCGGCAGCAGGATCAGGATGGTCAATAGGTTGTTCAGCAAAAAGTCCATTTCAATTATTGCCGGTTTTTAGAACGGCTCGTCCGGATACAGGTCGTCCAGTTTCAGCCAGCCTCGCGTTGTGCGCCCCGCTTCATTCGTGTATTCTGCCTCGACCCAACCGCCGCGTTTTGCGTAAATGACGATACGGTCGTCCTTTACGATGAATGCCTTGCCGCGTGCGGCGGCGCTTGCCGAGGTGTGAAAATAGGCCTTTGGCGACCGCACCCAGCCTGCACCGATCCAATTGCCCGCACGTACGAGTTCAAAACTCTGTCCCCCATCCGATGCGATGTCCGGAGCGACCATGCCGCAGCCGCCGTGCGATTCGGGCAGTTTCAAAACCACGCCGTTCTCGGTTGCAGACAGCGAACCGAACAGAGGCTCTGCGGGGCTGTTCGGATGCCAGGTCATTACGGTGTAGATCCCGTCTGAAGACCTGTCAGACTGAAGCAGGAACGAACAGGTGAAACGCGGCTTTCCGTTGTCCTCGACACCGAGAGCCTCAGCGAAATGCCCGGTCAGGCGGCCTTTCGCATCAATTCCGATGACCAGACTGCCGTAATCGCCCGAAACGATACGGCCCTGTGCCGCGGCAGATCCGACGGCGAATACGATCAATAAGAACAGTTGTAAGAAAAACTTCATACTACAAAAGCTTGAAACCAAAATAGATAAAATATCCGATCACGGCCAACGCACCCAGCAGGATGAATGCCGCATATGTTCGGACATAACCGACCTGAACACCGCGGACGATGTTGCCGAGCGCCATTACAAAACTGCCGATGCCGTTTACGGCTCCGTCGATGAAACCAAGGTCAAAGCCCTGCCACAGACGCTTGCGGGAAAGGTTCGTCAGCGGATCGACGATGTAGCCGTTGTAAAACTCGTCGAGCCGCCATTTCTGCTCGAGTATCTTCGGCATCTTGCGAAGCGGATTGTTCCGGAAAAGCAAAAATCCGACCGCAATACCGAAAACTGCCATCACCGTCGACAGCAGTGCGAGCCAGCGTTCCGTGCTGACCGCTTCGGGCGAATGTGCTTTCGCGTTCTCGCGAGCCTTTACGGCAGCAGGCGTTTCGACATCTGCGACGACCGGTTCGAGGACATGCTCGAACGCATTCGCGTCCTTGATGCCGACCAGCGAACTCATAGCATACGGAATACCTACGAGGCCGCCGACCGTCGAGAGGAACGCCAGCACGATAAGCGGCACGGTCATCACCCACGGAGATTCGTGCGGTTTGAAATTCGGCGGCAGTGCGTGATGTTCGTCGTTATCGTCGCCGTGAGCGTCGTGATGGCCGTCTGCGTGCTCATCATGTGTCGCAGAGTCGTGCGTTAAACCACCCGCTACCGCAGGTGGTTCTGACCAGCGCTCGTCGCCCCAGAACGTCATGATCATCATCCGCGTCATATAGATCGCCGTCAGAACGGCCGTAATGACCGCGACGATCCACAGGAACTCATTGCCCGGAAACGCGCCGTTTTGGAAATACTTGTCGGCGGCGAACGTCTTGTAAAGTATCTCGTCCTTTGAGAAAAAGCCTGAAAATATCGGTATTCCCGCGATCGCCAGCCAGCCCGTCGCCATCGTGACGCACGTGATGGGCATGTATTTCTTAAGATTGCCCATTTTTCTCATGTCCTGTTCGTGGTGCATCCCGTGAATGACCGAACCGGAACCGAGGAAGAGCAACGCCTTAAAGAACGCGTGCGTCATCACGTGAAAGATCGCAACGACAAAAGCACCGACGCCCGCGGCGAGGAACATAAAGCCGAGTTGTGAGACGGTCGAATACGCGAGGACCTTCTTTATATCGTTTTGTGCGATGGCGATGGTCGCTGCAAATATGGCCGTTGCCGCACCGACGATGGCGATGATCCACATCGCTGTCGGCGAGAGCTGATAAATGACATTCGAGCGGACCACCAAATAAACGCCCGCAGTGACCATTGTAGCCGCGTGGATGAGTGCCGAAACGGGCGTCGGGCCGGCCATAGCGTCAGGCAGCCACGTGAGCAGCGGTATCTGAGCGGATTTACCGGTCGCACCAATGAACAGCAGTACGCCGATCGTCGTCAGGCCGCCAGCTACGATCGCTCCCCAAGTAAAAGGCTCTGCCGCAGTCACGTTCTGCAGCACCCATGTAAAGACGCTCTGCACCTCTTCGCCGCCGACGGTCTTGTCAAAAAACGAGATCGAGCCTGTCAGCGTGAACGTCAAAAATATCGCCATCAGCACGCCCCAGTCGCCGATGCGGTTCATCACGAACGCCTTCTTGGCGGCCTCGCGTGCTTCGTTCTTTTTCAGGTAATAGCCGATCAGCAGATACGAGCAAAGCCCGACGCCTTCCCAGCCGACGAACATCAGCAGGTAATTGTCCGCGAGCACGAGCGTCAGCATCGCGAACATAAATAGATTCAGATAGGCGAAAAATCGGTAAAAACCGTCGTCGCCTTTCATATAACCGGTCGCAAAAACGTGAATAAAGAACCCGACAAAGGTTACAAAACAGGCATAGACCCCGGACAAACGGTCCATTCCAAGCGCAAAATCAGCACGAAATCCGCCGACGCTGATCCACGTCCAGATATGGTCGAGAATGGGCTTGTCGATGAACAGAGCACCGCCGCCCGCGACGAAAGCCAAATAGAACGCCACCGCCGCAGAAACAGCGATCGCACCGCAGGCGATCACGCCCGAAAACAGCTCATTGCGCAGCCTGCCGCCGATGAGCCAATTGATCACTGCACCCGCCAGCGGGGCAAAAATGATCACGCTTAATAGATTATTCTCAGTCATTTTTCGTGACTAGTTCTTCAACAAACTCGCCTCGTCAACATCTATCGTCACCTTGTTGCGGAAGAATGCGATGATGATGCCGAGCCCGACGGCGGCCTCGCACGCGGCGACCGCCATTACCATAAAAACAAAAAGCTGCCCCGTCGTATCGCCGTAATAGCGGGCGAACGCAATAAAGGTAAGGTTCACGGAATTGAGCATTAGCTCGATACACATGAACATGCCCAAAGCGTTGCGTTTATATATAACGCCAACGGCACCGATGGTGAAAAGTATTCCTGATAACGCGAGATAACTCGCCAGATTCGGTTCCATGTCTTACAAATGCCGACAGATTCGGCGGTTAACCTTCTTTCTTTCCATCTACCGCTTCCAGGCCTACGCGAGCCTGTTTGCGTGCCAAAACCACGGCGCCTACTATCGCCATCAAAAGCATGATACCGACTATCTCGACAGGCAGAAGATATTCTGTGTACATTGCCCGCCCGAGGCTAAGTGTGCTTCCTGCGGTAGCGTTCGGGTCGACGGGCTGCAAAGGCGTCTTCAGCACCGAATAAAATACAAAAAGCGTCTGTGCCAACAGCACGACACCAAGCCCGCCGCCCAACGTGTAAAGATACGCCAGCCGCGTCCTAGGCTGCTCGTCGTCCAGATTCAGCAGCATTATCACAAAAATGACAAGCACCATGATCGCGCCGGCATAAACGAGTATCTGCGTTACGGCAATAAAGGGCGAAGCCAGTGTCAAATAAATGCACGACAAAGCCACAAATACACCGACTAGCGAGATGGCGCTGTACAGCGGGTTCTTGTGATACACCAAAGATACGGCGCAAGCGATGGCGAACCCTGCGAACAAGAAAAATAATGCCGTCGAAACCATAAAAACAGTGACAAATGACAAATGACAGGTGACGGGATAGACACTCCTGAGAGCGTCACCTGTTCAGAGTCAGCGATTCAAAAAGTAAACAACAACGACCGTCAAGATCACATTTCCAAGTGCCACCGGCAAGAGGAATTTCCAGCCGAATGCCATCAGCTGGTCAAAGCGAAAACGCGGCAGCGTTCCTCGGATCCAGATATAAAGGAAGAGGAACCCGATGATCTTTACGATGAACCCAAAATGGCTCGCCAGAGCGTAAGGAACCGATCCCGGTTCGAAAATATAGCTCAGCCCCGGCACATACCAGCCGCCGAGGAAAAGCACCGTACACATGACCGAGACCGTGAACATGTTCACGTATTCAGCCATAAAGAAAAGTGCGAACTTCAGTGCCGAGTATTCGGTGTGAAATCCAGCAACCAGCTCCGTTTCAGCTTCCGGAAGGTCGAACGGCACACGGTTCGTCTCGGCGAAGGCCGCGATCAGAAATACGATAAAGCCGATAAACTGCGGAATGATGTACCAACGGAAAGACGACTGAGTTTGAGCGAATATGATACCGTTCAGATCAAGAGTTCCCGCCAGAATGACCACACCGATCACCGATGCGCCCATAGCGAGCTCATACGAGATCATCTGTGCCGACGAACGCAGGCCGCCAAGCAAGCTGTATTTGCTGTTAGATGACCAACCAGCGAGAGCTATACCGTAAACACCAACAGATGTGATGGCCAAAACGAAAAGTACACCAACGTCTATGCGGGCGATCGTCAGCGGTAATTCCTTGATGCCGTCTCCCAGTCCGTAAGGCAAAAAGCTCCAGTCTATGGTGGTTATAGCCGGGCCGAAAGGATAAACGACCATCGGCATCAGGGCACAGACCAACGCGACCAGGGGAGCAAGGAAGTAAATGAACTTCGTTGATTTGTCGGGTACGAGGTCTTCCTTGAAGATGAACTTCAAAAGGTCTGCGAAAGGCTGCAGAACGCCCCAAGGGCCGACGCGGTTAGGGCCTATGCGGCCCTGGATCCACCCAAGGACCTTTCTTTCCGCCAGTACCGTGTAGGCGACGATCATCATTACGCCGCCAAATGCGGCGCCGATGGCCACCAAATAAACTACGAACGGAAATGCGGTCTTTACTACATCTTCCATAAAAACTATTTGCCCGGCGCAGAACGATCGGCGATACCGACCGCAGCGGCCTCTGCTTCTTCACGCGGATCGCCGTTGGCGTCAAACTGAACTAGCGGCGAAACCAGCAAATTCGACGGTTTCGGATTGCCGTTCGCCAGCAGATGGAATTGCGCCGTTTTGCTCGTCAGCGTCGTCAGCCGATGCAGTTTGTGCCCGACACGCGGCGTTTCCGTGTTCTTTTCGCCCGCTCTGAGTTTATCGACCTGTTCTTTTAACGCCGAAATGTGGCCTGACAGATCAGAGTTCTCCTTCAGAGCGTAATTCGCCTTTATCGGGTTCGATTCGTCCTTCATTGTAGGGTATCGGAAGCCTTCATAGGCCGGAACGCTGTCGGCAACTGCACGGAAAATGGCCGATGCCGACCATTCCGGCAGGATATCGACACCGATGTCGCGTGCGATCGCCGCAGTGATCATCCAATCCGGTTTCGACTGGTGGAGCGGCTCGATCGACTTGCGGACACGCTGGACGTTTCCGGCGTTATTAGTGAAAGTTCCGTCGACCTCAGCAAAGCTCGCAGCAGGGAATACAACGTCCGCTTGTTCGCAGGTATCCGTCAGGAAAAGCTCCTGCACCGCGACGAATTCTTTGCCCGCCAAAACGGAAGCGTCCTGCAAACTGCCGCCGATCAGTAGTGCCTTTGAATTCTTTAAGACCTCATCGAGCGGCTTTCTGCCCACGCAGATGTCATTCGCTCCGACGGAATTATTGTGCTGCGCCAGCGGATGCAGGAGAATGCGGCGGCCTTCACCGCCTAGTTTCGCTGCCGAGCCGGCAAGTGCTGCCTGAGCAGCCGGCGACAGGTCGCCGCCGAACATCAAAATGACGTCGCCTTGTGTTTCCGCGATGACCTTTCGTACCTCATCAACCGCGGCCGCGTCAATGCCCATCTTTTCAGCTGACGCATTTGACGAGCCTGCATCACAAAGTGCAAGAGCGAAAGCGTCAGCCGTGCCCGCGTTCACGTGGACGAACTGCGTCGCCGTACGCGACAGATTTATCGGCGTATCGTTCACGCAGATGAATTTCGCCTGGCCGTTGCGGACGGCCTGCCGGATCTGCTTTGCGGTAAATGTCTGCTCTTCCTCGGGTTCGCCGCCGATCAGCACGATCGTAGCCGCATGGCGAATTTCCTTGTGATCACACAGCGGCACGCTCAAATTATCAAAGATCGGAGCAACATCGCGGCTGTCAGAAACGGCGAATTTGTCCGTTCCGACGGCCTTTGCGAATTCCTTCAAAGCAAAGATCGCTTCGTTCGTCAGCCGCGGGCTGATGACCACACCTGCGTCCTTGCCCGCCGCTTTCAGCTTCTCTGCAGCAAATTTGACGGTATCGTCCCACGTAGCCGGGATCAGTTTTCCGCCTTTCGAATAGCGGATCATCGGCGTCTTGATGCGGTCGGGGTGATCGATGAATTCGTGAGCAAATCTTGCCTTTACATCGAGAAACTCCCCGTTCAGGCCGTTTACATAGCGGTCGCGGGCGACGATGCGGTGAACTCTGCCGGCACGCGAACCGATCGAGATCTGCATACCGTCAGAGCCGTAAACGTCGGTCGAAACCGTTTGATCGAGTTCCCACGGCCGCGTTTCGTGACGATAAACGCCGTCGAGCAGCGTTCCCGTCGGGCAAACTTCAACACAGTTGCCGCACTGCGAACAATTCAGCCAACCGCCGTAAGTGCCGATCACGGTATTCACGCCGCGATTGCCGGCCTCGATAACGTCCTCACCCATCCATTCGTGGCATACGCGTGTACAGCGTTTGCAAAGAATGCACCGCTGCGGATCGTTCGCTACCATCGGCGACAAATATTTTTCAGGTGCTACGTTCTTTCTTTCGGAAAAACGCTCCTCAACGTCGCCCCAGTCAAATATCACCTCCTGCAGTTCGCACTCGCCGCCGCGGTCGCAGACCGGACAATCGAGCGGGTGATTCGCGAGCAGGAATTCGCCCATGGCTCGCTGTGCCTTTTCGACCTCTTCGCTTTGGGTCGTGACCACCATGCCGTCTGTACAGGTGATCGTGCAGGAGGTCTGCAATTTCGGCATCTTGTCTATGCGTACAAGGCACATGCGGCACGATGCCTGGACCTCAAGGTCCTGGTAATAGCAGAACGAAGGGATGCCGAAGCCTTTCTCGCGGCAGACGTCTATAAGCCGCGAACCCGCGGGAACGTCAAATTCCTTTTCGTTAATGGTTACTTTTATCGTATCTGACATTTAAAAGTTCTTAGAAACTGTCGTTATGCAGCCCGCGAATAAATGGTCTCGACCGCCTTGGCTTCTTCGCCCGTCGGCAGGATGTTGAATGCCGTTACGACGATGCTGTCTTCCGTTGGCATGTCGATCTCTGTTCGCCATCCCCAGCGAGGCTCGCCCTCGCCTGCAAAATAGCTGCCCGTAGCGGCGAATCTTTCGCCATTGCCGCCTTCTGAGAACATGATGGCGGACGACATATGGAACGTGTCGATCCAAGCCGACTGATATTTCTTTTCGGCACCGTCAAAACCGAGTATCATCATCCCCTCGAACGGCTTGCCCTGAATACTTCCGCTGTATTCATACAGCATAAAGTTGCCGAGCAAAGGGCGAAATGTCCCGCTCATCGGTGATACGTCCGCAACCACGTCCGGCTGAAACCACGTCGTCGCTTCGCCTTCCCACGAGCCTTCCAGCCTCGCAAGCTCAGCGTGCAATGTGCTTTCATTTTGAGGAGAGCATTCCATTTATGATCGCTATTCGGCTTTGGCCTTGCGTTTACGCGTCGGCTTTTCTTCGACCGCGTCGGCCGGTTTCGCAAAAGCCTTCTTCTTAGGTTTTGGCCGCGTGTTGCCAAAGCTGCCCGCGACTATCTTGCCTTTTCGTGTTCTTTTATCGCCTTTTCCCATGTATAACCTTTACTCCTTTGTGGTCACCGCCTGCCGATCTCTGCATCGGTCGCTACTTTTCCGGCTAGGACGGAAATAACATAATCCTGAATTCGCGAGTTTGCCGCAAGTTTGTGATGGTCTTCGCAAACAAATTTCGTCGGTGCTCCCGCGTAGACCGAGGAAACTTTCAATGACTCCGCCTGCGACGCGGCTTCGAGCGACCGTGCGGTCACGACTCCGTCTCCGGGTACTTGCATTACTTTTCTGAGTTCGTCGTCAGAATACTTGTAGCCGTCGTCACGTGTAAACCCCTTTGGCCTGAACAGCGTTTTCCAACTGCCTGAGCCGTTTCGGTGAACGATCACAGCGTCGATCCCTGTCTTGCAATCTGACCCTACAGGAAAGAATGTCGTTTCTCCGGAACTGCCTTTTGCGGCGGCGAGGGCCTCGTGCAGACGTTTCGCACGAGCCAAGGCGGCAGCAAAAAATCGATCTGCAATTTTGGTCTCGTCGCGATCGAACCTGGAGGTAAAGCCCTTATCCTGGATCGGGTTCCAACCGTATTTCGTCCAGCTCTTAGGATCGTAGATATCGACCTGTATAGGATCGAGTTTGTCGTCGAAGACGCGAAACGTCCCGGGCGCCGGAAGCAGCTGATAGGCCGAAGGTACCGTAAAGACCATGAACTTTGAAGTGTCCTGGGCCCACGGCAGGTCTATCCGCAGGCCGCCCAACCTGAATCCGTCAATTAGAGAGCCGAGAGCAAGATGCGAGCCTTCGTTCGGCGTGCCAAGCAGGACGACCTTGTCGAAATGCTTCGAGCCCGCAAAGGTCGGCTTGGGTTCCGTCCGCCCCATTTGAAGCTCGGCGTCGCCGTACATCACGGCATATCGGGTTATGATGCCGCCCATTGAATGGGCAACAACATCAAATTTAAGATCCGGTTTGTTCAGCTTTATCTTAACGCTTTCGACCTGACGGACAAGTCTGCGGGCATTTGCCACATTGTCGAGCCGCCAGTCGTAAGGAAAGATGAAAAGCGAGTTCTCGCCAGCATCTTCGCTCGGAGAATCCCATTTTTCTTCCCGATAGCCGGCCCTCTGCTCCATTGCTCGAATGAAGCCGCCGTAAACGTCAACAACCGGAAACGGGCCGATCTTTACATTTCTCAGAACATCTGTGGCCTCAAGGTTATCACCGGTCTTCGAGACGTCGAGCGAAAGCGGCAGCCGAAGGTCTTCAGAACGCGAACGCCGCGTCTTGAACCAAACGCGTTCACCGGTCTTCTTGTCTACGAGTTCCGAGCCGGTCAGGCCGGGAATGAGAATTACAGGATTTCGTTCCTGAGCGGTCGCCGACGACGCAACTAAAACGACGAGCAGCAACGCCGCGAGAGCGTTGAGCAGAGGTCGTCGGCTATTTGTCGGCGTTACGCTCATTGAACGTTCGGCTGAATGTCTCCGTTGGTGTTATTTGCAAGCCATTTCCTGAAATCGTCAGGGAACTGCTTGATCGCGGACTGTATAGGCCAAGCCGCAGCGTCGCCGAGCGGGCAAAAGCTCTTGCCTTCGATATTGTCGCAGATATCAAGCAGCAACTGAGCGTCTTCGGGCTTGCCTCCGCCCGCGGCGATGCGGTCGAAGATCTTCACCAGCCAATCCGTGCCCTCGCGGCAAGGCGTACACCAGCCGCAGGATTCGTGCTTGTAAAATTCGGTCAGGTTCTTGGTCGATTCCATTACATCGACGGTCTCGTCCATCACGATCATACCGCCCGTGCCGAGCATCGAGCCCGCAGCAACAAGGCCTTCATAGTCGAGAGTTACGTTCTGCCCCAGTATCTGGCCCGCGTTCATGATGTAAACCGACGAGCCGCCGGGAATGACGGCTTTGAGCTTTTTGTCTTCCCGGAGCATGCCGCCGCAGTCGTCCATAATGAACTTTTCCATATCGGCATAGCCCATCGGAAGCTCGTAAACGCCCGGTTTCTTAACGTGGCCGCTGACGGACCAAAGCTTTGTACCGCCCGACTTTTCGGTGCCGAGGTCACGCCACTTTATGCCGCCCATTTCAATGATCTGCGGAATGCTGGTCAGCGTTTCGACGTTGTTGACCACGGTCGGGCATGCGTAAAGGCCCTCAACCGCAGGAAACGGCGGCTTCATTCGCGGATGGCCGCGAAAACCTTCGAGCGACGACAGCAGGGCGGTCTCTTCGCCGCAGATATAGGCTCCCGCACCTGTGTGCGTGTAGATCTGCATCGAAAAGCCCGAACCGAGGATGTTCTCGCCGACATAACCCGCATCGCGAGCTTCTTTCAGCGCCGCGTCCATTATGTCGATCAGATACTTGTATTCGCCGCGTGTATATATGTATCCCGTGTTTGCGCCGAGCGTGTAGCCCGCGATCAGCATTCCCTCGATCAGCGAATGCGGGTCGCCTTCCATGATATAGCGATCCTTGAAAGAGCCCGGCTCGCTCTCGTCGGCATTGCAAACAATGTACTTGGGCTTTGGCGAATCCCGCGGGACAAATGACCATTTCATTCCCGAAGGGAACCCCGCACCTCCGCGTCCGCGCAGGGCAGAATCCTTGACCTCCTGAATGATCGCGTCCTGCGTCATCCCGAACGCCTTTTCCAGCGACTTGTAGCCGCCCGTTTTCTTGTAAAAATCCAGCGTGTGCCCATTTTCCATGAGCACGCGTTTCAGAGTGAAAGGCTCGCAGCCGATGGCACGTATTTCCATTGTTACAGTCCCAGTTCTCTTTCAATTACCGCAGTGTCGGTGTGCTGCCGAAACCTTACGATCTTGCCATCTTTCAACTCCCATTCGTGGGCAAACGGTACTTTTGTGCTGTTGCCTGTCTTCAAATATTTGCCCGAGTATGTGCCCGTCGAGATAACATTGCCGTCGCCGCCGTCAACGACCTTGTCCGGAACGGCAGCAAAGCCTTCCCATTCGGTCGCCAATCTCATGAAAACATTTGCCAACACGCCGTCGGGGCCGCTGTACGTGCCGGCGTACATAAAACCCGCTGCCTCGGTCCACTCAATATTCGGGTCGAACGCACCCAAAACCGCCGCGACATCGCCGGTCGCGAACGCATCGTAGAGTCCTTTGATAATTTCGCCGTTGGTCATAGCTAGTCACATTTATCGAGTATGCTGTCCACTTTCTCAATGGTCAGATCCTCGTGATAGTCAAAGCCGATCTGCATCATCGGTGCGGTGCCGCAAGAGCCGAGGCATTCGACCAGCGAGACGGTGAATTTTCCGTCCTCGGTCGTGCCGCCCGGTTTGATGCCTAGTTTTGAACAGATATGGTTCGTAATGTCGGGTTCGCCCATGATCTTGCAGGAGAGCGTCTTGCAGATCTGTATGTGATGGCGGCCGACGGGGCGAAGATCGAGCATCGAATAGAACGTCGCGGTTTCCCAAACGTCCGAGACCTCAAGGCCCAGAAATTTCGCCAAAAAATTCACGCCCGCATTGTCCACATAGCCGCGTTCACGCTGGATCAGGAAAAGCAGCGGTATCAACGCCGACCGCGACCGCTCGGGCGGATACTTTGCAAGATGCGAACGCATTTCCTCGACGACCGCATCGGAAAACTCCGCCACTTCGTCCGTGTAAACTATTTGGTCTGTATAACTTGTCGGTGTTGCTGCAGCCATTTTGTTACCTATCTATTTCGCCGAGCACAATATCCAAACTTCCGATGATCGCGACGACGTCGGCGATCATCTCGCCTTCGCACATCAGCGGAAGCGCGGACAGATTCACGAACGAAGGCCCGCGGAAATGCACACGATCAGGTTTCGGCCCGCCATTCGATCTCATATAAACGCCGAGCTCGCCTTTTGATGCCTCGATCGCGTGATAGACCTCACCCGGCGGCACGTTGAATCCTTCGGCGACGATCAGAAAATGATGGATCAGCGAGTCCATGTGCTTACGCATATCGTCGCGGTCCGGCAGAACAACTTTCGGAGCGTCGGCCTTGATCGGTCCCGGTTTCAGGCGTTCCATGGCCTGGCGGACGATCTTGTAAGATTCCGTCAGTTCGCGAAGCCTGACCAAATATCTCGCCCAAACATCGCCGCCCGTCTCGACCGGAATGTCGAAATCGTAGATCTCATATCCCGTGTACGGGTTGTGTCGACGCAGGTCGAGTTCTACGCCGCTCGCACGCAGGCACGGCCCGGTCACGCCCCACGAAATTGCGTCTTCTTTACTGATGTAGCCAATATCTTTCGTGCGGCTCTGCCAGATTCGGTTTCCTGTCAGCAGTGTGTCAAATGTCGATAAAGCCTCAGGAAAGTCATCCAGAAACTGATTTACGCGACGGTCAAAACCCGCGGGGAGGTCCATCATCAGTCCGCCGATGCGGAAATAGCTCGGCGTCATGCGTCCGCCTGAAGCCGCTTCGATCAGGTTGAGTATCTTTTCACGCTGCCGAAAACAGTAGAAAAAGACCGACATCGCGCCGATATCCAAGCAGTGCGTTCCTAGCCACACCATATGTGAAGCGATACGCTGCAGTTCGCACATCAGTACGCGTACGACCTGCGCCCGCTCAGGGATCTCAAGCTGAAGCAGCTTTTCGGCGGCCATCACATACGCGAGGTTGTTGCCCAGCGGATTCAGATAGTCCATCCGGTCGGTGATAACGATACCCTGTTGATATTTCTTGTATTCAAAGAGCTTCTCCATTCCCGTATGCAGATAGCCGATGTCGGGAATGGCCTTTGTTACCAGCTCGCCGTCGAGCCGAAGATCAAGCCGTAGAACGCCGTGCGTACTGGGATGCTGCGGCCCCATCGAGAGCGTCATTTCCGTCTCGAGCGGCTGGTCCACTGCCTCAATGTCCGGCAGAACTGTTTCGACTGCAGTACTCATAGAATCGTTCACTGACCCTAGTTCAGGCTGTACGGCTCATAGCCGCGCAGCGGATAATCCTTTCTCAATGCGTGTCCGTCAAAATCCGACGGCAGCAGAATTCTGCGAAGGTCGGGATGTCCTTCGAACTTTACGCCCACCAGGTCGTATGTTTCGCGTTCATGCCAGTCGGCCGTCGCCCAAAGACCGGTCACTGTCGGCACGTTCGCGTCGTCCTCCGACGTAAGCACCTTTAAACGCAGGCGGTTGTGATGCATCGTTGAGAACAGGTGATAATTGACCTCAAATCGCGGATCTTCTTCGGGCCCTCGGTCAGCTCCGCAAAGATCCGCTAACATATCGAAGCCCTGCTCATCGCGAAGAAAACCGCAGGCATCGACGATATGCTCACGCGGAACGGTCACTGTGACCTCGCCAAGTGCGTCAACGACGTCCGCTACCCAAGCGGCGTCCTTTTCTCTCATTTTTTCGACGAAACCGTGTAATTTCTCGGTCATATTATATTACGACGATCTCCTTCGCTCGTGCTTCGACGGCACGGTATAGGGCCTCGCGATATCGCCCGAAGCGACCTCTTCTGCCGTCTCGCGTTCGAGAGCGGTGCCTTCGGTCACCGGCAGAGTTCCCGGCGTAATGGATTCGCGTGATTCAGCCTCGTAAGTGTCCTTTCGGTCCTTTACGGATTCCTTCATGATCTTGTCCTGCAGCATCGTGATGGCGTGAACAAGCATCTCAGGCCGCGGCGGACAGCCCGGCACGTAAATATCAACAGGGACGACCTTATCAACACCCTGAACGATCGCGTAGTTATCGAAAACGCCGCCCGACGTGGCACAAGCGCCCATCGAGATCACCCATTTCGGCTCAGGCATCTGATCGTAAATTCGCCGCAGAACGGGAGCCATCTTTCGCGAAACGCGACCCGATACGATCATGACGTCGGCTTGCCGCGGGCTCGCACGGAATGTTTCCGCTCCGAAACGCGAAAGGTCGTTGCGTGCCGAGACGGTATTCATCATCTCGATGGCGCAGCAAGCGAGTCCGAAGGTGGCCGGCCAAAGGCTCGATTTGCGTGCCCAGTTGACCACCGCATCCAGATTGACCGTTATTACGTCAGGTAACGATTCGAAGACCTTGTTCTCTAACCCCATATATAAATGTCTCTGCCAAAACTAGGCGGCCTTTTGCCATTCCACATGATCGGGGTGACCGGGCAGCTCGCCATCACGTTTCTTTATGGCGATAGCACGGGCCGATGCCTTTGCCTGTGAACCCCAGTCGAACGCCCCTTTTCTCCAGTCGTATATCAGCCCGACAACAACAGTGGCCAGAAACGCCAAGATCCCCAGAAATGCGATCGTGCCGAACATAATGCCGGTGCTTTTCTCAATACCTAAAAGGTCCTTGAACGCAACCGCGAAGGGAACTAAGAACAATATTTCCAAGTCAAAAAGCAGGAATGTGACCGCGACCATGTAGAATTTGATCGAAAACCGCTCACGTGCAGAACCGACCGGATCCTTGCCGCATTCATACGGCATTAGCTTTGTCGCGGTGCGCTTTCTTGGGCCCATCAGCTGAGTTACCAGCAACTGACTGGCGCCGAAACCTGCGGCCACAAGGAACATTACCGCAAGCGGCGCGTAATCTGAGATGTTAAATTCGGACATTCGTTTTGTGCCTCCTCTAGAGGCCGGTCAATATTTGTTATTGGGATGATCAACAACCCTGAGTAAAAACCGCACAAAAACCGCTCAAATCAAATCGTAGTTTAAGCCCTATGGACTGTCAAACCAAACCGCCCGACGCTGCGGGGAATTAGTGATTGACCCTCACGAAACGGGTGTGTTAGTTTTGAGGTTGGGTGTTTTCTGCCCTTTTCCTCCATTTCTCTCGCTCAACTGTTTCGAACAATAGTGATAGCCGGTTTCAATACAGACATCGAACACAACGGCACGACCTACCACGTCCAGACCGAGGACAAGGGAGCGCCCGCGAATATGATAATGTCGCTCGTTTATGACCGCGGCACCATCCTTGCGAGCAAGAGAGCGACATATGAGGATATCGTCGGCATAGAAACAGAGATCGCTGAACGTGTGCAGCGTCAGCACAAGCTCATCTGCGCGGCGATCCGTGCCGGTCGGCTCGAAGACCTAAAGCAGATGACGGCAAAGGCCGCAGGTAGAAATATGCCGGTCGCGGAAGCCGCTCCCGTTGCAGATCAAGTGCCCGAAGTTGCTGTCGTTCCGGCCCAGCCTTTTTCTCGCCCTGTCGCGGAACCGCCTCCGTTGCCGATCCCGCAGCCTGTATTCGATATCGATATGGATTCGGTGGTGCCGCTGATGCCGCTTGAGTTCATTTTCGATGAGCCCGTTATTGACGACGTAACCATCATCGAAGAACCGGAATTGTTGACGGTCGAAACGGTCGAGGTCGTCAGCGAATTTTCCGGCAGGTCGCGCCCTGCTAACGACAAGCTAACCATTGAACTGCTTGGCGAAAGCAAATTCAAAGGCGGCGAGCGAAAGACCATCAACCTGATGATATGCAAAGGCACTGACCGAAAGGTTGTCCCCGATGCTCAGATCATGGTCAAAGTGCTCGGGTCGGCATTTCGTCCGGTAATTTTTCATTCTAAGACCGATAATAACGGCCTCGCGAAGATACATCTGCAGCTTCCGAATTTTCAGGCAGGGCGTGCGGCTTTGCTGGTCCGTGCGACCGCAGGCGGCGAAGAGGTCGAACTTAGGAAACTCGTCACGCCCGGCTAATTCAATTTCACTACGTAAAGTTCTAAAATAGCGATGTGGCAGAGATCCGCATCAATGGCGAAACGCGCACCGTCGCCGAGGGCTCAACGATCGCCTCGTTGCTCGGCGAACTGGACCTTCCAGCAAAACGCGTCGCTGTAGAGCACAACGGCGAGGTAGTCAGCAGACAGAGTTGGCACGAAGTGAGCCTGAACGACGGCGACCGCGTCGAGGTCGTGCATTTCGTTGGCGGCGGGTAAGACCTATTTCACCACAGAGAGCACAGAGACTGTGGGAGTAGGATTTTCTTTGCAGCCTGCCGCATCAAATGATCTGCTGATCGCTTTTCGTACGCCGATCCAAGATTCCTGCCTCGGTTCTCTCTGTGGACTCTGTGGCTGAGGGTTTTGTGGTAAATTTTCTCTATGTCCGATAGTTTTCAACTCGCCGGTGTTTCGTTCTCTTCCAGGCTGATCATCGGCACCGGCAAATACCGCAGTTACGACGAAATGAAGGCCGCTCACAGGGCTTCGGGTGCCGAGATGGTGACGGTTGCGGTGAATCGCGTTCCGTTAGACGGTTCGGCGGAATCGTTCCTCGATCATCTAGATCCCGCCATGCGAATTCTGCCGAACACTGCCGGCTGTTACGACGCCGAACACGCAATTCGCACCTCGCGGCTAGCTCGCGAGGCTCTTGAGACAGACTGGATAAAACTCGAGGTCATCGGCGATCCTGTGACGCTTCTGCCGGACAACGAGCAGACGCTTGAAGCCGCGAAAGTGCTGGTGAAAGAGGGCTTTATTGTGCTTCCGTATTTTTCCGACGACCTGATAATGGCTAAAAAACTGCTCGATGCGGGCTGTCCGGCGGTCATGCCGCTTGCGGCTCCTATCGGTTCGGGAATGGGTGTGCAGAACCCATCAAATCTGCGCATCATGCGAGAACAGTTGCCCGACGCAACGATCATCGTTGACGCGGGTGTAGGCGTGCCTTCGGATGCTGCGATCGCGATGGAACTCGGTGCCGATGCAATTTTAATGAACACTGCGATCGCCGAAGCAGGCGACGCGGCACAAATGGCGACTGCGATGAAACTAGCTGTCCAAGCCGGCCGCCTCGGTTATTTGTCAGGCCGAATGCCAAAACGGCTCTATGCCTCGGCCTCAAGCCCGATCGCGGGTGCTATCAAATAGTATCGAAGCCGGCACTTTCAGTAGCCCGCACGTAAGCAAGGGCACAACATACGATGAAGGTCAATGTTCTTTTTTTTGGGGCAACTGCCGATGCGGCGGGCACGCGTGAATTAAGATACGAACGGTGCGATGCGAAAGTAGTCGCTGAGCTGATCGAAAAGCTGAAAACCGACCATCCGGCACTTGCACGCAATAAACTTCTCGCTGCGGTAAACGAAGATCACGTTCCTTACGATACGGCCCTCAACGACGGAGATACAGTCGCAATTTTCACGCCTGTTTCCGGCGGTTGACCTATGGATTTCTGCGAACTCACGACCGAACCGATCAACATCTCCTACGTTGCCAGGCGTGTGGTGCCGCCGGAGTGTGGGGCGACGGTCACGTTGGATGGTTACGCGAGGAAGTTCACAAAACACAACGACGGGACGACGCGGGAAACGGAATATCTGGTTTACGAAGCCTACGAGCCGATGGCCCTGAAGGAGATGCAGAAGCTGATCGAGCGGGCGAGGGCGGAATTTGAGGTCTCGGCGATCGGCATTGTGCACAGGCTCGGCCGGCTCGAGATCGGCGAGACCAGCGTTGTGATATCCGTCGCGGCTCCACATCGACGGGCTGCTTTTGCCGCGTGCGAATGGCTCATCAGAGAGTTGAAACGCACAGTTCCGATCTGGAAAAAAGAGGTTTACGCCGACGGAGAGGCTTGGGCCGAAGGCGAATCCGCCTGAGCCGCAAAAACCTCCCGTGCACGCCGAGCCGCCTCGTCAAATTTAGCCTCGAGCGCCGGACTCACTCCCCGTAATCCCTCCACTACCCTTTCCGCCCAATCGATGTATTCCATTTTTCGTTGATGCGGCCAACCGGACGGTGGATCGTTGGTTACATCGGTGACGTTGCTGATCTTGTCGCTGAGTTTTATCGCTTTCGCCCCGGGAGAAAGGTGCGGGGCGTGCTCGATCTGAAGTTGCTTTCGCACGCGTTTCTCCTGGGATTTGTCGTCGGTCACCTCGGCAACGTAGGCGGCAATGCGTTCACCAAAAAGCTCGCGGATCTCTTCCGGCTTTGTATCTGTATCCTCAACGGTGTCGTGCAGTATCGCCGCGGCGAGAACCTCGGCGTCGTCGATCCGGCCGACCTCGCTCAGCATTTCCGCAACGTGAAGCGGATGATTAATATACGGATGAGCCTCGGTGCCTTTTCGACGCTGTGTCCGATGTCGATCTGCAGCGAACGAGGCCGCTTTTATTATCAGTTTTGTATTGTTCACATATCAGTTTGCCAAAGCGCAAAAGCAGAGTCAACAAACTGACCTACCTGATGATCTCAAGCGTGAGTGTTTGCGAGCCGCCAACGATGTTCTCGCCCTGCGGCAGTTCCATTTCGAGCAGGACCGTGTTGGTCGTGGCTTTTGTCGCTCCCGCAGATCGATCGCTGCCGAGAGTAGCTGCTACGGAAGGCGGCAGATTTGCCAATTCGCTGGATCCGATAACGAGTCCCGGTTTGGCAGATGTAAGCAGAACGTAAAGACGATCCGGCTTTTTCAGGCCGTTGAAGGTCTCAACGAATGCCGCCGGCGTTTTCGGCGCGAATTGGGTGGTTGCTGCCAGTGCCTGCACAAGACTGCCGTCTCCGACCGTCAATGTGACGATTCCGGGGGCTGCGTCGCGAGGGATGGTGACAGGAACCGTCCTGACAGAGATCTTTCCGCCCGCCGCCTTTTCCGCTATCGAGACGTTGATATTATCTCCGGGCCTTACTTGCTGCTTATCGACCCAGATCTTATCAACCGAGGCCAGGCGGGCACCTTCTGATACGTTGATATCAAGATCAATGCCTTCGATCTCGACGCCCGGATAGTTTGCCCGCAACAAAGCGCCTAGCGGAACTGCCGGAGCCCCGCCGGCAAATAGGATCGCCTGTCCGCTCGAGATACGACGCGTCAGATCTATCGGCTTCTCGCCCTTGATGCGGATCTTGCCTTTCATGTCGATCGTCGTGTTGCCGATCGACCGTTCATTCGAAGAAAGGATGTTGGTAACGCCGACACTCATGATCAGCGGCGTCAAAAATTCGTCGATAGCAGATTCGAATACGAGCTCCTCGCGTTTTCCACGGCTGCTCGTAAAGTTGATCTTTACGGGAAGCATCTTCGGAGCAGTACCTAATTGACCGAGAATGCCTGTCGCTCGATCCTGCGTCATAGACCCGACCATGTCATCGGGTACTGCAAGCTTGAAAGAGTTGTTCGCGTTCGGTACGACCGTGACCACGTGCGATTCGGACATCGGGAGGTCCGATGAGCCTAAGCTGAAAAACGGATGTCCGAACGCATAAATGTTGTCGCCATCGCGAGCGGTCACCGTTCCAGCGGCTGAAAGTTGTATATCTCCGCGTGCCAGATGAACGACCACAGAATCGCCGCCGAGCAGTGTTGTCGGTGTTGCAGTTTTCAGCCCGCCCAAACGGCTGCTACTGCCCGTAGGAGCCGCCACCGGTACGATGCCCGCTGATGTCAATTGCGGAGCGAACATATCAAGCACCGCCTGCGAAATACCCGCAAATGAGACCGGAGTAGCGATAGGGCGGAACGTTTCAAAAGCGCCGCCGCGTGATGCGGAAAGTGTCTGCGGAATAGCCGCCGATGGTTTCCAGATCGGTGAGGTCAATTCCGCGGCGCTGAAGGTCGGCGGGACAAAACCAGCCGGTCCTAAGGCCGCGAAACGCTCAACATCAGCAGTCATCTGCTCGAACGGCGTGATGCCGCAGATGGGCTCCTTTGCGAACGGAAAGCTGTAGGAGATCGCACCGACCAGTTTGCCGTCAATATAGACCGGCGAACCGGACATTCCGGCAAACACAAAGGTCCGCTCGGCATTCTCACCAAAAAGCCGGCCGATTATCAGGTCTTGCTTCGGGCCGATCCAGTTGGGCAGCACTCCGAGTATCTCAACACCAAACTCCTCGCTCTTGTTCCCTCTGAATACAGTTTTCGCAGTTCCGCGCATACCTTCCCGCAGTTCAGAGACCGGGAAGTTGGGTGCCGGTCGCGGCGAGCTTGCCGTAGAGCTTGTTTGAGTAAATACTGCGGAAAAAGCGATCAGCGTCAAGAACGCAAGGCGAAATATGGCGTTTAACATAATTAAAAAACTTTTCCCAGAACTGTACCAAATATGGTAACATTTTAGTCAGCTTGCCGAAAGCTTCTGTTTAGAGGCTTTCAGACCGTCCGGCGGTTGCCGCCGACCTCTTTTTTTCGCATTTTTCTCTATCGATATGGCAAAGACAACTCGCCTTGCAAAAAGCCTGGTTCGGCTTTTTCTGCCGATCATTTTGATCACCGCCGGTGCCTTGATCGGCGGGTCGGTCTACCTGGTCTATAGCGGAGCCAGGCCGATGCCTGCACCTTATCTTGTTCGACCCGAAAAATACGGACAGCTTAGCACCAGGGCGGCCACAATTACTGAGGAGACCTGGACGAACCGAGACGGCACGACCGCCCGCGCATGGCTGCTTCGCGGGGCGGAGAACGCTCCGGCGGTCATACTGCTCCACAAATTCGGCGGCGACCGCTCCTATGTACTCAACCTTGGCGTCAAGCTGAACGAATCCACGAATTTCACGATCCTGATGCCCGACGCGCGGGGCCATGGCGAGAGCCCGCCGGTCGAGAATGCTTCTTTTGGCGGTTGCGAGGCCGAAGACCTTGCCGCCGCAGTAAGCTTTTTGCGCGAACTCCGAACCCCTAACGGCATAGCTCTGGTCGGAGCGGATCTGGGTGTTTATGGGGTTGAAATGGGTGCGCTGACGGCTCTCAACCTTGCCGCAGCGGATCCGTCGATCAAGGCCATCGCTCTCGACGGAGTGCCTTCCAGCTCTGACACGGTCCTTGCTTCTTCGGTAAGGCGGCTCTATCCTTTCGCGGGCTTCGTGACACAGCCTCTCTCAAAACTCGGCACGCATTTCTACTATTTCGACGGCTGTTACAGAAGGGAACCTTCCTGTGATACCGCAAGAAAGGTAACGGGGCGGGACGTTCTGCTGCTTGCAGGTGTCGACGCGGACGAGCATCGCGAACCAACGGCCAAACTCGCAAAATGTTTTCCCGATTCTAACCGTGTGGAATCAAAAACCGACCTTAGCCCGTCCGGTTTCAGCATCATCAACGCTTCGATGGAAAAGAGCGAGTCTTACGAGCAACGCCTTATCGATTTTTTCCGAGGAGCCCTAGGCACTAACTAAAGATCAGGCATTCTGCCGCCGTGTCCGTTGGTTTTGGAGACCGACGCGATCTCGGCTTGGCTCTCGATACGCTGAACAATGTCGGCGAGAGTCTCGTCGATTCTGATCAATCTGTCATAGGTAGAGCGCATCGTGAGCATGTCATATTTGGCGGCGGCGTCAAGATTCATCGCCGCTCCGACAAGAAACGAAAGCGGCTCAGGGTCGGCACTTGCGAGTTCAGGCGGCGTTCCGCGGTTTCCCGCGAGCTTGAATGCGGCGGCCGCCATCCGGCGAAATTTCTCAAATACTTTTTGGGCTGCGGAGGCTCTCTCGTCCTCATCGCCCGGGTCATCTACAAAAAACTCCACGTCACCTACCGCATACGGTGCGTCGCTGTCGATGTAATCGAGCAGCACGTAACGCGCGACGCCGAGCGTCAGGACATTCGACCTTCCGTCTTCGAGCGTCTCCTTTTCACGAACTTCCGCGGCACAGCCAATGCTGCCGGGCTGCGGCATTTGCGTTACGGGGCCGTCTTCCGGTTGCCAACTGATGCCGAAAAGATTATTACCGGCCTCAATGTACGCAAACATCTTTCGGTATTTAGGCTCAAAAATATGAAGCGGCAGGAGTTCGTTCGGGAACAAAACGAGCGGAAGCGGGAATATCGGCAACCGCTTGATACCGCGAACTCTTTCCGGTGTCTCAGACATAGTGACCTCACGTTCGGCTCGGCGTTCAAGGACGTCCGCCGCCGAGAAACAGCCAATTTGGAACAAGACAATTATAAGGCAATGCGTCAGAAACCGCAGTCTTCTTTGTCCTCATACGTGTATTGTATGAAGGCAAACGTGGGGTAACTTTATTCCTATGGAAAAAGTTGTCGTGATCACGGGTGCCTCGAGCGGCATCGGGCTGCATACTGCCAGGCTCTTTCAATCAAAGAATTGGAAGGTGGCTGCGACGATGCGTTCGCCGGAAAACAGCGACTTGAGAAAGGTCGCTGACATAGAGTGTTTTCGTCTGGACGTGACGGATCACGTTTCGATCAAACAGGCGATCGCTGACACGATTGAGAAATTCGGGCGCATCGATGTCGTCGTAAACAACGCCGGCTATGGACTACTCGGGCCTTTTGAGGCCGCAACGGATGAGCAGATCGAGCGTCAGTTTCAGACAAATGTATTCGGCCTGATGAATGTCTGCCGCGAGATAATACCGTATTTCCGAGAACATAAGAGAGGGCACATCGTCAACATCGCTTCGGTCGGCGGAAGAATGACGTTCCCGTTCTCGACCCTTTATAACGCAACAAAATGGGCGGTCGAAGGGTTTTCTGAATCGCTTTCTTACGAGCTTGAACCTTTCAACGTCAAAGTCAAGATAATCGAACCCGGCCCGATCAAGACCGATTTCTATGACCGTTCTCAAGATGTGGCTAAAAAGGAAGGCCTCACTGCTTACGACGCGGCGTGGGAACGCTATTTTTCAAATATGGAGAAAGCGGGCAAGGAGGCTCCCGACGGCGAGACGGTCGCTGAGGCCATATATGCCTCCGTTACTGACGGCTCAAATAGGCTCCGGTACGGCGTCAATACCAAGGGCATATTCGTGCTTCGGACGATATTGCCGGAGAGTCTCTTCAGACGGGCAATAAAAACCATTATGTTGAAATAGCGTTAAGCGGCAAAAGGTGCGATAATTTGCCAATCGAAGCCCTCCGCTCGATCTTTGCTCAAAGTACGGTCGCTAATTGGCGACGTTACTAGCGTTGTTGCCTATCGTAACTCGCAGATGAAAATACTTCTTTACAATCCCGACAACGGCATTACGCGGAACTTCATGCCGCACCTTTGGATGTTCCTGCTGCAGTCGCTGACACCGCCTGAACACGAGGTCATTTTGATCGACGGCAACGCAAAGGCCATGACGCGGGCGGAACTGGTCCAGTTTTGCCGCGATAACGATATCGGCTTGGTCGGGATCGGTTCGATGACCCGAATGATCGCCCGAGCATATCGAGTTGCTGATTCGCTTCGCGAGGCAGGATTTAAGGTCGTCATGGGCGGCCCGCACGTAACAGAATGTCCGGACGAAGCACTCGGCCGCGACGGAGGGCCGCGTCATGCGGACGCTGTCGCATTGGGCGAAGCCGACGAATATTGGGCAGATATCGTCAACGACGCTGCTAACGGGCAGTTGAAGGAAATATACCAGCCTAAGACCGACGAAAAGGGAAACGATTTCAAGCCGTCTCTTCAGCCGTACCCGCATATTCCCTGGGAAACTCTGGATCTGGAACAATTTTCGCTCGTGCCGAAATTCCTGCGCCCCGTGCTTTCGCGAATGGGTGAAGGCTGGGGCAAGTTCTTCGTTGTGCCGATCGAGACCGGCCGCGGCTGCCCGTACGGCTGCGAGTTCTGCACCGTGACGGGCTTTTTCGGCGATTCGATCAGATTCCGAAGTAATGAAAGCGTCGTCGAAGAACTGCTTCGGCTAAAGGAGCGGGCAAAACGCGAGAAAGGCCAGATCGCGGTCTTCTTTATCGACGACAATCTGGCGATCAATAAGAAGCGGCTCAAGGGCTTGCTCCGTGACATTATTGTTGCGGATGCACAGTTGCCGTGGGTGGCACAGATCAGTTCGAATCTGCTGGCGGACGACGAACTCGTCGATCTGATCGCACTCTCGGGCGGACGCTGGATCTTTATCGGAATGGAATCGATCGATCCCGCGAATATGGCTGATGTTAACAAGAATTTCTCGCGGCCGGAAAATTACGGAACAGTTCTCGAAGGCCTGCGAAAGCGTGATATTTACGCTATTACGTCATTCATTTTTGGCATGGACAATGACACGCCGGGCGTTGCATCGCGAACGGTTGAAGCCATCGAAAGTTGGCCGCCGGGGCTGCCGGTTTTCGGACAATTGACGCCGTTCCCTGCCACACCGCTTTACGACCGCCTGCAAAAGGCGGGTAGGCTGCAGCGGCCGAAACACTGGCTTGATTTCGCTCCGTTCGTAATGGCCCATGATCCGCTGAAGATCAGCATTGAACAGGCAGGTGACGAGACCCGCGAGGCGTGGTCGCGTTCGTATAGCCCCGAACGCAATCAGCAGGCGATCGAATCAATTCGCGAAGCTCCGATCCAAACACGCATCAGCCATCTGGCAGCACGGCTGTTCTTCCGCGGCATTTACTTTCCCCAGATGGGCACCACGGCGTGGATGAAGCTGCTGTTTCAAAACCGCAGGCCGATAATCAGCCTGACGCTTGAAGGACTGCGAACCTGGCGTGCGGCACGCCGTCGGCAAAAGATAAGCCGGCGTGAGCTTCAGCCCGGCGCCGGCACGTAGTTTATATTTTGCTGAATCTTACGGAAAGATCTCGACCTTCACGTTAAAGACACCCGAGTTATCGTCCAAGTTTCCCTCGTTGATGCCCAGGAAAAGAGCTCCATCGCGCGTAGCTGTGAATTCGCGGCTTGATCCGATGAAGATAAAGTCATTGTTGTCGTCGCCGATCACCGCGATCAGAGCGCCGGTCGGGGCGTTAGGCAACAGCTTTTGATCGTCACGGACATTAGGCAGCCCAGCCGGGGTCGCCATGTTTCCGCGTCCCAGGGAAACGCGGCCGTCGCCCGTTATTCGGATCCTCTGTCCCTTTCTGACGACCCAGCCTGTATTCGTCCAGCCGTTCGCAGTGCTGTCTGCTGTCACGCGTATCTGCCATTCTATCGGCTTTGCTGCGGTCGTTGTTCTCGGGGGAGTCGGCGGGCGGTCATTCGCTCCTGTCAGAACAACTTTCGTCGGTTGCTGCGTTGTTGGCGTGGCGGCCGCCGGCGGCTTTGCGGCGTTATTATTTCTGCTAGACGACGAAAGCTGCGGTGCCGACGGCTTTTCCTCGAAGACGACCGATTCTATCTCGCTCGCGGCAAAAGTCATCTCGCGCCGCCGAGGGCCCTCGCCCACCTCGACTGTGAACTTGCCGCCTGAGAACTTTGTGATCTTGCCCTTGATCATGCTGCCGTTCTTTAGGCGGATCGTGTCCGCAAAGGCCCCAACGGCAAGTACCGCCGTGAGCAATAGACAAAGCCCTGTCCTAAAAAAACCGGTTCGTGAAAACATATTTCCTCCGATCGCTAGTGATGAATATTTCGAGTGAAGAGTTGCTGATAGAACTCGCGCCCACCAGCAATACGGAAAGCACTGCCTTTAATCGTAGGAAAATCGACTCTGATTGTAAACACTTTTCGACGAGTTTCTCCCAAATACCGCCAAGCCCGCCGAATGGCTTCTCGCCTTAGCTGCGGTCTTTGACAGATTCGCAATGCCTGCCTCTTGTCCAGAATGTTGATTATTTCGTGGGAAGCAAAGGAAAACGGAATGTGGAGCCGGTGAAGGGACTTGAACCCCCGACCTGATGATTACAAAAGAGCACCGCTATGTAATCGTAGCCCTGTAAAACATTGACCAATTCGTACGGAATGCCCATATTTACTGGCGAATCCGTAATTCACGGTTTGCAACATTCTTCACGGCGTGTCACACTTGTTCACGATTAGGACTTAATTCAAGTCCTAAAATGAGTCCTAATTTTGATTGGCCAAAATATGGAGATCAAACATTCCATTTTCCGGCGCGGACGAAAAGGATCTGGAGACGGGAAGTCCTATCGCAAGCCGTGGACCCTGCGTTTCACGTTTACTGACGAGAGCGGAAGAGCCAGGCAGAAGACGTATCAATTTTCTACTCGTGTTGATGCAACTGATGCGCGTTCGAAGCTTGAGGCAGCGATAAGAAAAACAAATGGACGGAACGCCGTTGGCGACAAAATGACGTTCCGTGATCTTGCAGAGTACGCGAAGCGGACTTTCTACCGACCTGCTGAGATCATCAATGGCCGCAAGATTGCCGGCATTAAATCCTGCCGTCAGACTCATAATCTTATAGACACGCTTGTCGAATATTTCGGTAAGAGAAGGATTTCCACGCTCACGCGCAGTGATCTTGATGGCTTTAAATCCTGGAGACTGAAACAGGGTGATCGCCGCGGCAAGCTTGGCCAACTGCCAACTAATAGGCGAAAACCGGTTTCGCTATCTACGGTTAATCGAAGTCTTGCAACTTTCAAACATATGATCAAGTTCGCTTATGCTGAGGGCTGGATAAGTAGAGATATAACTCTAGGTTCTAAAGCGATAGATCCGGATGCAGAAAAGGCAAGGACCCGAACCCTGACAGAAAGTGAAGAGGAAATTTTGCTCGCGTCATGCGGAGGCGATAGGGTCGTTACCTATACTCGCAGCGGTAAGGAGATCACCTCAGTGATCAGAACCGAAAATACCTATCTAAGGGCGTTAGTTTTGCTTGGTCTGGATGCAGGTTTACGGCGAAACGAGGCTTTGAAACTGGAGTGGCAAGATATTGATTTCGATCGCGGATTCATTCATGTAAGAAGTCAGCACACGAAGACTCAAAAAGGCCGGAACGTCCCGCTTAGAAGGCGGCTACGCGACGAACTACGTCGATTGCCAACATTCGCCGCGAGCGGCAAGGTTTTTCCATTTGCGGATTTCAAGCGCTCTTGGGCTACAGCATTGCGTATCGCAGGGATTGAAGGCCTTACATTCCACGACCTGCGTCGAACTTTTATAACGCGTTTGAGCGTTAAAGGCGTGCCGCTGGCTGTAGCTGGAAAGCTTGCCGGTCATAGCACTTTGGCGACCACGCAGAAGCATTATGTTTCGATTGATGATCTGGAGATCGTCGAAGGGGTTCGTTTGATACTTGACAGTGTCGACGACGAATCTACAACTGCTAATGGGTTTGTGAATTAGATTTCACGTCCCGATTCTGTTGATGGCAAAGGCACTATGAAAAAATCGACAAAAAAGACCACTGATCAGTTAGAAGAACCAAATGAC
Organism: Acidobacteriota bacterium; assembly: GCA_016700075.1. NCBI lineage: Bacteria > Pseudomonadati > Acidobacteriota > Acidobacteriota bacterium. The sequence goes on along the minus strand of CP065000.1, from coordinate 1,190,339 downwards.
GAGTTGGAAATTTCTGATTACGATGCCTATCTTTCCAAAATCAGCGAAAGCGGCAAATCGGAACTTCCATCGTGGGAATACCGTAAGAAGTACGACATAAATGTGTTAATTGAACATCTTGAATCGTTGTCGGGCCTGGATCGTCAACTAGATCTTCTTTATAAGGTTCGAGCCGAATATAAACGAGATGGCGAAGGGCTGAGGCAACTCGTAAGTAGACTGGGTACCATTAATCTCAAACTACTTCTAGAAGCAAGCGACAGTAACCTAAACGATGAGCTCAACGCATTAATTGGATTCGGCAATAAGCTCGATGCTGAGATCGAAATGTACGAAGGCCGACTTCGTATTACCGGCGTAGACGAAAGAGATGATAAAGACCGTTACGATCCAAAGGAGCGAGGCCTAACGGCGCAGTTAGCCATGCTTCTGTTGGACGAACTATTTCCAAGCACGAAAGATGCGGCCCTCTTAGCGAAAGCCGAGTTTCTCGAATTACTTGTCGGATGGAATAAGGATAAACTGCGGAACAAATGGGGCGATATTCAATATGGAAACCCCGCCTCGTTGGCGAAAGATCGCGAAAAGGTCGAATATTGGAGGCGAAGGCTTAAAATCAAAGACTAATAACAGGTAGCGCTACCGGTCCACCCAGTTCGAATTTGTTTCTATTAACGCTGTGCCCAAGTTGGCACGGCGTTTTTGCGTTTTGCACCGAACGCCAACTCTGATCAAAAGGAAGTGACTAATTATGGCAAAGCTAAAGGAGTACATACGGGAAAAGGACGTAATTGAACAATGGCCAATGAGCAAAGCAACTCTGATTCGAGCGCGAAAGAAGGGATTGCCATTCGTGCGGCTTGGGGCATTCGTCTGCTATCGCCCCGAGGACCTAGAAGCATATTTCTGCAGGCCTCGAACGTGGAAAGCCAGTGAAGATAAAGACGAGGTGGAACATGGGAGTACGTAAAGATAAAAAAAGCCGAAGCGGCAACTTCGGCTTGAAAACAAACTTGAACGGGAATTCAAGAATAACGTCTTCAGTTATCGAGCTTACAGCGCATCGAACCCAATTTCAATGCAGATATTGCGGCTCCGACTATATGAAATTCGCCGTAGATGGATTCTGCCAACGGTGTCAGCAGCGTTGTGAATACATTTTCAGAGAACATCCAAGGATTAAGCGTCGATTGAATTTTACCGGGAGGCCCAAGCGATGAAAATCGACGATTTGGTTTCTCGTTTCAAAAATATTAGGAAGCTCCCCAATGGGTTCATGGTGAGGTGTCCTGCTCACGCGGATAGCACGCCATCACTTTCGATCTCAGAGGGCGTTGATGGAAGGTTGTTATTAAAGTGCTTTGCTGGATGCTCGAATACGTCCATCCTTGCTGCGATAGAGCTTCAGATAAAGGATCTCTTTCCTGCGTCCGGCAATTCTCAGAATGGACGCAAGGCAGCGACATCGGACGCCAGTAGCTTCGTTCGAAAGATCAAAGCTATTTACCCATATTTTAATGCCGACGGTACGTTGCTATTCGAAAACATCAGGTACGAGCCAAAGGACTTCAGGCAGCGAAGGCCTGACGGAAATGGAGGTTACGTCTATAACCTGCAAGGGGTGGAACGAGTCCCATACAGGCTCCCTGAGCTGTTATCAGCTTTGCGGAACCCGGAACCCGAAATATGGTTCACCGAGGGTGAACGAGATGCCGACAATTTGCATTCACTTGGATTTATGGCCACCTCTTTCAAGAACTGGAAGCCAGAATTCAATCGTTATATACGGGGATGCCATTCAGTGATTTTTCGCGACAACGACAAGGTCGGGCTAAACCAAGCAACGGAGGCGGCGAGGTTAATCTTTGAGGTCGCTAGATCTGTGAAGATGATTGACCTTTTTCCGGGCTCGCCTGAATTCGGCCAGGATGTTTCAGTCTGGATCGATAATAAATCGGCAGACGGGCTTGGCAAGGAAGACATTGCAGAAGCATTGGCCGTTTTGGTTGAAGCAGCTGATCGATTGGATGCCGGGGCGGCACCATTCGCAACAAAAGATCTTAAAAGCGGTAGGGAATTCAGATTCACGTTCACGACACTAGAAGATCTGTTTAGGGAACCCGAGGAAACCCTCTCATATGTATGGGACAAGACCCTTATCACGGGTGGTTTTTCCATTCTGACGGGCAAGCCGAAGGTCGGTAAATCGTCATTGATCAGACCACTTGCGGTAGCGATAAGCAGAGGGGAGCCCATGCTCGGAAGAAAAACCGCAAAGGGCAAAGTCCTATACCTGTGTCTTGAAGAAAAGCGCAGTGAGGTTAGGCGACATTTTCAGATGCTTCACGGAAGTGGCAGTTCTGTTCTTATCCATTCCGGCTCAACTCCCCAGACCACCGACGAGGCCATTGCGGCTCTCCGTCAGGCGATAGAAGAACATCATCCGATGATTATCTTCATTGACCCTCTGTCGCGCGTTATTCCGGCTTCTGATTTTAACGACTATCGACTAACGAACCAATTGGCTCGGTTCGTCGATCTTGCCCGAGAAACCGGGGCCCATATTTGCTGTCTTCATCACGACGGCAAAGGGAATCGAGAAGATTCCGACGCGATCCTTGGAACTACTGCGCTCTTCGGATCAGTAGACTGTCACTTGCACATAAAGAAGCGTCAGCACGGGCGAACCATTTCAAGCGCCCAGCGTTACGGCGAGGATCTTCCTGAAACCGTGATCGAGCTAGATAAGGAAACCGGCCTATTGATCGAAAAGGGCGAACTAGAGGCTGCAATTCGGTCGGCAGTAAAGGCAGAAGTGTTGGACGCCGTTGGCTCTGACACGCTAACCCAAGCGGATATTAAGAATGCTATCCCGCAACGGAACGGCGGCCAGATTTCCAGGGCAATTGTGGAATTAGTCGAAGAGCAGATTCTTGTTCGAAGTGGAAACGGGAAAAGGAATGAGCCCTATCAGTACAGTAGAGCGGGAACGAAAGCATAAGCCGACCGTGCTAAACCAAATCGTGGGAACCTGGGTATCTAGGTAACCAATAACACTTATACCCACAATACCTAGATTATTAGGACTGTAAACCTCCCATAAAATAGTATCAGACAGAAATATAGTTTCCGGTCAGAATAGGAAGTAGGAGGAGGACTGGGAAATGACGAGATCGAAGTTTAGTGAGGGACAGGTGATCGGGATCCTGAAGCAGGTAGAAGGTGGCCGGACGGTGGCGGAGGTATGCCGGGAAGCGGGGATATCGACGGCGACGTATTTCAAGTGGAAGTCGAAGTTCGGAGGGATGGAGGCATCTGACATCCGGCGGATGCGGGAGCTTGAGGAAGAGAACCGGCAATTAAAGCGGATGTATGCGGAGCTTGCACTTGATTGCCGAGTGTTAAAGGACGTGATCGAAAAAAAGCCCTGGGAGCGGTAGAGAAGCGTGTTGTGGTGACGCACATCAGGGCGAAGCACCTGATAAGCGAGAGGCGGGCATGTTCGTTGATGAAACTGTCGAGGACCGTGTTTCACTATCGCAAGGTACGGGCAAATAAGGATACGGAGATCGAAGAGGCCCTAACGAGGCTTTCAGCGATGCATCCTGAGATGGGATTCGGGAAGTTCTTCGCGATGCTGCGGCGAGAAGGGAAAGGCTGGAATCACAAGCGTGTATACCGTGTGTATTGCGAAATGAAGCTGAATAAGCGTCGAAAGCACAAACGGAGATTGCCGGCTCGGAACCCTGATCCGCTCAGCGTACCGCAGGCCGCGAACCATTGCTGGTCGGCCGATTTCATGAGCGACGCACTGTGGGACGGACGACGGTTCCGGACCTTTAACGTAGTGGACGACTTTAACCGTGAGGCTCTGGCGATCGAGGTGGACACGAGCCTGCCTTCGCAGAGGGTGACAAGAGTGCTGGATCAGATAGCTGAGTGGCGAGGGCTTCCCGTCAGACTGAGATTCGACAACGGGCCTGAGTTCACGGCCGTGGCAGTGGCAGACTGGGCCGAAACGAACGGAGTCGAGCTTGAGTTCACGCAGCCCGGCAAGCCGATGCAGAACGGCTTTATCGAACGCTTTAACCGCACGTACCGCGAGGCCGTGCTTGATATGTACATCTTTGAGAGTTTATCGGAGGTGAGATCGCAAACGGAAAAATGGTTGGAAATCTACAACCACCACCGCCCGCACGATTCGCTGGGAGGCATGCCTCCCAGCGAATATCTCACAAAACATAACACCGGAAATGTTTATTCCTAACTGGTACTAATTACGGGAGGTTTACAGGACAGACGCTCTTAGTGGATCAGGATGACAGTTGTGGCTCGGCAGCGAAAGGGAGTTTGTTGAGGGGTGGCAGACAAGGATAATGAACGCAGATGGTTAAAGGCCCTGGCCAAACGAGGTTTTAGCATAATCGCGGAATTTCCCAGTGAAACCGACCGCACAAAGTGTTCGAAAGGGCAGGAAGCTATTCGCCACGCATGGATGATTACCGGATAATAACTTATATTCATTGGGAATTCGTGTCATTCCCCCTGTCAATTTTCTGTGTATTCTGCTGTCAAATCCCTGTCAAATTACTGTCAGACTAGACGCAAGTGAATAGATAAAAAAAGTTCACAAAGGAAAGTTAAAACGTTTTCGCAAACCCGTGCATAGTCAAGCCAGCGGGACGGTCAAACAGGCACAGTGGCAAGCCAGTTTGTGAAGGAACAATCATAGAATGGTATTCCTCTATCGCGAACGGGGGCGGGGCGTTCTACGATTGGGAGCAGGTGTGGCTCTGAGAGCCGCTCCAGGGTCCAACATCCCCCATCCCCAGATAGGATTAGGAACTGCTCCGACAGTGCCGCCAGAACGAGCGGTCTTCTTCAAGATGGAGCGTACCTGTTCGGAATCAAGATTTGGATTTTTCTGAAGCATCAATGCAATCACCCCTGTTACGAAAGGGGTGGATGCGCTTGTGCCCTCCCATGCGATATGGAAGCCGTCTCTAGTTGTTGATGCTCTGTTCTCGGCAACTATAGAATTCTTACATCCGCTAGCATTTGGATTTGCAGACTGTGACAAGGACGAAATGGCGAAGCGGCCTGGACCGACAATATCCGGCTTTACGAGTCCGTCTCGCCTAAATCCGGGATTGGAGTAATATGAGGGAGCTCCAATAGACAAGTTATAGAAAGTAGTTTCTCCATCTAGGTTGATCCATCGATCCCGAAAATCATAAGACCCCACCGTGATCGCGTTTTTTGCGTTGCCGGGACTTGTTAGCATTTCCGTTTTTAATGTCCCAGTTCCAAAGCTCGCTCCGGCTCCCGCAGATTCAACGATGTAAAGATCAAAACGTCCATTGGTGACATTTGGAGTTGTGCCAAAACCCCACATAATGTAGTTCCCAGCTGGGAATTGGAATTGAACTGTGTCGGGCTTTCCTAGTGCATTTTCGAATGATGGCCGAATCGATGAAAAAAAGGATTCCGCGGCTGTTCGATTACGCAATTCCGCAGAAGCATAAGTCTCTATGCGTCGGTTATTCTTGACTAGGAAAATAGTTGCTTGTTTTCCGTTAGTATCCTGGAAAATCGGATTAGTGCTTCGAAAGGCAATGCCCCAGTCATCCATCCTATCGAATATCGCCATAAGGCGATTTGGCGATGACACATTCAATTCAATTGCATTGCTGAATTGATCCGCCTGTCCCCTGCGTTTGGGGGCGAACCGCCCACCCGCTCGAATATTCATCCTAGAATCATTTCCCGCAGCAGTTGTTACAATAGCCCCTTTAATGGAAGGGCCAGTGATTGAATCCAAGAAATGCTCTGATTCGTCGCTGCCGTCTCGTGCGGTAAAACGAGTCCCGAAACTCAGATTGACTGCAACTGGTTTTCCGACAGATCTTGCTGTCTCGATTATCCAGCCAGCTGTTATTGCTGCTCCAGGAAGAAATTCTCCGCAATTCGAGACCTTTACGATAATAAGTTCAGAATCAGAAGCGACTCCTGAATAGGTGCCAAGCGGGATACCTTGTGATGTTGCCCGGCCGTTTGAAGCGGCGGTCCCAGCCACTGCGGTCCCATGACCGCTCAAGTCGAAGGAGTTGACAGTCGCTTTGCCTAATAGCGCATCGTTGATCTGTTTATTTGTATAAACCGTTCCAAGCCACCTTTTTCTGTCTTCAATATAAATTGGTGGTTTTGAGCCTATTCTGCCTTGCGAAGTCTGGAAAGAGTCATCGGTGAGATCCCAGATAGTGTGAATACGAGAAGTACCGTCTGACTTCCGAAAATCACTGTGTTTCCAATCGATTCCCGTATCAATGATGCCGATAAGAACACCTCGACCTGAAAGAAGCTGTTTGTCAAAATCGCTTGCTAACGGAGCGTTCGTTGTTTGAGAACTTCCACTCCTTTCGCGAGGCACGATATTGAATTCGCGACTTGTATCTAGCGGCGAGGGGGTTTGGAATGCTTTCAAAATCCCAATTCGAGTAATCGAGGGTGATTCCACAAGTCCCCCAACCGATCGTATCGGGAGCATCACGTAAACAACGTTCCCCATCTGCGCGATTACACTCGCCCTCGCTTTCTCAAGTACTAATTTGTCAACCGCTTTAGCAAAAGATATGGATGTAACTACAAGTGGATCGCTCTCCGAAGAGTCTATCCCAAAGAAGGACTCCAACTGGAAAGAAGTATACTCCGAGGACTCGTCTATTCCCGCTCCACTACGTCGCGAAAATGAAAATTGCTCGTAAAGAGCATACAGTTCGGGTGAAAGCTTATCGAGCGGTTCGATATTTGAATCTCCACGCGTTCTCTCGATCGTGAACTGGGGAAGAGTAGGCAAAGAGCGGTCGAGCGTCTGCGCTCCCAAATGAACTGCCGACAAAGATGCGGCGGCTAAGGCCCAGCATAGTTGAGGTGCGATTTGATACTTCTTCCAAATACTCATCTGTTCTTCTCCGATTCCTCAAATTTTATGAGCTACCAATTTCAAATGAATTCATGGCTGCTATTGCCAGTTCCCAATCAGAATGAATGGTGACCAATAATATGGATGAGCGAAGGGAGCCTTAGCATCTCTAGCAAATCTCGCTGGGGAAATAGACCTCTCTTTTCCGGTCTCGGTCGCTACACTTCTCCATACCGGTTGATCATCTGGACCATATTTTCCGCGAAGTAGTGTAAGCTGGGCTATACGTAGAGCGTCGGCTTTACGAATTGCCTTTCCCGGCTCCATCTGGCGATAGAACTCGGTCATGAGGTCTCTTGTGGAGGAATCTGCGACCGCCCACAAGGAAGCCAGAACCGATTTTGCGCCACTTCTTTGAGCTAAAGCCCCAAACCCTTCTATCTCAATGCCGTTAGATTTACGCTCAGCAGACATTCCAGTATTGCAGGCAGAAAGCGTGAGAAGCTCGACGCCTGCAAACCGCGCTCCGCCTTGACGAATTGCAGTTAGCGAAAGCTTGCGGTTTTCGCCGCCTCCAAGCAGCAGGTACGAATCAATATCGTTGCCAGCATTCAGGTGAAAGTGGCTTGCGACGTGGACAACTGGAAAACGACCAAGCGAATCGCGAAAGTTCTGAAACGTGAATTTTTCATCCAGAAGTGTGCTGCCTCCAAAGACACCTTGAGAATCAGATTTGAATGTTCCGCATCGATCTTTTTCTTCCGGGTCATCAATAACCGTGCAAAGCTCTTCAGGAACCGCCGTCAGTGCCTCAAATCTTCTTACGGTGCCGTCCGATTCCGTTACTGAGATCTCCTTTGAAACTCCTACACCGAGAGCTCTCCATTTTTCACGACCACTAGTTCGGGTGTTAAGTTTGTCTCGACTGGCGAGCGTAACGACCACATTATTAAAGCGTTCGACCAGAAATTGTTTCCCGTCCCAAAGTGCGCTTATTGGGACATAACGAAGAGTGCCGTCAAGACTCCATACAATTGTGTCGGCCTCAATGTCCGTAATATCTTTAATCACTCCCGCCGGGAATAGCACGTCGAAAAGAGCCTTTCCGCGTAATCGCGGGTCGTAACTCGGATTCCGAAGAACCGATCGAAATTCTGCGACCAGACGATTGACCTCTTCTTCTTTGATCGGGACTGTATACGCCTTCTGGGTGTCCGAAGTAGTTACGATAATGTTGAGGCGCTCTTCACTCGAGATCGTAGAGATGAAGACTGTCCGAGGCTCGCCCAATTCCTTGAGTATTGACTGGCTGCCGGATTCGATTGTGCCAACCCTTACGTCCCGCTCACCGAATTTTAGTTTCAGGCTGTCTAGGAATGCCGCGAATACGATGTTCGCGTTCAATATTTGTGTTTCCAGCTGGTTAAGTCTAGTCTGCTTTGGGAACTTGCCAACTTCATAAATACGGCTCTCCATCTGGAGCTCACCTAGCTCCTTACCCAGTTTAGTAAGATCTTCGGCGTATTTCTTATATTCCTCAAATGCTCTCTTTTCCTCCGGAGAAAGCGACAACTTTGCTAGCAATTCATCAGAAACTCCGCCGTCACGACGAAGGAATTCAAAATACTCATCTTCTTTGAGCATCGCCAAAACTTGTTCAGCTTCCGCGATTCGCCCTAGATCGATTAACACTCCAGCAAGTTTGTGAAATCCCTTTTCATATTGTCTAACATAAGCCTGCTGCGTTTCGACATCCAAGCGGGTGATCGATGCGCGAATCGACTGAACATAATTGACAGCCTGCTTTGCATAGAAAACTGCAAGGACTTTGTTCTTCTGCTTCAACCAATATTCGCCCAGGTACCCAAGCGCATAGGCTTCGAGCCTGGTGTCACCTTTACTTCTGGCAGAAATTAGCGCATTTGTCAGCATTTCAAGACCTTTGCCGGTCTCCCCCAGCTCCAACATAATTTCGCCCAGATTTAGAAGAAGAAAGCCGTTTGAGGATAAGTTGCCGGTTGACTTCTGAATCGATAGGGCTAGCTCCACATCCGATCTTGCATCCCTAAAACGCCCCAATTGTATTTTCGAAGAAGCTCGGTTATTTAATGTTAATATCTCCATCGGTTTCGCACCATATTGCGTATAGAAACCTAGTGCCTGCGTGTAATATTCAATTGCAATTTCATGTTTTTCGAGATTCGTGTAGACGTTGCCAAGCCCCCCGTTGGCTTGAGCCATCTGGGCCAGACGCTTTCCCTTTGACGCCAGTGCCAAGGATTGCGTATATGAATCAATTGCCTTTTGATTCTCTCCGAGATGAAAATAGATAAGGCCGAGGTTGTTTAGTGCCAGCGACTGGCCGGTTGTGTCGGTTTGAGTCTTGAAATATTCAAGGGCCTTTAAATTGGTTGTAACCGCATCTTCATATTTTCCGAGGCTAACGAAAACCTGTGCGAGAAATGCATTCGTTGAGGCGATCGCCAATTCGTCGTTCGATTCCCGGTAGTACTCTAGACCACTCTCTAAGAGCTTTCTGGCTTCAAGATAATCACCCGAAGATGCGTTGGCGATGGCAGAAGCCGTTATTGCCTGCATCTCTTTTTGCTTATTCCCTGATAAGCGAAATAGAGAGGCCGCTTGCTGATAAAAATCGAGCGAACGTTTTATGTCTCCGAACTCATTGTAAATGAGTCCAAGCAGTTCCAATGCATGGGCTTCACCGTCCTTGTTGCCCCTATTGCGCGAAATTTCCCGAGCCCGATTTAGAAGCGATATTGAGCGTTGAGGATTCCCTTTGTCCTTGACGATTTTCGCCAAGGTCGTTAGGCCGGTTTCCACCGATGGATCATCCCCCAGAAGGTCAACATCGGGAAGGGCTGCTTCCAGCAGCTCGAGAGCCCTGTCGTCCTGTTCCAGATACTTATAAACGATTCCCAGGCTGATACGGGACGAAACAATCCCGGGCATGTCAGATAGTTCATGATTAATTTCCAATGCCCTTGAAAAGACCTTCAAAGAAGCTAGGTAGTCCTCCTGCAGCATTAACGAAAGTCCATATTCGTTAAGAACGACGACCTCCCTAGAAAGTTCATTGGTTTGCCTGAATATCTCTGCAGATTCACTATAATTGATCGATGCCTCTTTCCATTTTTTCTCGGCGACAAATAGTCTGGCGATTGTGAGGGCCGCTGTACCCTCTTGAGACCGATTACCAGATTTGCGAGCAATTTCCTTCGCTAGAGCAAAAGTCTCGTGAGATCGTTCGGCATTGCCAAGGTTCTCAAGGTAGATAGATCCGACCCGAAACAAGATCTCTAATTCTTTGACATGATTCTCGACTGACGCATAAAGCTCTAATGCTTTCAACAAATTCTCTATAGCTTGCTCGGACTTTTTTGCGTTGGCGAGCATTATTCCCATGTTCTCGACCGCCTGGGCCTCAATACTTTGGCTTCTTGCGGCCCGGGCTGATTCGATTGCAAGTTTATAGTAGGTCGCCGCTTCCTCGATCTCCCTATTTCGTGCGTGCACGAGCCCAACGTTGTTGAGTGCCACCGCCATTCCTACACGATCGTTTATATTGGCAAAAATGTCACGGGCCCGTAAAAACGCATCTTTGGCAAGGCTCCAATCACCGAGCCGGGAGGCCGCAACTCCTGCAAACAACCAACTATTGCCCGCGCTGGATTTCGCGCCTTGTATCTCAAAGTCTCTTGCAGCAGCACGAAGCAATTCTTTTGCCTCTCGTAATGATTCATAAGAGTTCTGCTCGATAAGTCTGAGAGCCTCCTTATAGGCTTCCTCCGACGCAATTAGATTGGTCGATCTACCCCCTTCCGAAGTTGGAGGCTCTTGTGAAACCAATTCGAAGGCCCCAAAGCCAATGACCGAAACCAAAAGAAGATACCGAAACGTTCTTTGAGTGAATAAAGTCATTTAACCACCTTCGGCTGAGTTGTAGAAAATACCTTGATTATAAGTACTATAACACCAGTTTTGAAGGACTTGCTTTCACGAAATGTCAGGTGCGACCGCATATCGATTGAACGTCGGTATGGCCCAACTCTTGCACAAAGAAGCTAATCCGGCATCCTATTTGGCGAAAACCGGTCAGATCGAAAATGCCGTATTCTTTCGATCAATTCTTGTAAAGGGAGGTGAGACCCTGGCTGCTGATTTTACTCATTCGCCAACGATTACTGCACGTAGGGATGCGTAACGTCTTGTAGTAAAATTGCCGCGGCCTTTCTAGCATCAGAACTAGTTTATTCAGCCAATTACTCCATTTATCTTTGACTGCTACCGGGAGCATCCTAATACGAGAGACAATCATGAAACAGCAAATTGGTCAGCCAACAACTCTGCCTGTTTCAACACTGTTTCAATCGCCTCTTGCTGTTTATCCGGCGGATATCCATGTTTTGTCAGGGTACGACGAACCAAAACCATAAGCTTGGCACGCGAGGCTTCCCTAATAGGCCAGTCAATGGTCGTATTATTTCGCACCTTGTCGGCAATTTCGCGGGCTATATCACGTAGGATCTCGTCGCCCAAGACTTGAACGGCGGAATCATTAACCTCAAGAGCGTTATAAAAGGCTACCTCGTCTTCTGTCAGTCCAAGCTTTTCGCCTTGCAGGTCGGATTCTTTAACCTCTTTAGCGAGCTTTATAAGTTCCTCGATAATCTCGGCGGTTGAAAGAAGGTTATTCTGATATTTCTTAACCGCATCTTCGAGCATCTTGAGCAGCTCCTTGCTCTTTACAAGGTTCTTCCTCATTCGAGTGCTTATCTCATCGTTGAGGATCTTTTTGAGAAGCTCAAGGGCTAGGTTCTTGTGCTTCATTCCTTTGACTTCAAAAAGGAATTCATCTGAGAGGATCGAAATCTCCGGCTTCTGTATTCCTGCCGCATCGAAGATATCCACGACCTTATCGGAACTTAGCGATTGGTCGATGATGCGACGAATAGTCGTTTCGTAATCGTCCGTGCTGCCGCCTCCGCCAGTTCCGCCTAGCTTAACCATACGGACTTTGACGGCTTGGAAGAAAGCGACTTCTTCGGCAATCGCGACAGCGGCTGGGTGCGGATTGGTGAGGGCGAAAGCTTGAGCAAGTAACGAAACCTCGCGGACAAACCTATCGCGGCCTTCGTCCAGTCCGAGAATATGTTCTTCGGCTTGCAAGATGATCTCTAGTTTTTGACGAGGATCCGCGGTAAAGAAACGGGCGTAGTCGAATCCATCTTCGCCGTATGCGGCCGAGTCCTCGGTGAGAATGTCGTCGTGAGACTTGCTCGTCTCATCGAACATCTGCCGGACGACTTCGAGCTTTTCCTGCATTGCAGAAACTGCCTTTTCGATATCTATGGTCGGGTCGCCCTTGCCACCGGCTGCCCCGTAGAAAGAGAGAGCCTTCTTCAAGTCCGTCGCAAGTCCGAGATAGTCAACCACTAAACCGCCCGGCTTGTCCTTGAATACGCGATTGACGCGGGCGATTGCCTGCATGAGGGTATGCCCTCGCATCGGCTTATCGACATAGAGGGTGTGCAGACACGGAGCGTCGAAGCCTGTGAGCCACATATCACGGACGATCACGAGTCTGAGCGGGTCGTTCTCATCCTTGAATCTGTCCGCAAGCTCGCGGCGTTCCTGTTTGGACGTGTGATGAGCGGCCATCGCAGGACCGTCCGCACTTGATGCGGTCATCACGACCTTGATAGCTCCTTTTGCCTTGTCCGCGTCGTGCCAATCGGGACGCAACGTAATGATCTGCTCGTAAAGGTCAACGGCAATGCGGCGACTCATGGCAACGATCATTGCCTTGCCCTCAAAGACTTCCTGTCGCTTCTCAAAGTGCGTGACAATGTCGTTCGCGAGATTCTTAATGCGTTTCGGGTTTCCTACAATCGCCTCAACCTTTGTCCATTTCGCTTTCGCTTTCTGCTTTTCGGTGAGTTCGTCGGTCTCTTCAAGTTCCCCATCGAACTGCTTGATAAGTTCACGGCCTTCGTCGGTCAGATTCACCTTCGCCAGACGGCTTTCGTAGTAGATCTTCACCGTCGCACCATCATTAACCGCGTCCATGATGTCGTACCGGTCGATGTAGCTGCCGAATACCTGAGGCGTGTTAACGTCGTCGCTCTCAATCGGCGTTCCGGTGAAGCCGATATAAGTCGCGTTTGGGAGTGCATCGCGCATATATTTGGCAAAGCCGTATGCGATCCGCTGGCCGACAACCTCCTTCGATTCCTTGTCCACGATGTCTCGAACTTCGGCCTCAAAGCCGTACTGCGTCCGGTGGGCTTCGTCGGCAATCACGACAACGTTATTTCTGTCGGATAGTAGGTCATAAACCGAGCCGCCGTCAGTCGGCAGGAATTTCTGAATAGTGGTGAACACGATCCCGCCACTCGCAACTTTCAAAAGTTCCTTCAGGTGTTCGCGGCTGGTCGCCTGAACGGGTTCCTGACGCAATAGTGCTTTCGAGGCGGCGAACGTTCCGAATAGCTGTTCGTCAAGGTCGTTTCGGTCGGTGATCACAACGACGGTTGGGTTATCCAAACTGGCAACAAGTTTGCCGGTATAGAAAACCATCGACAAAGACTTGCCGCTTCCTTGCGTGTGCCAGACAACACCGCCCTTTCGGTCGCCGTTCTCGGCGGCTGCGGCCAGGGTCGATTTCACGGCCTTATTGACCGCATAGTATTGGTGATATGCGGCCAGTTTCTTGATCGAGATAACCTGTGTTTGGCCGGTCTTCTTGTCATTAACGGTAGAGCGTTCGAACACAATGAAGTTCCTAACTAGATCGAGCAGAATATCGCGGCAAAGCATTCCCTTAATCAGTGTGTCGAGCTGCGGCGTGAATTTCGAAGCGTCCTTTTCGCCGTCGGCGGACTTCCACGCCATAAAACGGGAGAGTCCTGCTGAGATCGTTCCTGCCTTAGCGTCGAATCCATCCGAGATCAGGGAAAAGGCGTTGTAGTTGAATAGCGACGGGATCGTTGCCTTGTAGGTCTCGATCTGATTGAACGCTCCTTGGATCGTAGCGTTCTCGTCGGTTGCGTTCTTAAGCTCTATGACGACCAGCGGGATGCCATTTACGAAAAGCAGAATATCGGGCCGCTTGGTTTGATTGTTCTCGGTGATCGTGAATTGATTGACGGCCAAAAACTCGTTGTTGTCGATATTCTCAAAATCGATCAACGCTACCTCGTGACTCCGTTCAAAGCCGTCCTCGGTATAAGGCACTTTTACCTTTTCGATTAGGAACGAATGAAACTCTTCGTTCGCAGCCTTCATGTCGGGCGAATATAGCTTCACCGCCTTCTGTATCGCTTGTTCCCTTGCTTCGGATGGAATGTGGGGATTGATCCTGGCGACTGCGTTCCGAAGTCGATCAATAAGAACGACCTGCTCAAATGACTCCCGTTCCTGTCTCTCGCCACCGGGACTGATCACCGCACCGTGAACATACGAATAGCCCAGAGCCTGAAGCTCTGTAAGAGCGTATTCTTCGATCTGGTTTTCGGTGATTGGTTTCATTCGCTCAATGGTTCAGCCCTTTTGAATGGCACGAATCGCTCATTGACCGGCTCCGAGAAGAACGCCTTCATCAAACAGGCTCGCTCCATATCAAAACGTATAAGAGCAAGCTCCTTCAACGCCGGAACTTGCCGTGGATCATCAAGTGCGAAATTGCCTGGGTCGTTAACGCGGAATACGTTCTCGTGTCCGAGCAAAGTGTACGTCCCAGAGAGGGCGGACTTACTCTGCATTGACATGAACGCATCCACCGAGTGTCCGAAAAGAAACCGTAATCCACTCCTCGCCGATCGAATATCCTTACCGCTTTTTTCGGTGCATCCAAGACTGAGTATATTGACTTCCTTTTTAGGCCAGTTCAATAGTCCGACGGCTTCGATCGCAGCAACTAGGACAGGGTTGTTCGCCCAAAGGCCGCCATCAGTCAGGTATTCGCCACTGAGCGTTGAGAGTGTAGGAAAGTATGTGGCCGCAGCCGAAGTCGCCAATGCCGCCTCAACTACGCTCCGATGATAGTCGCGAGTGAAATCCGCGCGGTGGCAGGTCTTATAAAGGTGGACATCGCCCTCGGTCTTCATAGATACGACAACCGTCCGCGTAAGACAATCGTCAATGCGTTTCGTGCCGAAGGTTTCAGTCAGTGCTCGCTCTAGCGGCTCCGAGTTCCACTTGATCCTACGTGCGTGTCTGATCTTCGCCAGAAGAGCTGAGCCGGAAAAGATCTGAGGTCCGTACTCCTCGTAAAAGGCCACTATCTTTGAGGCAGGAATGCCAAGACTGATAGCTAGAGCGATTATCCCACCCGTTGACGTACCAACCACGAGGTCGAAATACTTATAGAGCGGTTCGGGTAGACTGGCCTCGAAGCTCGCAAGCAGAGTCGCAGGGTAAACCCCCTTCAGCCCACCGCCATCGATGCTCAAGACTCGTCGCATTTTCTATTCTGGCTCGGTCCCGTCGCCGAACCATTTTCCCGTAGCAAGCCAAAGCTCGTAATAAAACAGATATGATGAGATCCACGGTATGACCGTATCAGCAACGTATTTACTCGAATCCCATTCCTGCTTGCTTCGCGTGTATAGGCAGAGCGATTTGCCGGGATAGATATGCGGCAATCGCTTCGCGCCCGGCGCCAGCGTGAGTTGTGGCTCCAGCACTCGAATCTCGGGATGCTGTCCCTGTTCTAGAATCACCTGCACCCGGTATTCCTCCGACAATGGCGTCGGCCGGACCCTTCCTTCGCAAATGAACCGGTTACGGTGTTTCTTCGATTTTCTGCAGCCGAAGTTTTGGTGCTCGCCAGTTAGCCGACTGACCTGTTGCCCGAGGTTCAGCCGTCTAGTCTTGCTCCTCTCCATGGAATGTGTTCTGCGGCATCGGTGTGCTTCGAGGCGAATCTTTCGATACGACCACGCCCGAACCTGACGCGACCGCTAAATCGCCTGAGTACCTAAGGCCCGAATATCGCTCCGCGAACTGAGTAACGACATCGTTTGTTACGTTCTCACCGAACATTGACTTCAGTTTGGTGATGATCTGCGGAACGCCAGTCGTGTTTCGAAGTTCCGAAAGGTCGGCCGTGATGGCATTGAGCCACTTCTTGAAGCCAGCGTAAATCTTACGGTCCTCCCATCGCTCGCTTAGGTCTTCTTTTTCGTTCGTTGGGTTTGCAACCGTTAGACGGGCGCCAATGGTCTCGGCCTGGCGTACCTCACTGGCGATTCGGGTCACGATATTATGAAGCGCATCAATGACGGACAATGTTCCGTCATAGTTACTGGCTGCCAAAGTCGTCAAGACGATAGATATCGGCCTTTCGTATTCCGGCACGTCGGCTAAAGTAAAATCCCGGTGTCGTTTCATGAGCTGCACGGCACGGTTCAGCGTCGTTTTCTCTTCGTAGGTCTGCTGCTCAGGTACCGGTTCGGCGCGCTTCTTGAACGAGATGATCGCCTGCTCCTCTTTGTACTCGAACCATTTCGCATAACCGCGAGGGTTGCTATCGACCCAATCATGGAGTTCCCGGTCAGGGACAAGCAGGCAATGTTCACGATGGAACTTGAAGCCGCTCGGGTTCGGGCAGGCAGGGAGAATGTCCATATGAAATTCGTTCGCGTAATTCAGGCGTATGCAGCGCCGCTTACGCTCGACCATGCTCTTATATGTCCCATGCTCTCGCAACCTTGCCTCGATGAGGTCCAGCAGGGCCACGGGTTGCGGAAAATCCGACGTGGTCGCATCGACAATACAGACAAGGTCGATATCGTACTCCGTATCGCCGACCGGCCTAACTGTCGTTCGGATACGGAAAGACCCTTGAGAGAATATGTCGGGATCGAACTGTCTAAGGTTGCTGCCGTCAGCGTTTAGCCATTCGGCTACGGCGTGGTAGCGGTCGCGGGCTTGTCCATAAGCGGTCTCGCTGAGTCGCAGCTTCTGACCTATAGCATCCAAATATTCGTCAATATGTGCCGGAACCGGGGAAGCGTCTATGGCACTAGATGTCGCAGTACTCATAGTGCAATCATACCACATCTGCTACATTGGCGACAGCTTGCCGCTCATTAGTTTTGGTAACAATTGGTCTCGTAAAGATGACAGCGACTGAATCTGTGCTTTGTTTATTTCTAATTTCTGCCAAGCATCACTCGCGTAGTCGGAAAACTTCTTGAGCAAATCAGGAGGAGGCATTTTGAAGTCAACGCTTGAAATATCTGAAGGCTTTAGCGACGGGTAGGCTGATGTTGAACCTTCAGCGATCACATCAAAATATTCGGTCATTTCCTTTTGAGTGAGGAAAATATACAAGAAATGCGGATCGATTTTGGTACAAGAAATTACACAGAAGCCCGTCGATACAATCGTGTTTGGATTTACGGATTTTAGAAGTCCGTAATGTCGGTGAATAGGTCGAACGGTTGAAATTATGATGTCGTTATTTTTTACGATTCGTTTGGCCCGGCTCGGAGCTTCTTCCAATGAAAGATATTGATACTCGGAAACGATGTTGTCGGTTATCGATCCTGTATCTAAATACTCGATATCTTTATGCTCATAATCCTTGTCAATACTTAGTTCGTTAATAACAGCAACATCACCAACGGTTTTTGTTTCCCACCTATCATCGGCTTCTTCGATGAACAATTGGCGGAAGAGGGTTTGGGCCAGGGATTCGAGGGTTTTGTTTTGGCGGTGGAGCAGATCGATCTTATCGTCCAAACTGCCAAGAACTTCCGCGATTGCTTTTTGTTCGTCGACGAGAACAGGAACACGAAATTCAAAGTCGCCAATTTGAGTCGGGCTGATATGAGGAATTGACGTTCCCGTGTGGATTGCTTCTACGTAATCGACAAACTTTTCGTTAAAAATCTGATACCAGAGAAAGTTTTGATCAAAATTACTCTTGGCCCGCAGTCGAGCCACCCGTTGAGCAAGAATTAGCGGCAATTGATTCTGCCCTATGATTGCTCGATTGTGTCCCACTTTTGAGCCGTCCATGCCGATAACAATATCGCCAGACTGTAAGAAGTACTCTTCCAGCTTTTCCGTTGAATGATTCCAATACTTTTCGGTATCCCAGCGTAAATTCCCAACGGTGACATTTTCGCCTCTAACCACTTTGAGGTTTCCTGCCATTTCGTACTGGTCGCCTTTGAATGGAAATCCAGTAAAAATCTCTGCGACCTGTCGCAACTCATACTTTTTCCACTCACCCATTCGACGCGACCTCCATGTCCAGGTCACCCTCTCCGTCTCTCCCAGAGGGAGAGAGAATGATACTGGAAAGATTCGCCTTGATTCGATTGTTCAGATCTTCTTCCTCGGCCATCTGGCTTTCGAGTTCGGCTTTTAGAGAAGCAAAGCGTTCGGCGAAATTGAAATCGTCTTCGTCATCGGCGAGGCCGACGTATCTGCCGGGAGTTAGGACGTAGCCTAATCTTTCAACCTCATCTGTACCGACACTCCGGCAAAACGCCGGAATGTCTTTGTACAGACCCTCTCCAACCTCTCCCTGAGGGAGAGGCGCTGAACTCTCTCCATGTGGGAGAGCCAGAGAGGGTTGGTTCCTCCAATTGTGATATGTTCCGGCGATCTGTTTGATATCTTCTTCGGCGAGGTCGCGGTTCTTTCGGTTTATCAGAAAGCCGTGGTTTCGTGCATCAATAAACAGGATCTGGCCTTTGCGGTGTTGTTTATTTCTTCGCAGGAACCAGAGACACGCGGGGATCTGTGTATTTAGGAACAATTTGGTCGGCAGATTGACGATGCAATCGACCAGATCGTTTTCGATAAGAGCCTTTCTGATCTCGCCCTCGTTATTGGTTTTAGATGTAAGCGAACCTTTGGCAAGGACGAATCCGGCGACGCCGTTTGGGGCGAGATGGAAAAGGAAATGCTGTATCCACGCGTAATTGGCACCATTAACCGGCGGCGGCAGATTTTTGCCGAGAACTTTCCAACGGGCATCATCACGAAGGAGATCGCCGCTCCAGTCGCTGTCGTTAAACGGCGGGTTAGCAATGACAAAATCGGCCTTAAGGTCTTTGTGAGCGTCATTGAGAAACGAGCCTTCGTTGTTCCATTTGACGTTTGAGCTATCGATGCCGCGAATAGCAAGATTCATCTTTGCCAGCCGCCAAGTGGTCTGATTACTTTCCTGCCCGTAGATCGAGATTCGGTCTTTGGGATTGATCGCAAGCTTCTTGCCGTTGCCGTTCTGGTGGTTGTGGCTGTGAGCCTCAATGAACTTTTCAGACTGCACGAACATGCCGCCTGAGCCGCAGCACGGATCAAAAACGCGGCCTTCGTATGGCTCAAGCATCGCGACAAGAAGGCGAACGACGCTTCCGGGCGTATAGAACTGTCCGCCCTTCTTTCCCTCGGCAAGGGCGAACTCTCCGAGGAAGTATTCATAGACGCGGCCAAGTACGTCTTTGGCCTGAGCTTCCTTCGTGCCAAGTGTCGCACCCGAAATTAGGTCGATCAGTCCGCCCAAGCTCGCCTTGTCCAAACGCTCTTGAGCAAATGCCTTTGGCAGCACTCCGCGAAGTGACGGGTTATCCTTCTCGATCGCCTCCATCGCGTCGTCAACGTCCTTGCCGACGGTCGGCAATTTCGCCCGCGATTGGATGTAAGACCAACGCGCCGTAGCCGGGACATAAAAGACTTTTTCGGCAAGATATTCTGTCTTATCCTCCGGATTGGCACCTTCGGCCCTCATATCAGGGCTGCTGAGTCTGTCGTAAAGCTCTTCAAAGGCATCTGAGATGTATTTCAAGAAGATCAACCCGAGAACGACGTGCTTGTATTCGGCGGCGTCGATATTCTTGCGCAGTTTATCAGCGGCTTTCCAAAGCTTACGCTCAAGCGGTTCCTCTTTTTCGACTTTCTTCTGTTTAGGCATGTGGGGTATCGCTCAACACGCTACTCAAACTTCCTTGATCTTTACAAAGGTGTTCCCAGAATTATACACATTTGTTGAATTCGATTGAATAGGGCTGTTCGCCGGAAGGACCAAGAAATGCCTCGTGAAAGAGGCTGGCGACCGCATCGCGTAAGTCCTAATCTAAGTCCTAATCGCAAAACTACGCCAATTGAGGCTTTGGCGTATGTCTTGTAAGTGCTTGTGTTTAGTGGAGATATTGTGGAGCCGGTGATAGGACTTGAACCTACGACCTGATGATTACAAATCAACTGCTCTACCAACTGAGCTACACCGGCTTGGTGTTGTCGGCGTGGGTGCCGACGGGCGAACTGAAATACTAGCAAAATCGTGCTGGCGGAGGCAAGACGAGGAGAGGAGGAGACAAGGAGACAGGGAGATTGGGAGACAGGGAGATGGGGAGATCGTGTTTGCAATTGGTGTGATGTGAAGTGTTTGGCAATGTAAAAAGATGTTGACCATTTGTACAGAAAACACTTAAAATAAGGAGAGCCCGAATTTCGGGTGCATCTACAACATTTCCTTCCGTTCGGCCGCTTCAATGCCGCCGTGTCTTTTCGGAAACCAAAAAAGGAGAACATCGTGAAGTTTTTATCCACACTCGGCAATCGTTTCGTCCCGGTTTTGTTATTGCTGGCAGCCGGCGTTTTGGTCTCGCAAGGCCAGACGCGGCCAACCATGGTTCCTGAGGCCGATAAAAGCCCTCGTCCATTGGCAGTGGGCAACAATCTTTATTGTGCAGGTTACATTCAAACGAGCGCCATAAGCACGGCAAACAAGATCATAGGCGGCCATGACGAAGCGGACGGGTTCATCTATTCGCAGAACAACTTCGTATTTATCAACATGGGGCGTGACAAAGGCGTGAATGTCGGCGATGTTTTCGCGGTCGTTCGCCCGCGGGGAACCGTCAAGAGCAAGTGGACCAACAAAGGGAATCTTGGCTTCTATGTTCAGGAGGTCGGTGCTCTTGAGGTCATTGATGTAAAGTCCGAAGTTTCTGTAGCACGGATAAGTTCGTCATGCGACAATTTCCTGCTTGGTGACCTGGTTCAATTGGTCGAACGGCGCGAAAGCCCGGCTTTTGCGCGGAAAGGCGAAATAGACAGGTTTGCCGATCCGACCGGTAAAGCAAAGGGCAGGATTGTATTGGCGCGAGACAACGCGGAAATGCTCTCACGTGACTTCATCGCCTACGTCGATCTTGGCGCCGAAGACAATGTCCGTATCGGCGATTACCTGACGATCTACCGATATCTTCCAAAAGGAAACATTACCCTGAGTCCGGATCGCGAGGCCGTCAGCAGCCGAGATTACGGGTTTGAGAGTGAAGTTTACAAGGGCGGCAAATTCTCAAATCAGTCTTCGGCAAAATCCGGCGACAAAGCCACGGGCCAAGAGGTACGGACGCGTGACATTCGCAATAACCGGCCCGCAGGATTGCGAAAAGTGGTCGGCGAGGCCGTGATCCTCAACGTAAAAGAACGTACCGCGACGATCCTGATCACCAAGACGGGCCAAGAAATTCATACCGGTGACTGGGTTGAAGTGCAGTAAGAAAACAAACTGGAAAAATGACTTGGCCGCAGCACATGCTGCGGCCTATTTTTTTTGCTCCGCGGCGATCTTGCGCCTTTCGGAAAAGAAGTAGGAAAAGTAGCCGTACATTGACCAGATCGACAAGATGACAGCCAGCCAAAGTGCTCCGCGGCCGACGAGGTAGCCGAATACCTTCCAGTCATTTGAAGTGAGTGTAAGTTTCGCGAGGCCGGCAAACGCGGCCCTGACCTCAGGAACCTCCCAAAACGCCACGGGATAATCGAGGCCGAAATTCGAAACGGGCGGTGTACCGTTGGCCGCAGCAACGAGCAGTGCGACCACGGCGACGCATTGTGCCCACATTTTGAGTTTGCCGAGTCCTTGTGCGGCGATGACGATCCCTTCGCTTGCAGCGATGGAACGAAGTGCGGTGATGATAAACTCGCGGCCCAAAATGATAACGACCGCCCACGACGGGGCCAGATGTTTTTCTACGAGGACGATGAGAGCTGCGGAAATGAGCAGTTTATCTGCGACCGGGTCTAGAAATTTTCCAAGCGTGGATTCCTGTTTGCGGCTCCGGGCAAGTCTGCCGTCAACTATGTCCGACAGCGATGCCAGAATGAAGATAACGATCGCCAGTGCATAGCCGCTGATCCCGAACCAACGCTCTGCGACCGGCGTCAGAAGTACGACGACCAACAGCGGCACGACGATGATCCGGCCCAGCGATATCCAGTTCGGCAAATTCACGACAACAAGCAGTTTATTCCGTACTGTTGCGGCGTTCAAGATGTTCTTCGCTTAAAAAGAGAGGCTGCCTTTTCGAGGCAGCCTCAGCGGATAGCGGATGAATAGCCGCTTAGGTCATAAAGCTTAACTGCGAATGTGCTCCCGTAAAATTATTCAGATTCGGGAAAACCGCCAATTCTTCGTTTTGAGGCAGGCCGAACCAGCGTGCGAGTTGAACGCAGTATTGTTCGACGGAGGTCGTCGGGATCCAGCGTCCTCGTGGTGCGGTTCCCGAATCAGTGTCGTCCATACCGCCTTTCGTCATGTTCGGGAAATAAGTGCCGGTGCCGTCGGGGCGCAGGCTGCCATAAAAGTCGCCGCCCGCGACGGCTCCGCCCATTACGAACATATGATTTCCCCAAGCATGGTCGGATCCTACTGCAGCCCCGTTGCCGGCAGGATCAAGCGTCCGGTTAAAATCCGACAAAGAGAAGAGGGTGACATCGTTCGAGACGCCCTGCGTGACCATTTCGTCATAAAATGAGCGCATCGCCTGGCTGAATTGCCCCATCTGCGTTGTCTGATTGTTCAACTGGTTAGTGTGGGTATCAAAACCGCCGATCTGAACATAGAAGATCTGACGGTTGATGTTCAGGTCGAGACGCTTCTTGATCAGCCTGGCGACCTGACGCAGCTGCCTGCCGATGCTTGTATTTGGAAAAGGTACAGTTGTGTCCTGCGACGTTTGCAGGGCAGCATTTGCCTGCATCGCCAGGTCGGTCACATGGCTTGCGGCGGCGATGTAGCTCGAATCGAGGTCTTGTGTGCGGAGAGCATTGAAAGCGTTGAGCCGAGCAAGGTTCACGCCCGTCGGATTAGTTCCGTAG
This sequence comes from Acidobacteriota bacterium, assembly GCA_016700075.1. Classification (NCBI taxonomy): domain Bacteria; kingdom Pseudomonadati; phylum Acidobacteriota; species Acidobacteriota bacterium. Next base: position 1,167,268 of record CP065000.1, on the reverse strand, counting down.
CCCGCCGGATTCAGAACATTTGCAAGCGAGGTGTTCGAATCGGCGATAGCGAGCGGCAGCGTCAGCTGGCCCGAAGTGAAAAGCTGGGCACCGGCGATAGAAGTGATCATCGGGACCAGTCCGTTGGGATTGCTGCCGGCTGTCATGCGGTCAGAGATACGTCCGCCCCAACCGGTGAAAGCCTGCGTATTCGAAACGCTGGTCTGATTCTGCGTGACCTGATCGGAATGCGAAAAGAGCTGATAGGGCTTTCTGAACGCCGAGTTCTGATATTGAGTTTTCGTCAGAGGCTGGACAAGTGTTCCAACGTTGGCAACGACCGCCAGCTTGCCCTGGCCGTAAAGTTCGTGGATGCCGTTATTGATCGCGCCTGTCGCAGCCGGCCCAAGTGCGGGGTTGAATCCGAACGTCAGCCCGCCGAGACGGGGAACGCTGATAGGGAGCAGGTCATTCTGCGGTATCGCCAGGCCCTGAGTACTGCGTGCGGAGGCATAGAGGGCGTAGTTGCTCACCTGCGAATCGTTATGATTCGGGATGACCATGTTATTGCCGTCGTTGCCGCCCGCCCAAAAGAGCAGCACAAGGGCTTTGTAATTCTCTCCGCCTTCCTTTGTCGCATCGATCGCTCTTTGTGCAAGGGCGTTCATCGCACCGAGGTGATGCATTTGCGTTGCAAGCGTTACCATGCCAAGGGCACAGCCGCCCGTTTTCTTCAGAAAATCGCGTCGTGTTTCTTTCATTTTCATCACCTCTGAACCTGGTATTGTGACGAGGTCGTGACCAAATAGACCGCCTGCCGCACTCTGCCGAGCGAGTCGGTGGCATTTACCGTTGTGACTACGGGCCTTATGGTATTCCGCATTTGCTCAGACATCGTATAGTGCATCAGTCGTTTGTTGAGCTCATCGAGAAGAAGATTCCCGGTCGGGTCAGCTGTTGAAAGTGCCTGCAGGTCGCTGAAATCGACCGCGGTGCCGTTCGGGGCGTCGGTCGTTCCCCCGGCAATAGCGGGACTCGTGAATACGAACCGGTTGGAGAAATTTGCCCGCTGGATCGAGGTCCCTGTTGTCATCAACGCAAACTCGGGCCCGAGCAGCGAGGTGCCCGGCACGACGAAGTCCGGCGGATAATAGTTGAAAACCGTCGGGGAGCGGAATGGATTCTGTCCCATGCCAGTAAATTCGGCCCTTCCCGTAAGATAACCGTCACTAAGCGTGCCTGCGACGGCACCTCTGACATTGAAGGCTCGAAGAAAGCTGGTGGTGAATTGAACCGGTTCCATCAGCTTCCCGTAGTTCGGGTCTGTCTTTATATCGCCGCGAGCCTCGGGGTGCAAAAGTATCGCCCGAACCACCGACCTCAGGTCGCCGCGGACGCCTGCCCCGTTGTTATTGAATACTGCCGCCACATCAGAGACGTATTGCGGCGTCGGGTCGCTGGTGATCAAATGCTGGATCAGAAGCTTGCTGACGAACGGGCCGACATTCGGATGATAGAACAGATTGTCGATAGCCTGATTGAGCGAGTTGAAAGCGTAGGTCGTGGTATTAGTTGCGTTGGTGCAGTTCGTACAGGCCGCAATGTTCGTTGTTGTCGATCCCTGATATGCCAAAAGAGTTTTGGCGGTCAGGTCGTGATTGTTAGTGTTCAGCCGCATCGGGTCGATGTAATTCACCGCTCCTGAGACCAAATTCGGACAAGTCGCTGCCTGGTTGCAGAAGGTCCATCCGGTCAGTACCTTGGTCAGGTTGTTTACATCTTCCTGTGTATAGGTTGGTGCGGGTTCACCATTCTCGTAAATGATCGTACCGTTCTGGTTTAGCTTGAAAAGTCCAACCGAGAAGAGCTGCATCAGTTCGCGGGCGTAATTTTCGTTAGGGCTGTTTCGTGTGCTTCGTACCATGTCCAGATACTCGCCCATCGTCGGATGCAGCGTCATCTGGTACATAAGATCGCGATAGTTGCCGAATGCGTTCTGCGACAGGATCTTGTGATATTCGACCATGTGCCGCGACTGCTGAATATCGACACCTGACGTTACCCAGATCTGGCTCAACGCCCATGCCACCTTGTGGCGGAGCTGAGTGTCGCCGTAAAGTGCCTCACGGAAAAACCAGGTCTGCAGAGGGTACATTGTGTAGGTATCGCGAAAACACGTAACGGGGACATCCGGGACGGTTTGGTTGCCGTCGCAGTCGGAAGGTGCGTTCGCCGGTTTAAGCGGCTGATTCGGATATGGGTTAGCCGCAGACGGATATGGTGCGTCGAACTGCTCTGCAAGCCAAGTGCGCAGACCTATGCGCCGCAATCTGGCATCCAGTTCCATCGTCGGGCCGAACGTCGCCTGCTTCATGAAACGCATGCGGTCTCCGGACCATCGATAGCCGACATATTCCGGGGTCGCACCGGAAGCCGAACCTTTTAAAGACAATGCTTTGCGCAGAGGGAACGGCTCGAGTCCGACTGACTCTGACGAAGGGCCGCTGCCTTTTGCAAGAATCACTTTATTGCTCGACAGCCCTCGCCAGGTCAAATAGCCCAGTATTTCTGTCTCGGCGTCAGGCAATTCCCAAAAACGCAATTCGTCGTCAAGCCTGACCTTCAATGCCAAAATGTTCCGCGACAGATCCGACGACGAGATGTCCTCAACGGGAAAACGGTACAGCCGCCCGCCTGAAGCCTCAGCGTAAATTCGAAACGCCTTCGGGCCCTCGCCGTCGGCGAGCCTCACATTAGCGACGTATAGAACGATCATCGAGCCCCGCGAAAAGGCTCTTTCGGCTCCGCGCGTCCGTGACGTTCTCACTCCATCGTCCAAACCGACCCTGGCCTCCGCTGATGTGTCCGACGTGATCAGAAAAGGGGTCGGTGAGTTCGGGTCCGGGTCCCCTTGACCGAACGTAGTGCTGCAAAAAAACAATGCAGTGATAGCGATTAGAGTGAGTTTTGCCGTGAAACTCGAACTTGAGCTAAGCATTTGCGATCCTCCAAATCAACGCAAATAGGAAATGTGACCTCAACGAAACTGCCTGCGGGAGTGCTTGTTTAAGCCTGTTTTACAATGATAAAAGATACTGTATATCAGCTAAAAAATCAAGATAAATCTCGCCCTTAAAATCAGCCAATCTTCTTTGCAAAACGTTAGATGAGAAATATACTCGTTTAGCCGAAATAAAGTAAAGGACATTCTTGTATGCCCAGCCTTGTGATGATCAGAACACCTGCGGAATTTAACTTTTCGTCATGTCTTCGCAGCCATGGCTGGGTGAATCTTTCACCATTCGAAGTAGATCAAGAAAAATTGACAGGCGTCTTGGCTCTCGATGGTTCGGTCGCTCGATTTGACGTTTCGCAAGGACCCGAAGGCAAGTTGAAGGCACGGGCAAGCAAGGAAACCGCAGACAGCCGCGGGCTTAAGGATGCCGTCACCCGAATCTTTCGTTTGGATGAAGACCTCAGCGGTTTCTATAACAAAACGCATAATGACGTTGAGCTTGAATGGGTAGGCCGCGTTGGTGCGGGGCGGCTCGTGCGGTCGCCTACGGTATGGGAAGACCTTGTAAAAACACTGTGTACTACAAACTGCTCTTGGGGACTGTCACTCAAGATGGTTTCCAATCTGGTCGAAAAACTGGGTGAGTCCGACGGGCACGGCGATCGAGCTTTCCCCACGCCCGACGCTATGGCGGCAGTTGATGAGGATTTCTACCGAAACGAGATACGTGCAGGTTACCGGTCTCCGTATTTCGTCGAACTCTCCAAAAGGGTCTGCAATGGCGAGATCGACCCTGAAAGCTGGCTCTCAACGCAGTTGGCAACCATTGAGCTGAAAAAGGCTATCAAAGGCGTGAAAGGAGTTGGCGACTACGCGGCTGAAAATCTGTTGAAGCTGCTTGGCCGATATGACGGGCTCGCTTTGGATTCTTGGCTGAGGGCGAGATTCTATGAGCGGTATAACAACGGAAAGCCCTGCCCTGACGGAAAGATTGAAAAGCATTTTGCCGGCTACGGCGAATGGAGGGGCCTGGCAATTTGGTGCGACATGAACCGTGACTGGTATCTTGACGGCCAAATTGAAGCCGCTGACGTCTAACAAATGTCATTTTTCGCGGCCGTGCGGTGTTTATTGGTGTAAACTTTGCGAACGCAAAAAGCGTAAAAATAACGGGAATGATCAAGCCGGGAGAGACATTACAGAACAGATACCGCATTGAACGCCAAATTGGCCAGGGCGGAATGGGAGCGGTGTATGTTGCTGTCGATGAACGCTTTGATACGACGGTCGCGATCAAGGAAACGCTTTGCATGGACGACAATTTCCGTAAAGCGATCGAACGTGAAGCCCGGTTGCTGAGCAGTCTGACGCATCCGTCGCTTCCGCGTGTCAGCGACCATTTCGAAGAGAACGAGAGTCAGTTTCTCGTCATGGAATTCGTCGAGGGCGACGATGTAGCCAGTATCCTGGAGCGTGAGGGCCGGCCGTTCCCGGTAGAAAAGGTTTTGGCGTGGGCGGACGATCTTTTGGACGCTTTGGAATATCTCCACAGCCAAAGCCTGCCGGTGATTCACCGCGACATAAAGCCGCAGAACCTCAAGATAACACCTGACGGCAGGATCATGCTCCTAGATTTCGGCCTGGCAAAAGGAAGCCCTACCGATGCCAGCCACAAGACCGCAGCAAAGAGCATTTTCGGCTATTCGCGGAACTATGCCTCGTTGGAGCAGATACAGGGAACAGGCACCGATCCGCGCAGTGACCTTTATTCGCTGGCTGCGACCTTGTATCACCTCGTTACGGGTGTTCCGCCCGAAGATGCTTTGACACGTGCGATGTCGGTTCTGTCCAATCGCCCCGATCCGCTGATCCCTGCGAGTGTTTTGCACGAGAATGTGCCTGCGGGGCTTGCCGGGATTTTACGTTCGGTGATGGACCTGAGTGCAGAAAATCGTCCGGCTTCCGCCGCCGAGATGCGCTCGATGCTGGCGAATTCGGATGACTACGAGTACCTCGCGAACGCGGCTCCTATAGGCACAAGCGGGGCCGATGCAAAAGTGTTCGCACAACCGACGCAGTTGATGCCTATCGGGACACGAGCAGGAACGCAGCCCTTTGCGAGCCTGCATTCCGGTGATCCGCGGTCCGATGTGAATACAGGGCAAATAACGCAAGCTGCTGCATCCCGCGGAGGGGCGATGGCAGCGGGTGCAGGTATCGTTCTCTTGGCATTCGGGGTACTTGCGGGCGGCGTTTATGTTCTCAAGCCGGAGGTCTTCGGCGTCGGCAATGTTTCAAATATCACAGAGCCGTCGCAGCGGGTCTCGACGACGGCGTCGCCGGAGCCGAGGTCATCGAACGTGGCTTCGGATCTAGTGTCCAATTCCTCTACAGGGAATATTGAAGCGGCTGCACCGGGGCAAAAGGATGTTTCGCAGCCAAAGCCTGCGGAAAAGGAGACCGCTGCAAAGACCGCCAAGGAAAAGGATCTGCCGGCAAATGTCAGAGCACCCGGAAAATCGTTACAAAACGCAGCGGTCGAGCCTGACCTGCCTCCCGGCGGCATGATAATTACGCGGCGAGAAGCGGACGGCAAGATCACTACTATGAAGGTTAATCCGGGAGAAAGGGCTCCAAGGCCGCCGATTCCTCCCGTTAGTGACTGGCTGCCGAGAGACCTGGACATGACGAAATTGACGCCGGAGCAGCAGCGGCGGATAAATGACCTGATACGAAGAAGCCGTCCGCGGCCGTCTCCTGCTCCCGAAAATTCTCCGGGCACTGAGTTTCAGTTCGAACTGAGCCTGGAACCGCAGCAATGATCAGGCATCCGCTGAGCCGGCAATAATTTCGCTGAGTATCTTTGTGTACGTCTCAGCGGCCTCATTCTCGCCCAGATCACCCTTTTCCACGCGCAGAAGAGGATGATAGGTAACCACTATCGGTCGAAAGAATTTGGGATATTTCTGTTTTTGAGGCCAAACGCGGTTGCCGCCTTGAATGGTCACCGGCAGTATCGGCACATTTGCCTGCATCGCGATGCGGACCGCTCCTTGCTTGAGGTCTAACAGCTTACCATCGCCGAATTCGCGGGCACCTTCGGGAAAAATGACCAAAGCACCCCCTGCTTTAAATGTGGCGAGTGCCTCTTTCAGGGCACTCAGCGAGCCGCCTTTTTCCAGCGAAACCGGAAATGCCCCAAGTGATCTGATGAACCAGCCGACAAACCGCCAATCGAAGGCCCGGTCCCATGCCATGAACCGGAATTTGGTCCTGACCGGAGCGGTGATCCATGCGGGGTCGAAATACGTTTGGTGATTGGATGCGATAAGAAAGGGACCCGCCGATGCCGAAGGTATGTTTTCCTTTCCTCGATAGCGTATGAACCAGAGCAGTTTGCTGATGCCGAGCGCAATATACCGCAACGGCTCGAAGACCATTGGGGAAGGGAAATTCGGTGCGCCGTTCCGGTTCAAAATAGAAAGGGCCAAAGACCAAGCTTCAGCCCCTAATGCTAGTTTCTTAGAAGGTAGGATTCAAACCTATTGAATGCCTTCGAGCGGAAATAGGCGATCGATGAACTCCAAATGCAGACGCGGAATACCGTCGTCGCCTTTTCGCGATCCTCTTACTACTGACAGGATCTCCACGCCGAATCGTTCGCTGGAGACACGCAGAAAAGTGCCCGCTTCGACATTGAATGATGAAAATACGGACGCACCGCCGAGACTGATGTTCTCAGTCACGGTAGTTTCTGAATGGAGAATATTTCCTTCCTCGTCAACCTGCGACAGGACCAGCTCTTCCGGAATCGAATATCTGGTCTGCTTGCGAAGGTCTTTGGGCAAATGACTGTCGTCGGCAAGAAGGTTCGCTTGACCGATGTGCCAGAACCCCGCACCGCTTTCGTCTTTCTGAAGCAGGTCGTACAACCGCGAAGGATGCTCAAGAAAGTCCGCGGGCGGATTACGGCCGATAAATGCGGCTCCAATGGCATATTCGTCCCCAGCCCCGGGTTTTTCGATGACAATGCAGCGGCGGACGAGAGCCCAAACCTTGTATTGCGGTTCGCTGTAGTCAAAAGACCTAAGCTGCCGCGGCATCGGTATCGTCAATTGGATGATACGGCCGCGTTTTACGGGCCTTTTCAAAACGAAGCCTGCACCGAATGCCGAAACATCGTTCAGACGGGTGACCTCATACCAACTCACCTTCGGATCGACACGTACTTCAACACGGACCGGTAGCGGCAGAGAAATACGCTGTATCCGCCGATTTTCTTTTTCGGGCGGCGAAGTTCCTGCCTGAGAGGCCATTGGCCTGGTCGTGTCTGCGTGTTGCTGCAGCATCTGTAGCGAATTATCGAAGTAGGATTCCGCGACGGGTTCGTCCTGGTTGCGGGACAGGCTTTACGCCTGTAAAATAAAGAAACAGCCAAGCAGCCGCGATTTCCACATTTCGCTGCTTCCGCAGAAAATAAAAACAAAGCGGAAAACCTGCCACTTTCGCGGCCGGACGCCTTTAAGGATACACAAATGGATTCATTACTGGAACGCGATCAGATAAACATCGAAGATGAAATGCGGCGGTCGTATCTCGACTACGCTATGTCGGTCATCATCGGCCGGGCGCTGCCCGATGTCCGCGATGGGCTAAAGCCCGTTCATCGGCGGGTCCTCTGGGCGATGCACGAGCTCGGAAACACATTCAACAAGCCCTACAAAAAGAGCGCTCGCGTGGTCGGCGACACCATCGGTAAATATCACCCGCACGGCGATACAGCGGTTTATGACACCGTGGTAAGAATGGCGCAGGATTTCTCGATGCGTTATCCGCTCGTTGACGGCCAGGGCAACTTCGGCTCTATTGACGGTGACAATCCGGCCGCGATGCGTTATACCGAGGTTCGTCTCGCCAAGATCACGAACGAGGTCCTCGCGGATATCGAGAAGGAGACCGTCGATTTTCAGGCTAACTACGATGACTCGCTTTCCGAGCCGAAGGTGCTTCCGACAAGGATCCCTAATCTGCTGGTCAATGGTTCCGAAGGCATCGCGGTGGGTATGGCGACAAAGATACCGCCCCACAATCTCGGCGAGGTCGTCGATGCCTTGATAGAGCTTTTGGGCAATCCGCAGATCTCGATCGATGAGCTTATTAAGATCGTTCCCGGACCGGACTTCCCGACCGCAGGCTTCATTTACGGCAGGGAAGAGATTCACCGCGCATATCGTGAAGGCCGCGGTGTGATCCAGATGCGTGCCAAAGCGGTCGTTGACGAAATAGGCCGCGGCGACCGGGTTCGAAACGCTGTGGTCGTGACGGAGATACCATACCAGGTCAATAAGGCAAGGCTTATCGAAAAGATGGCCGAGCTCGTCAACGAGAAAAAGCTGGACGGCATTTCAGAGATACGCGACGAATCTAACCGTGAAGGCATGCGTATCGTTATCGAATTGAAACGTGATGCCATCCCGCAGGTAATTCTGAACAAGCTGTACAAGCTGACGCCGATGCAGTCGTCGTTCGGCATCATCAACATCGCTATCGTTGACGGTCAGCCTAAATTGCTGAATCTGAAACAGATATTGGAGGCATTCGTCGAGTTTCGCCGGAGTGTGGTTCGAAGGCGAACTGAATTCGACCTCAGAAAGGCACAGGCACGCGCTCATATTTTGGAAGGGTTGAATAAGGCCATCGACGCGCTTGACTACATCATTCCTCTGATCAGAAACTCACGCTCCGTCGAAGAATCGCGAAACTGGCTGACGTCCAACTTTGCCGCGATCGACGAGGTGAAAAAATGGCGGGGTATTACCGGAACGAAATCTGACGATCAGTTCGTCAAAGAGCTAAAGAAAGTAATAACAAGCCTCGAATTCAGCGAAATACAGGCGCAGGCGATCCTTGACCTTCAGCTTCGCAGGCTGTCTGCCCTTGAGCGGCAAAAGATCCTCGACGAATACGCCGAGATCATCAAATACATCGCGGAGCTTGAAAATATCCTTGCTAACGAGAGCGTGCTGAGACAGGTTATCGCAGACGAACTGAAAGAGGTTCGGCGGCTTTACGCCGACAATCGCCGAACGACGATCGTAGATGCGGGCGTTGAGTTGAGCATCGAGGATCTAATTCCGGACGAAGACGTCGCGATCACGGTCACAAAAGCCGGCTATATCAAGCGAACTCCTGTTTCCACCTATTCGCGTCAGGGCCGCGGCGGCAAAGGCAGGCTCGGCGCAACGGCGAAAAACGAGGATTTTGTTGAGCACCTGTTCGTGGCATCAACACACGCATTCCTGATGATCTTCACAGACGACGGGCAGGTCTTCAAGATCAAGGTACACGAGATACCCGAGGCGGCTCCGGCAGCCCGAGGCAAGGCCGTGGTCAATCTTGTCCAACTTTCCTCCGAGAGAAGGTTGGTCGCGGTGATGCCGGTTCGCGATTTCGGCGAAGAGGTCTATCTGACGATGGTCACAAAGAACGGCGTCATCAAGAAGACGGCTCTTGCAGACTATCAGAACATACGCTCAAGCGGCATCAACGCGATCAATATCGACGAAGGCGATGAGCTGCTGGATGTGATCCGCACCGACGGCAAGCGGCAGATCTTTGTAGCTACGCACGATGGCATGGCTGTGCGGTTCAATGAATCTGACGTTCGGCCGATGGGCCGTGCGACCCGCGGCGTCCGCGGCGTCAATCTGCGTAAGGGAGACTTTGTCGTCTCGGTCTGTTCGGTTTCGCAGGAAGGCACAGAGAAGATACTTTCGGTGTCCGAAAAGGGCTTCGGCAAGCAGACGCAAGTATCCAGCTATCGACTCACAAAACGCGGCGGCATCGGCGTCATAAACATGAAGACGACCGAAAAGACCGGCAAGGTCGTTTCAGCATTCCCGGTCGAGGATGACAGCGAGATCATGATAATCACTCAGCAGGCAAAGCTGATACGCTTAGGCGTTGACAAGATCCGTGAGACTGGCCGTTCCGCTCAGGGCGTAACGCTGATCAAATGCGGCGAGGACGACCTCGTGACGAGTGCGACCCTGCTTGCCGCAGACGAAGAGGTCGAATAGCGGTACGAAAAAGCTTTACCTTCTGATGCGAATTGGCTTAGAATGCAGTCAGAAAGTGTTTTTGTGTTCAGAGCAACCCAATAGGGAGGGCAAACATCATAGCGGCCGAAGAAGTATTAAAACCGGAGACTGCCTTTAACGGAACAAGTATGACGATGCAATCCGCTGTTCTGGAAAATGAGGGTGCCGTTCTTGCGGCGTCTGCACCGGCCGCCGTGTTGGCTCCGGTAGCGGAAGCCGCGGCGATCGATCGCAGTGCTCCTGATATTGACCTTTGCAGGCTCGCGGCTGATGGCAGCCTGGCTGCGTTCGAGGTCATCTACGAGCGTTACAATCGCCGGACTTACAGCCTCTGCTTGCGAATGCTTGGCAATCAGACCGAGGCCGAAGACCTGACGCAGGACGTTTTTGTTCAGCTGTATAAGAAGATCGGGAGTTTTCGGGGTGATTCTGCATTTTCGACCTGGCTCCATCGCATGACGGTCAATCAGGTCCTCATGCACTTCCGCAAACGCAGCGTCAAAAGCGAAAAAACGAGCGAGGACGGCGAACTGCCTGATCAGGCGGTTGCCGGGACCGGCAATCCGAGCAAGATGCCGATCGTTGACCGTATCGCTCTAAAGAACGCCATCTCGAAGCTGCCGAAGGGTTACAAGAACGTTTTTATGCTTCATGACGTTGAAGGCTACGAGCATGAAGAGGTGGCCCGTATCATGGGCATTTCGGTAGGCACTTCGAAGTCGCAGCTGCACAAAGCACGGCTCAAATTGAGGGCCTTGCTGCTTGAAAGCAAGGGTTGAGAAGCCAAGGATCTGACACTAAAGACGGACGAAACCGAAAGGCTCGTTCGTTTTTTCTTTGGAGGTCCTTTCATTGCGGAAATTAAAGGACGTGTCAGGCAACTAATTGCGGACTTTGGCTAATCTATCTATCAGCAGAAATGTCGCATTGAAAGCGATGTCCGGCAGCAGGCCGGAAGCTGCAAATGATGTTCGACGACACTCAACATAACGTTTGCGAAAAATGCCGTGACCTGATGAGCGGCTTTCTCGACAATGAGCTCGAGGCGGCTGATGCGTCGATGATACGTGAACACCTTTCCGCATGCGGCGAATGTGCGGACCTATGTGCGGAGCTGTCGGCGATCCTCCAGTTCTGCGGCGAGGAGCCGGCTGAACCTGTCGCTGATGCCGTGCCGCCCAACGCGGACGCGATGTGGAAACGCATCAATAACGTTCTTGAAGGCGAGATCAAGCCTCCGCCGCCTTCTCTTCCGGAGCCTCGGCGCACGTGGGGATTGAGTTTTTTTCAAGTATCTGCCGCATTGGCATGCGTTGCCGTTGTCAGTTCGCTCCTCACATTCGTTGCTATCCGAAACTACAATGCAGAGCCCGATGCGGTCATGGTCACAAGATCTGCTCAGCCGCCGGGTATTGTTGATCGTGTCTTGATCAAGTTAGGTTTCGCGGAAAGCCCGGCGGAAAAGCTGGAACGCCGGATGCGTGAGCGTCAGGCAGCTATCGATTATTGGAACGCAAAGGTCCAGGTGAGGCGCATGCAGTGGGACAGGACGACCCGTGAAGCGTTCGATAGAAATCTGCGGGCGATCGACGAATCGTTGTTTGAATACACGAATATTCTACAAAGCGATCCTGAAGACCAGCTTTCTGAGGAGATGCTTGATTCGGTCCTAAACGATAAAATGAATTTACTGAGGGATTTTGCTGCCCTTTGATCTATTGATGAAATTTGGCGGCCATGTGATCTCAGCAGTGATTGCCGGAAAAACTACGATCCTGATGAGCGTAGTTTTTTTCTTTGCGCTTTCGGCTGCGGAGATCACGGCTCAAAAACGTTTCTCGCGTACTTTTCCCGCCGGTCAAAATGTTCGCCTGCAGCTGATGAATCGCACAGGAACGGTAACTGTCGAAGGCTGGAACCGCTCTGAGGTCAGCATAACCGCATCGCTCGAATCGCCAGCGGCGAACATTGTCCCGCAGACCATCGGCGGAACCATTGTGATAAATCTCGTGAAGGACAATGCCGGCCGGAACGAGGTAGGAAACGTCAATTTCACAATACGCGTTCCGTTCACGGCCATGGTCGATATCGAGACCAAGATCGGGAACCTCAATGTTACCAACGTGCGCGGTGGATTAGTGAGGGCTTATATTTCAAGTGAGGGAGACATTACGCTGACGAACATCGGTGCAAGTGCAGTTTCTGCCGAGAACGTCATCGGCGATATCTTCTTCGATGGAGAGATAGTTGACGGCGGGAACTATCGCTTTTCGTCAACACGGGGAAATATCAATCTTCGGATTCCTGTGACGGCGTCTTTCCGCTTTGTCGCCACTGCTCCGTCTACCCGCAATATCTCGCTGGGTGCGTTCGTCAATACAAAAACCAACTATCTGGGCGACGGCCGCCGCGTTGTAGGCCGTTTAGGTGACGGAAGTGCTACACTTTCGGTGACGAATCAACGCGGTTCGATCTCTTTCCTGCGTCGTTAGGGACGCTTTTTAATCGCAAGATAAACGAGGTTCTATGCGACAGATCACCTTGCTCTATTTGATCGGGTTGTTCGCTTTTTTTTCGTACGCTGTCCAAGGTCAGGCAGTTAAGCAGACCGCTGGTATTAAAAGGACAGTTACCAAGACCGAGCGGATGCCATTCGGAGCCGGCGGTACCGTCACGATTGCAGGAGCACCTTCGGGAGCGATCCGCATCAAGCCCGCGTCGGGCAATGAGGTCGTGATCAATGCCAGGATCGAGATCCAAGCTGACAACGAAACGGAACTTGCTAAACTGACGGAGATCACAGGCTATATTACCGAAGAAAGTCTCAGCCGCATCGCCATCACAGCGGTCGGCTCGCATACCAAGGGCATTTTCAAGAAGATCCCGAAAAAGACCGCAGCGAAACTCGTTTCTTTACCCTATTCGATCGACTTTGAGATCGAGGTGCCGAAATATTGCGACCTCGTTCTGAACGGCGGAAAGGGTGATCTGACCGTCGAAGGACTTGAAGGCTCACTCAGTGCAAACTTCATTGAATCGACAGCAGTCGTCAGGATCGTAAGCGGAGCGGTCAACTTGACCATCGGACAAGGTTCGGTGGACATTGCCCTTGGAACGAAAGGCTGGCGGGCGCGAACGGCGGACGTGAGCGTCGCAAAAGGCGACATCATCGCCCGGTTCCCTGCAAATTTTTCTGCTGAATTGGACGCAATGGTCCTGCGAACGGGATCTATATACAACATTATAGAAGGCATGACGCCGCGTGACCGTAAGGTCGAACCGAATGACCGTCTGATGCAGATGAAAGCGGGCGTCGGCGGGCCGCGTGTAAAGTTCACGGTCGGCGATGGCAGTATTCGTCTGCTCCCGTTCGAGATCTGACGGCGGACCGAGTTTCGAGCCCCGCAAGATTTGGTGATAAACTGTTCGGGTTTATCGCCATTTTTTATGACCATTAAATCTGATATCTGGCTGCGTCGGATGGCCGAAGAGCAGGAAATGATCTCGCCGTTTTTGCCTGAACTTGTCCGCGAGATCGACGGCCGCAGGATAATATCTGCGGGCTGTTCAAGCTACGGCTACGATATGCGGCTGGCGGACGACGGCTTTCGTATTTTCTCGTCAGTCCACGGCAAAGAGATCGACCCGAAGCGTTTTGACGAGCAGTATTCGCTGATCGAACCCGAGCTGCAGACGGCCGAGGACGGTTCGAAATATTACATCTTGCCGGGCCATCATTACGGGCTCGGCGTGACGGTCGAAACTTTCAAGATGCCGCGAAACGTGACTGGCGTCGCTCTAGGCAAATCGACGTACGCTCGTGCAGGATTGCTGGTCAATACCACGCCGCTAGAAGCCGGCTGGACCGGCCGCCTCGTCGTTGAGATCGCAAACCTCGCAAATCTGCCGCTTCGCGTTTACGTCAACGAAGGCATCGGCCAGATACTATTTTTCGAATCCGACGAAGACTGCGGCGTTTCTTACGCCGACCGCGGCGGCAAGTATCAGGGTCAATCGGGCCTGACGTATGCGAAGGTCTGATCTGAGCAGCAGGCGGTTCTGAAATGAGAATAGACAATTACATCGGCGGCGAGATGGTTGAACCGGCTTCCGGCGAGTATTTTGATAATTATCAGCCGGCGACGGGCGAGGTTTATTCGCAGATACCGGATTCGGATGATCGCGACGTGAACCTGGCGGCGGACGCGGCGTCTGCGGCGTTTCCGGCGTGGGCGGCGACTCCGCCTGAGGAACGGTATGCGATCCTGATGCGGCTCGTTTCGCTCATCGAACGCGATCTGGAGCCGCTCGCTCAGGCGGAATCTACGGATCAGGGCAAGCCCGTGTCGCTGGCACGCATGGTGGACATACCGCGTGCGGCGGCGAATTTTCGTTTTTACGCGACTGCCGCGATGCACCTCGCGAACGAATCGCACGAGACATTTGGTGCGGGCGGCGTTCACGCGATCAATTACACTTTGCGGCAACCGCTCGGCGTCGCCGGCTGCATTTCACCCTGGAATCTGCCGCTATATTTATTCACGTGGAAGATCGCTCCGGCGATCGCCGCGGGGTGCACCGTCGTCGCCAAGCCGTCTGAGGTCACGCCGATGACCGCGTTCATGTTGTCTAAGCTTTGTATCGAAGCCGGATTACCCGCGGGCGTTCTGAACATCGTCCACGGCACCGGGCCAAAGGTCGGCTCGGCGATCGTCGGGCATCGCGATATCAAAGCCATCTCGTTTACCGGCGGCACAAAGACCGGCGAAGAGATCGCACGCGTCGCCGCACCGATGTTCAAGAAACTCTCGCTCGAGCTCGGCGGCAAGAATCCGAACATCATCTTCGCCGATTGCAATTACGAAGAAATGCTGGCAACTACGGTGCGTTCGTCGTTCTCAAATCAAGGCGAGATCTGCCTCTGCGGTTCGCGGATATTCGTCGAACGGCCACTCTATGAAAAGTTCAAAACGGATTTCGTCGCGCGTGTTGCAGCACTAAAAGTCGGTGATCCAAACGATCCGGCGACAGACGTTGGAGCCATCGTCTCAAAACAGCACTTCGAAAAGATCCTTTCGTATGTCGAGCTAGCGAAATCCGAGGGCGGCACAATATTATGCGGTGGCAGCGTGTCAGAACCTCCTGCGTCAGCGGGCGGCCAGCCTCTACGCGGTTTCTTTATCGAGCCGACTGTCATCGAAGGCCTCTCGCACGATTGCCGCACGAATCAGGAAGAAATATTCGGTCCGGTCGTGACGATAATGCCTTTCGATAGCGAAGATGAAGTTCTCCGGTTTGCCAATAGCGTCCGTTACGGTCTCGCCGCAACTCTCTGGACCGAAAACCTTTCGCGTGCTCACCGCATCTCAGCTAAACTCGAGTCCGGCATCGTCTGGGTAAATTGTTGGATGCTCCGCGACCTGCGAACACCATTCGGCGGCGTAAAAGACAGCGGCGTGGGGCGCGAAGGCGGCTTCGAAGCGTTGCGGTTCTTTACGGAAGAGAAGAATGTTTGTGTAAAGATATAGGTAAATCGATATGAAATTATTTTTTACGTTGTTGTTGTCGTTAGTAATGTTTTCCGCGGTACCCGCTCAAACAAAACCGCCGACCGAATCCGCGATGGATCGGTTTCTCCGTTACGTGAAGATCGATACGCAATCCGCCGAGGAAGCCGGGAAATTTCCGAGCACCGAGAAGCAGTTGGTGCTCGCAAGTTTGCTCGAGGGCGAGCTGAAGGCTCTCGGAGTACAGAACGTTCGTATCAGCAAAGAGGGCATTGTGTACGGATTAGTCGCGGGCAATCTGGCGGACAACAGCAAGGTGCCGACGATCGGTTTTATTTCTCATATGGACACCTCGCCGGCGGTTAGCGGTGCGAATGTGAACGCGATCATCCATAAAAACTATCAGGGCGGCGACATCGTTTTGCCGAACGATAAGACGCAGGTCATCACTGTCGAACAAAATCCTGCTCTCAAAGATCTCATCGGCGACGACATTATCACGGCGGACGGCACGACGCTGCTTGGTTCGGATGATAAATCGGGCATCGCAGAGATAATGACGATGATCGACATTCTCCGCAACAATCCGCAGTTAAAACACGGCAACATAGCGGTCGCGTTCACGCCGGACGAGGAGGTCGGCGGGCCGATGGACCTTTTCGATATCGAAGGCTGGGGTGCAAAGTATGCTTACACGGTAGATGGCGGCGAACTGGGCGAGATATCGGACGAAACGTGGTCGGCACGTACCGCAACTCTTTCATTCCACGGCAAATCGACACATCCCGGCTACGCGAAAGGGATCATGGTCAATTCCGCATACGCCGCAGCAGATTTTCTCACGCGATTTCCACCGAATATGCTGCCTGAAACCACATCAGAGCGTGTCGGGTTTGTGCATCCTTACATTGCGAATCTGGATGTCGAGACATCGACCGTCAAGGTACTGATCCGCGATTTCGACCTGAGCGGCGTCGAGGCAAAAGAGAATATGCTCAGACAAATGGCCGAGGCCGTCCGCATCAAATTCCCAAATGTTCGCGTTGAATATTCGAGCGCATTGGGATATCTGAATATGAAAGAGGTTCTCAAGGATCATCCGAAACTTGTCGAATATGCCAAGGAGGCCACCACGCGTGCCGGTGTGAAACCTAAGATGAAACCTATTCGCGGTGGAACTGACGGTTCGCGTTTGACGGCCCGAGGGTTGCCGACGCCGAACCTGTTCACAGGCGGGCACAACTTCCACGGCAAGCTGGAATGGAATTCGCGACGCGGTTTAGAGAAATCGACGGAGATGTTGGTCAATCTGGTGCAGATCTGGGCTGAAAGATCCAAGTAATTTCATGAAGAGAATATTCTTATTCGGCGTCATTGTGTTTTCACTGGCTGCGGCCGCCTCTGCCCAGTCAAAGGCAAGCGTTCAAGCGGCGATGAAAAAGTTCCCCGGCGTCTCTAAGGCCCACATTGAGCAAATGATCGTCGCCAAGCAGGTGCTGCAGATCGCATTGCCTACTTGGGTACCTGCCGGTTTCAAGGTCGAAAATATCAAGTCGCGGCTCGGCCGCGGAGTGGTGATCGAGGATCGCGAGTTCGTTATCATCTATTCGCGGACTCTGCCGAACGGCAAGATACAGCGGTTTGCGTTCGAAGCAGGATTCGATGGACTCGGCGACCTGATGTATGAGGGGGCAAAAACGATCTCAACGCCGCTAGGAAAGATATATCTTCTATATGAACCGTTCGATCCCGACGAGAATAAAAAGTTGGAGAACTATGTCATGACCGAGTGGTTTCAGGTAGGGCGTCTCGATTGGCATTACATCGGCATGTATGGATATGATGAGGCTTCGGACGATCTGGCAATGATCTCGCTGGCAGATACTGAGCGAATACTGAGGTCTTTACGGCGGCTATGAGCGGTGGCGATGCAGAAAAGTTGAACTCCGAACGAGCACCCGAACCGGTCGGCCTTTATCCGCATGCACGCCGCGTGGGGAATTTGTTGTTTCTTTCAGGCGTCGGCCCTCGCGAACTGGGGGCGAAAAAGATACCGGGCGTAGAACTCGATGAAATCGGTGAGATCATATCTTATGACATCGAAACCCAATGTCGCTCAGTATTTCAAAATGTAAGATACATTTTAGAGGACGCGGGTTCTTCGTGGGATAACATAGTAGATGTAACGGTGTTCCTTACGAATATGAAAGCCGATTTCCCGGCGTATAATCGGCTTTACGCGGAGTATTTTGCCGACAACCAGCCGTGCCGGACGACGATAGAGATCAGCAGTTTGCCGACGCCGATCGCCATCGAATTAAAAGTTATAGCAACGATCGAATAAACAACTTAAGAGGAAGAAATGATCCAAACAAAAGGTTTCGCAACACATGACGCAAGCGCTACATTTTCACCGTTCGAATTCGAACGCCGGGATGTCGGTCAGAATGATATTTTGATCGACATCGAATATGCCGGAATCTGCCATTCGGACATTCACCTTGCAAAAGATGAATGGCACGACATGATGCCGGCGATGTACCCGATGGTGCCCGGGCACGAGATCGTCGGCCGCGTGACTCAGGTGGGCGATGCTGTGACGAAGTTCTCAGTAGGTGACATTGCGGGTATCGGCTGTTTTATCGACAGCTGCCGTGAATGTGTCCCGTGCGATTTCGGCGTTGAGCAGTACTGCATGAACGGCATGGCGATGACCTACAACGGCACCGAGATGGATCGCACCACGCCGACATACGGCGGCTATTCGAAACATTACGTTATTGACGAGAACTATGCACTGAAAGTGAATGCTACGGGCGACCTTTCAGGCGTCGCACCGCTGCTTTGTGCAGGAATAACGACCTATTCACCGCTGAAGAAATTCGGCGTTGGGCCGGGGCAGCGTGTCGGTGTGGTTGGCCTTGGCGGCTTGGGCCACATGGCAGTGAAGATCGCGAAAGCCATGGGTGCAGAGGTTACGGTTTTCAGCACGTCGCCCGGCAAATCTGAAGATGCGGGCAAGTTGGGAGCGGATAATTTTGTGGTCACGAACGACCCCGAAAACCTGGCACCGCTTGCGAACAGTTTCAATCTTATAATCGATACCGTCTCTGCCAATCACGACCTTAATCCGTATATCAACATGGTCGGGCTGAACGGCGTCCTTGTGGTCGTCGGTATGCCCGAATTGCCCGCGACGATACATCAGGCATCGATCATCATGGGCAACAAATCGATCGCAGGCTCGCTGATCGGCGGCATCACCGAAACGCAGGAAATGCTCGATTTCTGTGCCGAGCACGGCGTGGTCGCAGATGTTGAGGTCATCTCGCCCGATCGGATCGAAGAAGCCTACGACCGCACTATCAAAGCCGACGTGCGGTATCGGTTTGTCATCGATATGAAAAATGCCTAGATACGTCGCACTGCTCCGTGGTATCAACGTCGGCGGTAATACGATGTTAAAGATGTCGGACCTCAGGCCCTGCCTCGATCGGGCAGGGCTTGCGAATGTCGTGACGTATATTAACAGCGGCAACGTCGGATTTGATAGCGACGGATTCGAGGGCGATCTGGTTGGCGTGATCGAGAAAGCGATCGAGACTGAATTCGGCAGATCGGTGCCAGTAATGGTGCGTTTGCAGGCGAACATCGAGCGGATCATCGCCTCGAATCCCTTCGATGGGGAATTCGAAAGCCACAAGGAGATGCACGTGCTGTTCTTGCGTGAGGAAATGCCCGACGACAAGGCGGGCCAGCTATTGGAAGCTGCCGAGCCGCCCGAGCGTTTCGCCATCGTCGGCCGCGAGATCTATTGCCATTTGCCAATGAGTGTTGCCAATAGCCTGCTCGGAAAAAGCTTTATCGAAAAGAAATTAAAGGTCGCCGTAACCGCACGAAACTGGCGTACGGTTGAAAAACTTTCTGAGTTATAATTGCCGTATGATCCGTCGCCCGTTCAACTTCAAACAATGGATCGACGAGCACCGGCATCTGCTCAAGCCGCCGGTCGGGAATCAGTGCGTATATCAGGACGAGGATTTCATCGTGATGGTCGTCGGCGGGCCGAATTCCCGTAAAGATTATCACTGGGACGAGGGCGAAGAGCTTTTTTATCAGATCGAGGGCGATCTGCTCGTGAAAATTCAGGAAGACGGAAAGGCGGTCGATGTTCCGATACGCGAAGGTGAGATGTTCCTCCTGCCGCCGCGTGTTCCGCATAACCCGATCCGGGGCGAAAACACCATCGGACTCGTGATCGAACGCAGACGCCGCGAGGGCGAGCTCGACGGCCTTCTATGGTTCTGCGAGAACTGCAACGAAAAGCTCTACGAAGAATATTTCCAACTCGGCGACATCACGACACAGTTCCAGGGTGTATTCAAGAAATTCTACGGTTCAGAAGACCTCCGCACCTGCAAGGCATGCGGTTCTGTGATGGAGCCACCGCCGGTCGTTTCTTGACCCAGCCACTACGATAACGAAACCAAACCAAACTTCTCCCCGTAAGATAATTACGGGCCGAGAGGTAAGAGAAATATGTTCAGAACCATCGCAGTTTTGTTGTTATCTGTCTTTTTGACGAGTGCCGCTTTGGCAAATGACATTCTGGTCATCGTCAATCGCGGTGAATCAACAATGTCATTCGTCGATGCGAAAGAAATGAAGCTGCTCGCGACGGTGCCGACCGCGTCAGGGCCGCACGAGGTCGTCACGTCGGCTGACGGCAAGACTGCGTTCGTTTCGATCTACGGCACGCAGCAGCCGGGAAGTATGCTGGCTATCTTTGACGTCGCGACGCAGAAGGAACTAAAGCGTTTTGACCTGATGCCGCTGATGCGTCCGCACGGCATGGTCGTGTTAGGAGGAAAAATTTATTTGTCAGCGGAAGCGAATAATGCAGTAGGCCGCTATGACATTGCTGCCGGCAAGGTCGATTGGCTGATCGGTACGGGTCAGTCGGTTTCGCATATGGTCGTCGTCTCGGCTGACCAAAAGAAGATCTATACCCCAAACATCGGCTCTGACACGGTTACGGCGATCGAGTTCAACAACGTCCCGCCCGCGGCGTCCAAGACGACACATATTCCCGTCGGCAAGCAGCCTGAGGCGATCGACATCTCGCCGGACGGCAAGCAGGTCTGGGCCGGTTTGAATGGCGACGCAGGCATCGACGTTATCGACACGGCCACGAATAAAGTGATTGACCGTGTAAAGCTGGGTGAGCGGCCGTATCGTGTGCGGTTCACGCCGGACGGCAAGTTCGTGATGGCGACGATGCCGAATACAAAAGAACTGATCATCATCGACGCTGCGACCCGAAAGGAAACGAAGCGTATCAAACTCGGAAGCTCGCCGCTCGGGCTGATCTTTACGCCGGACGGCAAGATCGCATATGTGACGGCATCGAGTGAGGATGTCGTTCTAAAGATAGACATGGAGACCGGAGCGGTCATCGCAAAAGCCGCGGTTGGGAAAACACCGGACGGCATCGCTATCGGAAAGCTCTAGGTTGCTGACCCAACAATAGTAGATTTTCATTGAGCAGCGTTTAATGACAAAATGTTGACGTGCTCAAGATAGACGTTCACACGCACATACTTCCTAAAGACATCCCCGCGTGGAAAGACCGTTTCGGGTACGGCGGTTTTATTTATCTGGATCATTATCAGCCGTGCTCGGCACATATGGTGCGGGACGACGGCAAGCAGTTTCGCGACATCGAATCGAATTGCTGGGATCCGGCGAAGCGCATCGAGGAAATGGACGCTCACGGTGTCAACGTACAGGTCCTCTCGACCGTGCCGGTGATGTTCAGCTATTGGGCAGAGCCCGAACACGGCCTCGAAATTTCAAAGTTTCTAAACGACCATATTTCGGGGATCGTCAGCGAATTTCCTTTGCGGTTCGTCGGCTTGGGTACCATTCCGATACAGGATACAGCATTGGCTATACGAGAGCTTGAACGCTGCAAACAGATCGGCATGGCCGGCGTACAGATCGGAACGAATGTAAATCAGCTGAATCTGGGCGAGCCGCAGTTCCTGGAATTCTTCCAAGCGTGCGAAGAACTCGGAATGTCGGTTTTCGTGCATCCGTGGGCAATGATGGGCGAGGAGCACATGCAGAAATATTGGCTGCCGTGGCTGGTCGGTATGCCTGCGGAAGTTTCGCGGGCCATTTGCTCGCTGATTTTTGCGGGAACATTGGAAAAATGTCCGCGTCTGAGAATTTGTTTTGCGCATGGCGGCGGTTCGTTCCCTGCGACCATCGGCCGCATAGAACATGGATTCAATGTCCGCCCTGACCTTTTCCCGGACAATCCGCACAGTCCGCGCAAATATCTAAGCAAGATGTACTTCGATTCGCTCGTTCACGGAAAGGCAAAGCTGGACTATCTGATAAAACTGGTCGGCGCCGATCAGGTAATGCTCGGGACCGATTACCCTTTCCCACTCGGCGAATTGGAACCCGGAAGTCTAATAGAATCAATGCCCTATGATGAGTTGATCATCGAAATGCTCCTACATGGAGCTGCTCTCAATTGGCTGGGCATAGATCGCTCTGCGTTTACGACAACCTAGATGACCGAAATTCAGGAGACAGTACATTTTGCGGCATCGATGGACGAATCAGATCCGCTGCGGGAATTTCGCGAGAACTTTCTGATCCCGAAATACGATGGCCGTGATGCGGTCTATTTCACCGGAAATTCGCTGGGGCTGCAGCCAAAGACCGCCCGCAAATATATCGAAGAAGTACTGGACGACTGGGCTCGCTTAGGCGTCGAGGGGCATTTGCACGCTCGGCATCCGTGGCTGCCTTATCACGAGTTTGTAACTGACCCGCTTGCACGGCTGGTCGGCGCAAAGCCGGTCGAGGTCGTCTCGATGAATTCGCTGACCGTCAATCTGCATCTGTTAATGGTGTCCTTCTATCGGCCGACTGCCGAAAGATACAAGATCCTTATCGAAAAAGGTGCTTTTCCATCGGATCAATATGCGGTCGAATCGCAGATAAGATTTCACACCGCAGAGACGCAGAGACACAGAGATGGGTTGATAGAATTGGTTCCCCGTCAGGGAGAATCATGTCTGCGGACCGATGATATTCTCGAAACTATCGACCGCGAGGGCGATTCGATCGCATTGATAATGCTCGGCGGCGTGAATTATTACACCGGTCAGGCTTTCGATATGCGGGCGATCACGGAGGCCGGCCGCAAAAAGGGCTGTGTTGTCGGGTTCGATCTGGCACACGCTGCGGGAAATCTGGAGCTTCGATTGCACGATTGGGACGTCGATCTCGCGGCGTGGTGTTCGTACAAGTATTTGAACGCCGGTCCTGGCGGCATTGCGGGAGCGTTCGTTCACGAACGCCATGCTCGGTCGTTCGATCTGCCGCGATTCGCCGGCTGGTGGGGACACGATAAGGAGACGCGTTTTCTGATGGGACCGGAGTTCGTTCCGCTTGCCGGTGCAGAAGGCTGGCAGCTTTCAAATCCGCCCATATTTCAGCTTGCGGCTCTGCGAGCATCGCTCGAGATCTTTGACGGGGCAACGATGCCCGCTCTTAGGGAAAAGTCGATCGCACTCACCGGCTATCTTGAGCGCTCGCTTCGTCAGATCGAGTCGGACCGCATAGAGATCATTACACCCTCCGATCCTGCGCAACGCGGCTGTCAGCTATCGATCCGTGTACGGAATGCAGACAAGAGTCTGTTTGAAGCGATCACAGGCCGCGGGGTTTTCGCTGACTGGCGCGAGCCGGACGTGATTCGTGTCGCCCCCGTGCCGCTTTATAACACTTTTGAGGATGTTAGCCGCTTTTGTGAGATTCTCGAGGACTGTCTGCGCTAAACTAGAGGTTAGATCACAAAGAGTTCTGCCGGTCGGCGCGAGATCCGGTAGAGGCAAACACGAACCTTGTGCTCGTCTGAAATTATGATCAGGGCGACCATAAACGGAACAACACGCGAATTTCCCGACGACATTTCGATCCTCGAGGCTGCCCGTTCGTGCGGGATCGAGATCCCGACGCTGTGCGACGATGCACGTTTGAAACCGGTTGGGGCGTGCCGGATGTGCTTGGTTGAAGCATCAGGTTCGTCGCGGGAGACGGCTTCATGTACCGCAAAACTCGCTGACGGAATGACGGTCGCAACTCATTCCGAAAAGATCGAGGAGACACGCAAATGGAACCTCAGAATGCTGGCTCGGTCATATCCCGTTTCGGCGTTCGAGCAGTTTCCTGACAAACCTTTTCATCGCCTCGCAATGAAATACGGGCTGACGGCCGCGGATTTTGCGTCGAACGTGAACGGGCACCTTGTTGACGATTCACACACTTACATTCGCGTCGATATGGCACGGTGTATCGATTGCTATGCTTGCGTCCGCATTTGCGACGAGGTGCAGGGACAATACGTTTGGCAGGTTGCGGGCCGCGGAGAACATTCGTCGGTGGTGCCGGACAATTTCGGTGCTTTTGGCGAAAGTTCCTGTGTTTCCTGCGGTGCTTGTTCCGATGCCTGCCCGACCGGAGCTCTCGAGGACAGGTCGGTGCTTATCAATGGCTCAGCGGATAAATGGACCCGTACGACATGCCCGTATTGCGGGACAGGTTGCGAGATGGAGGTCGGAACGCGCGGCGGCAAGATGGTGCAGGTGCGGCCTGTGAACGACGCACCCGTAAACAGCGGCCATCTTTGCGTTAAAGGGCGATATGCGTTCGGATTCAATGATGCCGACGACCGAGTTACCGAGCCGATGATCCGCGAGAACGGCGAGTGGCGTGTCGTCACTTGGGATGAAGCGATCAGATTTACCGCTGATAAACTAAGCGGCTTTGTCGCCGAACACGGATCGGACAGCGTTGCTGTTTTGGGCTCGGCCCGAGCGACGAATGAAGAGAATTACATTGCACAGAAATTCGCGCGGGTCGCGTTAGGCACGAACAACGTGGATTGCTGTGCCCGCGTTTGCCATACGCCGACCGCTGCGGCGATGAAGATGATGCTCGGCACCGGTGCGGCGACGAATTCATTCGATGACATAGAGGTAGCAAAGACCATCTTGCTTTGCGGTGCTAATCCGACCGAGAATCATCCGATACCGGGAGCTCGCATCAAGCAGGCAGTCGTCAATGGCGGTGCGAACCTGATCATTATCGACCCGCGAAAGACCGAGCTTACAAAGTACGCAGACATCCATCTGCAGCTGAGGCCGGGAACGAACATCTTGCTGTTCAACGCACTCGCTCACGCGATCATCGACGAAGGCCTGGCCGACGCTGATTTCATAGCGGAGCGTGTTGATGAATTTGAGCAGTATCACGACTTTGTCGCCGACTATTCGCCGGAAGCTGTAGCGGAGCGATGCGGTGTTACGGCCGAGGACATTCGGGCTGCGGCCAGATTGTATGCGACCGCAAAGCCCGCGATGTCGCTGCACGGCCTCGGAATGACGGAGCATCTGCAGGGAACCGAGGGCGTGATGACCGTCGTCAATCTTGCGTTGCTGACGGGCAACATCGGAAAGCCGGGGACGGGCGTTAATCCGCTCCGCGGGCAGAATAATGTGCAGGGTTCCGCACACATGGGCTGCGATCCGGGCATTCTGACGGGTTCGATCGCGGTGGAAGAAGGCCGTGAACTTTTCGAATCTGTCTGGCAGACGCGTGTGCCCGAATCGAAGGGGCTGAATCAGCTCCAGATGGTCGATGCCGCCAAAGCGGGCAAGCTGAAAGCACTGTGGGCGATCGGTTACGACGTGTTCCTGTCCAACGCTAATTCGCATGAAACGGAGCGTTCCTTCGATGGGCTCGAGTTCTGTATAGTCCAGGACATGTTTCTGAACGAGACCGCAAAGCGGTTCGCTGACGTGTTCTTTCCAGCGGCATCTTCGTTCGAAAAGGACGGAACATTTATGAATGCCGAACGCCGCGTTCAGCGTATCCGAAAGGCCGTCGAAGTTCGCGGCAATGCCCGAACCGATTGGCAGATCGTCTGCGATGTGGCGAAGGCGATGGGCAAAGGCGAATATTTCGACTTCGCCTCCGCTGAGGATATCTGGAATGAGATCCGAGCGGTGTGGCCCGCGGGCCGCGGCATTTCATATCCGCGCATCGATCATCACGGGCTGCAATGGCCGTGTCCCGACGAAGATCATCCCGGCGAGACGGTGCTGCATGGCGACAGTTTCTCTATCGGCAAACGGGCATCGCTGCGGCGGATAAAATATCGCCCGTCGCCTGAGGCCGTATCTGACGACTTTCCGTTCATGCTGACGACAGGCAGGGCTCTTTATCATTTCAACGCCGGTACGATGACGATGCGGACGCCGAATGTCGAGCTTCGTCCCACAGATGAATTGATGATGTCGCCGGACGATGCGGAACGGCTCGGGCTCTCGAATGGCGAACGTGTAGTAATGCGAAGTGCACACGGGAAGGCCGAAATTCCGGTCACCATTTCGCAGAAAGTGAAACATGGGGAGCTTTTTGCAACGTTTCACGATCCAAAAGTATTCTTGAACTACGCGACGAGCCCCGTCCGAGATCGCTTTACGCTTGCGCCGGAGTTCAAAGTGACGGCAGTTCGCGTGGAAAAGATCGCCTAGACAACAGATGTCAGAACGCAGCATAACCATCATAGGAGCGGGCCTGGCGGGCTCGCTTCTTTCAATTTATCTCGCACGCCGAGGGTTTCGCGTGAATGTATTCGAGGCCCGCGGCGACATGCGCAAGGACATAGTCGAAGCGGGACGTTCGATAAATCTCGCGCTTTCCGATCGCGGTATAGCCGCACTTCGCGAGGTCAGGATGGACGATTACATGCTTGCCGAGGCAGTTCCGATGTATGGCCGCATGATCCACGACGCCGCGGGAAATACTAAGCTGCTGCCATACAGCGGCCGCGAAGGCGAATACATAAATTCCGTTTCGCGTTCGGGGCTGAACATCGCCTTGATGAATGAGGCTGAGAAGCACGAGAACGTGAGATTTGTCTTTAATGAGCGATGCGCGGACTTCGACACGCTAAGCGGCGAAATAAGTTTCGATACCGGAAAGACGATCATAGGGGACACGGTTTTCGCCACGGACGGTGCGGGATCGCCGATCCGTCAGGCGATGCAGCGGCAGATGCCGGAGTTCCAGTACTTGTCGGTCTTTCTCGATCACGGTTACAAGGAACTGCATATTCCGCCGGGGCCTAACGGTGAGTTCTTGCTCGAAAAGAACGCTCTTCATATCTGGCCGCGGCATCGATTTATGATGATCGCACTGCCGAATTTCGACGGCAGTTTTACCTGCACGCTGTTCTTGGCCCACAAGTCTGAGCAGCCTGTTTTAACGGACGGCGATGAACGAGAGATTTCTTTTGAAACGCTTACTGATGAAGCTACATTGCTCGAATTTTTTAACCGTGAATTCCCGGATGCGGTCCCTTTGATGCCGACGCTTGCCGAGGATTTCTTCGCGAATCCGACGGGACAACTTGGAACGGTAAAATGTTGGCCGTGGAATGTTGACGGGAAAGTGCTGCTGCTCGGCGATTCGGCACATGCGGTCGTGCCGTTTTACGGGCAGGGAATGAATTGCTCTTTCGAGGACGTTCGGGTCCTCGCGGGATTGATCGACGGGCAAATGCCGCAAACGTCGACATCAGGTGGCGGCGAGATCGAATGGGCATCGATCTTCGAACAATATGGCGAGCTGCGAAAGGTCAACACCGACGCCATCGCTGACCTCGCGGAAGAGAATTTTTATGAGATGCGCGATGCAACTGCGAATCCGGTCTTTCAGCGCAAACGAGAGCTCGAGACGCGGCTCGAACACGAGTTTCCCGACTACTATTCAAAATATTCGATGGTTACGTTTCGAGAGGATATGCCGTATTCCGAGGCTCGCCGACGCGGGAATGCGCAGGATGAACTCCTGATGAATATTTGCGAGGGCATAGATAATGTGAGCGAAGTCGATCTGGAGAAGGTAATGGCCGATATTCGCAAGTTGCAGCACGGCGTATAACGCAAGAAGTGAATGAGTAACATTTTCCCTATCGATATCTCTATACCGTTGCGATTCAACGGCCCGCAGCCAAATGCGTACGGTGTCGATCGGGCGATATCGGAGCCGGTTCGTGCGGGTTCGCTGGTCGGCGATACGCGTCAGGGCGGGAGTGTGAATTTCGAGCGGTACACTTTCATACCACATTGCAACGGAACACATACCGAATGCGTGGGCCATATCACGCACAAGCGGATATCGGTTCGAGAATGTCTGAGGGATGTGATAGTTCCTACGGTGCTGGTGTCGGTCGAGCCTGAATTCTCAGGTGAAGAGCAAATCTTAACCTTAGCTTCGTTGAAGAATGCAGGCGTTCAACCACCCGCTACCGCAGGTGGTTCTGACGCGGGGCCGGCTGCGCTGATCGTTCGAACGCTGCCGAACAATGACTCGAAGATCACCGCGGAATACGGAGAAGAGAATATTCCACCGTATTTTTCTGCAGACGCAATGCGGCTGATCGTCGAGTCGGGTTTTACACATTTAGTATGCGATCTGCCGTCGATCGACCGTATTTTTGACGACGGCAAGCTGGAAAATCACCGCATCTTTTGGTGCGTTGATGCCGGCAGTCATGAAATTTCCGATGCCACGCGGATCAATTCAACGATCACTGAGCTGGCCTATATTCCGAACGAGGTTCCGGACGGCGAATATCTGCTGAATCTCCAGATCGCTCCCTTTGATACAGATTGTGCGCCGTCGCGTCCGATGCTTCTCCAAAAGTCGGCGGATTGACTTGCGGTCCTTTCAAGGTAAGAATCTAAGATGCTCCGAAATGGAGCGTTGTTCGTTCGGACTGTGTTTTGCAGGCCGGGAAACAGGGGAAGCGGGTGAGATTCCCGAACGATCGCGTCACTGTGAGCCGATGTTTTCGGTAAAGTCAGGATGCCTGTTTTGAACGAACAGCCGGGCATGGTGTTTCGCGAAAAGGCGCCGCAGGCGGAAATGGAATATTGACGGAACGCGATGCGTTCCCTGACAGAAGCTGATTGAGCCCTGTCTTTCCGTCCGTTTTCGGGCTTGGGAAAGGCAGGGTTTTCGGTTTTTGTACTGATAGCGATGATAAAGGAAGTTCAAATTACCATTCGATTGCTGATCTTGGCGGCGGTATTTGTCGCGGCTGCATGTTCAGGCAGCACGACGTCGAATGCCGTATTAGATGTTCCTGGTTCACAAGAGGCACCGACCCCTGTTTCAAGCATTCGTAATTTCATGGACGACCTCGGCCGAAACATCGAGGTCAAAGGCGAAGTTCGACGCGTCGTTTCGTTGGCGCCGAGCGTTACGGAGCTTGTCTTTGCGGCGGGCGGTGGTGACCGTCTGGTCGGCGTCACGTCGTTTTGTGATTTTCCGGAGCAGGCGAAGGGCATCGCGAAGATAGGCGACACGATGAATCCGAATATGGAGACCATCGTCGCGATGAAGCCGGACATGGTCTTTGTTTCGACCGCGTCTCAGGTGGAGGCATTTACGAAAACACTTGAGCAAAACGGCATTCTCGTTTATGTAACAAATCCGACCACGATCGACGGCGTGTTTTACAACATTCGGCAGATCGCCGATATTTTGGGTACGACTGACAAGGCCGAGCCTATGATCGCCGCTTTAAGAGACCGCGTGGGAAAGGTTTGGACAAAGACGCGGCCCGCTGAAAAGGTGCGTGTTTTTGTGCAGATCTCGCGTGAACCGCTTTTCACGATTGGCAGGGATTCGTTCCTGAACGAACCGCTCGCCAAGGCAGGCGCAATTTCGGCGACAGTAGATGTGGAGACCGCGTTTCCGCGGCTGAGCAAGGAGTCGGCACTTGTACTGCGTCCCGAGGCCATCATTCTTTCGGACAGCGAGGACAACCGTGAACCGAACGAAGTTTTCAAAGACTCACCGGCGGTAAAGAACGGCAGAGTGTATCGCATCGACGCGGACCTGATCTCGCGGCCGGGACCTCGGCTGGTCGATGCGTTGGAGAAATTGGCTGCGATGCTGCATCCCGACCTTTTCAAAAGGGAAGAATGATTTGAACAAACTCCTCCGCTACATTTTTATTCTTTCTCTCGCTCTTTTGGCAGTGCTCTTCTCGGCGGCCATGCTCGGTGCCGAAAGTGTGAATATCCTCTCGCTAGACGAACAGACACGTTCAATTTTGTTCGACATTCGTTTGCCGCGAATTTTTCTCGCGGCATGCGTAGGTGCGAGCCTTGCGGTCGCCGGTGCGGGTTTGCAGGCGCTGCTTCGTAATCCACTTGCCGAACCGTACTTGCTTGGTGTATCAAACGGAGCGGCGCTTGGAACGATGGTCGCGTTCGTGTTCTTTGGGGCGTTTGAATGGTCGCGGCCTGTTTTGGCGTTCGCGGGTGCAGGGCTGGCGAGCGTCGCAGTATATCAGATGGCACGGTCGCGGGCCGGAATGAGCGTCGAGCGGCTTGTACTGTCGGGCGTGATCGTTACGACATTCCTGTCGTCGATCATCGTGATGCTGACGACGGTGCTCGATGCGGCGCGGCTTCGCAGTTTCACATTCTGGCTCCTGGGTGACCTTTCTCAGGCGTCGACGATGGGAATCTATGTAAGTTTTGCCGCCGCCATCATTGGCACTCTGATAATTGCGTCACAGGCTCGCGGGCTGAATTTGATGATGGTCGGCGAACGTGATGCTCGCGACTTTGGTGTTGAGGTCGGGCGAGTTCGTCTTCTCGTTTTTGGCGCGGCAAGTTTGGTTGTCGGTGCCGCGGTTGCCGCAAGCGGTTCGGTCGGTTACGTCGGACTGATCGTGCCGCACATCGTCAGATTGACGATCGGGAGCGACAACCGGCTGGTCGTTCCGCTGTCGGCGATCGTTGGAGCGATGTTCGTCGTTTTGGCGGACACTGTCGCGAGGACGGCGATAGCTCCGCGGGAACTGCCCGTAGGAGCGATAACCGCCTTGATAGGAGCACCGCTGTTCATTTATTTATTGCGTAGGAATTAGACTGCAAATGCTCGAAGCAAGGAACATATCCGTCCGATATGGCGACAAAACTGTTGTCGCCGGTGTTTCTCTGTCGATCGAGGCGGGCCGCGTTTTAGCTCTCGTCGGGTCGAACGGAGCCGGAAAGACTACGCTTCTGCGAGCATTGAATGGCAGTATCACGGCCCAAATTTCAGGTGATATCATGCTGAACGGCCAACATTTCGCGAACTTGTCGCGGAGGGAGATCGCCCGACAAATTGCTGTCGTATCACAGGAGAATGAGACGCGTTTTCCGATCACGGTGTTGGAATTTGTCCTCGCGGGGCGTTTTGTACACGGTAGTGCGTTGGGATGGGAGACGCCGGAAGATATCGCTTCGGCAGAACGAGCGTTAGACGATTGTGACCTTGAAGGTTTTGCCGGCCGGTTCATGAATGAGCTATCGGGCGGCGAGCGTCAACGAGTGGTGCTGGCAAGGGCGTTGGCAACGAATGCACGAATTTTGCTGCTTGATGAGCCGACGGCGAATCTGGATATCGCACATCAGGCGATGATGTTTCGGCTTGTGCGCGAACGCTGCGGTTCGTGCGGTTCGGCTGCGGTTGTGATCACACACGACCTCAATTTGGCCGCAGAGTTTGCGGACGAGATCGTAATGCTGCTCGACGGCAAGGTCGCAGCGTCAGGCAAGCCAGCGACCGTCCTGACGGAGAAGAATATCGCCGAGGTTTTCGGCGTAAAGGTTTTGCTGGATGCGAATCCGGCAAGCGGGAACGTTCGTGTAACGAACGTATTTTAGTTGGCGGCCGTTGCGGTGGAAGCCCGGTGAGAATCCGGCGCTGCCCACGCAACCGTAACAGTCGGGAACATCGCCCGGCCGCCTGGGCTCAGAACCATTCTGCGTGTGGGCAGAAGAGGAAATATGAAAATCTACTTTTTATTGATCTTTACGTTTTGTGGCGTATCAGGAATATGGGCTCAGACCGATCCTATGACGTCACCATCACCGACCCCGCAGCCGATCCGCGAAACTGTGATCGTACCTGCGGATCTTCCTCAGCCGATCGACGAGGTTTCAAAGACGGTCAACACCATAACCGGACAAGAAATGCGCGAGCGAGCGGATTTTTCGCTTGCGGAAACACTGCGTTCGATGCCGGGCTTTCGCGTTCAGCAGCTCGGCGGATTTGGCCGGACGGCGAATATCAAGACCCGCGGGCTGCGGAATCAGGACACCGCGATATTGATAGACGGTTTCCGCCTGCGCGATACTGCCGCGATCACCGGCGATGCGTCGCCGATTTTGAGCGACATTACTCTGACAAGCGTCAGCCGTATCGAAGTTTTGCGAGGTTCGGGCAGCTCGCTGTACGGCACAAATTCGATCGGCGGGACGGTCAATTTCATCACTCCCGATCCGCAGCCGGGAACGAACGGACAGCTGTCGTATGCGGTCGGCGGGCTTGGGCTGCAGAGATTTCGCGGCAATCTTTCGCACGGTTTGAAGAGTGGAAAATTCGGTTTCAACTTGGCCGGTTCCCGCACGGTTTACACGAAAGGCATCGACGGAAACGATGACGCCCGAAACACGAATTTCCAGAGTCGGATCAATGCGCGTCCCGGCGATAATACATCTGTCTCGGTGCGTTTTTTTGTCTCTGACGCTTTTGTGAAGCTCAATTCCGGCCCCGACACGCTCGGTACTATGCCGCCGTCTAGCGTAACGATCATCAATGCCGTTCCGAACGTTAATTTCCGCCCCGATGTTGACGACCCCGACAATTCGCAGGCATCGCAGTTCTTCAATGGGCAGTTCACAATGTCACACGCTTTCACGGACGAGCTGAGCCTGAACGTCGGTTATTCGGGACTGCGCACCGAGCGTGAGAACATCAACGGTCCGCTGGGCGTCGGCTTTCAGTCGGCATCGACGTCCGTTTTCAAGGGCACCATTAATACCGCGAACGCGTCTCTAAGTTGGACACCCGGCACGCATAACTTACGCCTAGGTTACGAGTACGAGCGTGAGAGCTTTGGCAACGAGGGCTTTACGCCGAGCGGTGCGGGAAACTTTTTCACGCGTGCGGGCCAATCCAGCAATACATTCATTCTTCAGGAATTGTACGGTGCGTTCGACGGCAGGCTGCAGCTTGCAGGCGGAGTGCGCGCTCAATTTTTCAAGGTGGATCAGCCCGCATTCAGCCTGACGAACGCGCCGTATTCAGGCGTTACGGTGAGCGATCCGCCATCGGCGGTTACTTTTGACGGTGCGGTGTCATATTTCTTTCGAGTGTCAGGAACGAAACTGCGTGCACACGTCGGCAACGGTTACCGCGTGCCGTCGCTGTATGAAAGGTATGGAACCTTCTTCAGCACGTTCCCCTCGGCAAATTTCGTTGCACTCGGCGACCCGGGGTTGAAACCCGAAAAAAGCATTGCGGCCGATATCGGTATCGAGCAGTACGCCGTGGGCGACAAGTTAAAGCTTACCGGAGTCTATTTCCATACGAAGCTGATCGATATAATCGGCTACGGTAATGTCGTTCCGAATATCGGTACCACGCCGCGTCCTTTCGGCGGCTATGAAAATCAAAAAGGCGGGACGGCGAAAGGTGGTGAATTTAGTGCCGCATTTAGCCCGGCGAAGTCAACAGATATCTTCGCTTCGTACACACTGACAAAAAGCCGACAGCGGACGCCGCAGCTTTCGGGCAGCGGCGTTTTAAGGACTCTCGGAATTCCGGAACATCAGTTCACGATGGTCGCGACGCAGCGTTTCGGGCGTGCATGGGTCAATTTTGATCTGCTCGTTGCATCGTCGTATCTTGCTCCGATATTTAGTAACTCAACTTTCACGACGTATCTTTATCGCTTCAACGGCAACCGCCGCGGCGACCTGACGGGCGGTTATACATTTCGTCTGAAAGGACAACGCTACGGGCTTCGGATTTTCGGAACCATTGAGAATGTGTTCGACAACGAATACTACGAGAACGGTTTCCGAACTGCGGGTGTGAACGGCCGCATCGGTTTGGCGTTCAGTTTTTAGCGATAGGGAGCAGTGTTTCCCGCCAAGCCGCAAAGTCCCGTAAAGGGCCGAACTGAAAGGTGGCGATGACCATCGGGTTCCCTCGAATGAGTTCACTGTTGTGATAAAATTAAGGTTTCGGGGGAACCTTTTATGACAAAGAAACTAAGCATTATTTTTTGTCTGGCAGCAATTACGGCGTCGGCGGCGATCGCTCAAACAAAGGTCGTGACGAACGCGGACCTTGCAAATTACAAAACCGAGCGTTTAAGAGCCGAGCGAGAGCTTCGCGAGAACTACGCGCGTTTGGGGTTCGCGTCGCCGGAAGAAATGGCAAAACGCGAAGCGGAATCGCGTGAGCAGATGTTCGATCTATCGGCGAAACTCCGCCGCGACAGGCTCGAACGCGAGGCTCGCCGTGCCGAAGAGCAGCAAAGGGCCGCACCGCTGGTTGTGCCGATATATCAGGCACCGCAAACGACGGAAACAATGATCGTCGGCGGCTACTGGTATCCGCTAAACAATTGGCGGCGGCCATTTCCGTGGCGTTATCAGCAGCCGGGCTATTTTGCAGGCGGGCAGTTTTGGCCGACAGGGCCGCGAACTCCTTCTGCTCCGATGTTCGCACCTAAACGAAAACGATAGAAAATATGAACAGTGACTGGGAAGCCATCATCGGGATGGAGATTCATACACAGCTTGCTACCGAGACTAAGATATTCTGCTCGTGTGCGGTCGAGACGGGCGGCGAGCCGAATTCTAACACTTGCCCGACGTGTCTCGGCTTACCCGGTGCATTGCCGGTGCTGAACAAACGTGCGGTCGAACTCGGCGCCCGTGCGGCTCTTGCGTTGGGGCTTGAGATTCAAGAAGTGTCGATCTTTTCCCGAAAGAACTACTTCTATCCAGACCTGCCGAAAGGCTATCAGATATCGCAATACGACAAGCCTTTTTCTGCGAACGGCACACTGACGATAATGACCGCCGACCGCGATGATCACGGTCACGCAAAAACTTGGCGGCCGATGAACATTCACATTCAGCGGATGCATCTCGAAGAGGACGCCGGAAAGAACGTCCACGAAGGGCTGCCCGATACCGATAAATATTCATATGTTGATCTCAATCGTGCCGGAACGCCGCTCGGCGAGATAGTTACGGCGCCGGATTTCCGCTCGTCATGGGAAGCCTACGATTACGTGAATCATGTCCGCCGCGTGCTGCAATGGGTCGGTGCCAGCGATGCTGATATGGAGAAGGGAAATCTCCGCTGCGAAGCAAATGTGTCGGTCAGGAAGAAGGGCGAAGAAGAGTTTCGAAACAAGGTCGAGTTAAAAAATCTTAACTCGGTTCGCTTTATGCAAAAGGCCATCGAATACGAGATCGAGAGGCAGATCGCGGCACACGAATCGGGCGAAGGCGTAAGCCAGGAGACGCGGCTTTGGGACGAAAAGAACAATCGCACTCGCGTGATGCGTTCAAAAGAGGACGCTCATGATTACCGCTATTTTCCTGAGCCTGATCTGCAGCCGCTGCGTGTGAGCCGCGAGTTCATCGACGCCGTAAAGGCCGAGCTTCCAGAACTGCCCGATGCGATGCGTGAGCGGTTCATCGCGACCTACGGATTAGGTTTTGGCGATGCGTCACAGCTTACGTCGTCGCTTGCCGCCGCCGAATACTTTGAAACTGCGGCACGTATCTCCGCCGATCCGAAAGCATCTGCGAACTGGATACTTGGCGAGCTGACAAAAGAACTGAACGCTGCGGGCAAGCAAATTGAGGATTCGCTGGTCACTGCAGAAGATCTGGCGGAGCTGATCACCATCGTCGGCAAAGGCGACATCACGAACAATCAGGCGAAAGAAGTACTGGCGGAAATGTTCACAACGGGCAAAGCGGCTCCTGCGGTCATCAAGGAAAAAGGATTTGAACAGGTTTCTGACACATCAGCGATCGAAAAGATCGTTGACGATGTGATCGCCGCAAATCCGGACCAGGCTGCGGCGTTTCGCGGCGGCAAAGACGCGTTATTCGGGTTCTTCGTCGGGCAGGTGATGAAGGCTTCCGAAGGCAAGGCAAATCCGAAGATAGTGAATGAGATCTTGAGGGCGAAATTATGAATCTCGAAGGCAAAGCGGCTGTGATAACGGGCGGCTCCAAAGGTATTGGCTATGCTATTGCCGAAGCTCTGGTGAAGGCCGGTGCGAGCGTTTACATTTGTTCGCGGCATCGAGACGAGTTAGAGTCCGCGATCGATAGACTATCGGTGCTCGGGTCGGCGGCGGGGAAACTGTGTGATGTGCGCGACGAGGCGAACATCAAGGCGGTCCTGGAAAGCTGCGAGCGGCACTTCGGCGGTATCGATATTCTCATCAATAATGCCGGCGTCGGCTATATGGGCAAGACCATCGAGGAAACGACGCCCGACGAGTTTCGCGAAACGCTCGAGACGAACCTGTTCGGGACCTATTACGCTTGTCATCACGCGATCCCTAAGATGAAGGCCCGCGGCGGCGGCTACATCATAAACATCTCATCACTTGCCGGTCAGAACGCCCATCCGGGAATGGCAGCGTACAACGCGTCGAAGTTCGGTTTGAACGGTTTTTCCGAAGCGCTTATGCAGGAAGTCCGTCACGATAATATCAAGGTCAGCTATATCTGCCCCGGCAGCGTGAATACATATTTCGGCGGCGACACGCCTAGCGACGAAAAAGCGTGGCAGCTGCAGCCGGCAGACGTAGCACAGGTTGTAATGGGTTTGCTGGATATGGACGAACGAGCGTTGCCGAGTAAGGTCGAACTGCGTCCGAGCAGGCCGCCGAAGCGTTAAGCGACAGCCAAGGTCCTCTCAATACAGCCTGCGATCTTGTCAGCGGTCGCGGGCTTTACCATATATTCCGTTGCACCGAGGTCGGCAGCCCGTTGACGGTATTCCGCGTCGTCGAGCGAAGTGATCATCACTACGGGAATGTGGCCGAGATTGTCGTCGGTCTTGATGTATTCCAACATGCCCCAGCCGTCCATATTCGGCATCTCTACATCAGAGAAGATCAGATCCGGTTCATATGAACCGGAAAGCAGGAGTTCCAATGCTTCGGCACCGTCATTCGCTGTTATCGTTCTGCAGCCTGCGGCAGATGCGAATTTCGTCGTTTGATGTCTTATCGCCGCACTGTCGTCAACTATGAGAACGAGCGGTGAATCATCGGGAGCATTGTCGTCGGGAGCATCTTCCGGTCTCTCATTAACGGCTATTTTTGCGGGCATTATCAGCGTGAAGGTCGATCCCTGCTGCGGGGTGGTTTCGACATGGATCGATCCGCCTTTTGCCTCGATACTTTCCTTTACGATACTCATGCCGACGCCGCGTCCTGCGTTCAGGTCGAGCTTTTCAGCGGTGGTCAGGCCGCGCGAGAAGATCAGCTGATGAATGTCTTTTTCCTTCATCGCTGCAGCTTTTTCTTCCGTCAGGATGCCGGTTTCAAGGGCCTTTTCGATGATCTTCGCGGTTGACAGACCGCTGCCGTCATCGGAAATACTCACAACCACTGCATCGTCGTCAGCACTGACCGAGACAGAAATTGTTCCTGCTTCCGGCTTACCGATCAGCCGACGCGTTTCCGGCGGTTCTATACCGTGTACGACCGCGTTCTTGATCAGATGAAGCATCGGCTCGATCAGGGCATCGATGATCAGCGTGTCAACCTCGACCTCGGGGTCGTGAAGGACGAGAACGGCCTTCTTGCCCTCGTCGGAGCAAGTGACATTGATATTCCGTGCCAGCCGGGTTTCAAGATTGCCGAAACGCACCATCCGAATGCGGAGGAGTTTCCGGTGCACCTCGGCCGCCATCTCTGCGTGAGTGAGAATTGCGTTCCGCAGGTCCTCTTCTCGAGAAGCGCGTGCGGTGTCGGCTATCAAGGTGCTTGCCGAACGTTGGAATTCGACCAGCTTGGTAGAGAGATCGAGTATCTCATCGATCCTCTCAAGCGAAACACGAACGATGGGCGGCATGTGAAGCACGGCAGCCGGTTGAACCGTCATCGGAGAGTTTTCAGCCTCCTGATCTGCCGGCACACCATCGCCCTCGGTCGGTGTGAGATGGTCAATGATGTTTTCGGAAAGTGAACCGGAACTGCCGACGAGTAGGTTGCTGATGTATTCGACGGTCGTGTTGAGAAATTCAATTACCCTGTCATTCGCCGGGGCACCTTTGTCAACCAGATGGTCGAGTAGATCCTCTGCTCGGTGAGCAAGCGTTGCGACCTGGCTGAGCCCAACTATGCCGGCCGATCCCTTTAGAGTATGTGCGTTGCGTCGGATCTCCCACAATGAATGCTTGTCATCGGGCGATGCCGCTAATGACGTCAGCGCGAGCGAGATGTTCGCGAGCAGGGCATCGGCTTCTGAGCGGAAGATCTCAAGCGTCTCCTCATCAACGGCGAATTCATCATCTTCGGCCTCGATTTCGGGCTCTGCCTTTTCGGGTACAAGCAGATCGAACGCTGCGTCAAAATTCAGGTCGCTCGTCTCGTTCTCATCGGAAAGGAGAGAAAGATCGAGTATCGCCGCCTCGATCTTTGCAAGGGAGTCCAAGGCACCGTTCGCAGACGCGAGATCCGCGTCCGGAGTATTGACGAGTTGGTCGATCGCCTCGAGGCATTCCCCTGCCATTGAGGCAATGTGCAAATGCCCGCCGAGCGAGCCGACATTTGCAATGCGGCTGAGGCGGGTCTTTGCTTGCCTAAGTCCGGTCTTGTCGCCGGTCTGAGCGGCTATCAGCAGTGAACTGCGAATAGATGCGAGATCGGCGCCGGTTTGGGCGACGAAAGATGTTTGATCAAGTCGATGCATCCGTCGGCCGGGAGAATGTGTCGATCGGTTTAGGTCTAATTAACGGCAGAGCCGTCGGCTACCAAATACGTGTCAAGAGCTTTCATGAGCGTCTCAGGGCCGAAGGGCTTGGTCACATAGCCCGTTGCACCTGCCATCCTGCCCCGAACCTTGTCGAAAAATCCGTCCTTACCGGAGATCATCACGACAGGAATATCCTTGGTTGCCGGATTCGCACGGATTTCTTTGCAGACCTCGTAGCCGTCCATTTTCGGCATTGTGATGTCGAGAAGAACCAGGTCGGGCGTCTTTTCAGCGATCTTTTCAAGCCCTTCGACGCCGTCTTCCGCAGTAACCACCTCATGTCCCGACTTTTCGAGTTTTGCTGATATGAGCTTGCGGATGGTCGCACTGTCGTCGATCACAAGTATGGTTTTGCCGCGAGGCGATGAGCCATGCAGTTCATTCTGGCGCCTGAGCTCTTCCAGCCTGATCGCTATAGCGTTGATCTGGCCTGCGAGAATAACGTCATTCGCATCCAGATTAGAGGCTTCTTCAAGGTATTTCAGTCCCTCGTCGAAATTTCCTAAGTTGAAATGACCGATGCCGAGTCCGACGAGCTCCTTCACTGTGAGTTCGCGCAGATTCCATTCGGCTTCCATCGCGATCACTGCGTTTGAAACGGCCACATTATCGATCTGCCGCGGTGACAAGAGCATCTCAAGGTCCGAAAGCGTCAACGCCGATCCACACGAAGAACACTGAAACGATCCGTGGTCGATGTTTGAGCTGCAGTAAATGCAGCATTCACTGACGGGCGCCGCTTCTCCTGCAGGTTCCGCCCCAAAGATCTCTTCTTCGCCGGCTTGGATGAAAATTTGTTCAGCACGGTATTCAAGCGTTTCGTCGGTATCGACCTCGTCAGCCGATGCTTCTTCACCGTCGTCATCAGAGATGTGTTCGGCCGAGTATTCCGGAGCGATGGTCGAGTACGGGTCGAATTCGGGGGCGGCTTCGATCTCTTCCGGTTCAAATGACGCCGTTTCGACCGCCGGCTCGGCATAGTACTCTTCTGCCGGATCTTCGTTCAACTGCTCCGCCGGTGTCTCGGCCGCCTCCGCTGTAGGCTCTGCCGGGGCTGACGCCTCAGCGTAGGCAAGCGGCTCGGTTTCGGGGTCACTTAGCCGCTCAAGGAAGTCGACGGCGAAGGCAGACATCGAACCTTCGTCTGCCATCGAGGCGGCACTTCTGAAAGCTTCGAGTTTTGACTCAAGCGAATCCGCAAAAAATCCGGCGACGAGTCTGGATTCGTACCGATATTCTTCGATCTCGGAAAGCTCTTCGAAAAGGCCAAGGGCCTCTTCTACAGATCCGTCAATCAGTGCCTGTCCGGCATTGCGGCGTTTCCGCCGTATCTTTTCTTTGTTGATCGATCCGATCGCGGCCGCGGCTTCGCTGTTTTCGGGATCGATCTCGATGACCTTCGACAAAATTTTGATCTTCCGATCCTCGTCTTCCTCGAGCGTCGCTTTCCACGACCAGGCAACGACGCATTTTTCATCGTATTCGAGTGCTTGGTCGAGCAGCGATACGGCACCCTCACGGTCACCGTTCCGATCTGTTTCGACCGCCTTTTGAACAAGCGTCTTTGCCATCAGGGAGCGGGTCGATATCTGCCAGTCGATAGCTTTTTGATTCTGAGGGTCGATCTCCAGGATCTTATCCAGATACGACAGAAGTTCCTCGGGATATTCGCTGATAGAGGCAAGCCACATCCAACCGTCGACAAGATGCGGCTCCGCCTCGACAGCGAGGTCTAGGAGCAGACGGGCCGAGCGGCGGTCGCCTTTTTGTGCGGCGGCGATGCCGTTATCGAGCAGGACCTGTGCCTTTTCAGAAGGCGAAGCTCCGTTAGAATGCGACATTTCCGATGACGAAGGGATAGACTGGGCGGGTGATTCGATATCGAGTCTCATGGTCTTTTCAATTTGCTGATCAGCTTTAGTGGGGCCGTTGCGGTGGGTTTTGCGGGAGCGCACGGCGCAAATGTCATGATTCCAATGGCAATACGGGTGCCATCATCCGGACGAAGAAACCGTGTCTGCGGTCGACGCTATATCTATACAAATAAACGAGTTAATAGGCGGGTTTGGGGCGTGTCGTTTAGGTCTTCATCGCCGTAAGACAGAATTGTGACAAAAAACGGCATATTTCGATGACAAAAATAGTAGAATTGCAGACTAATGAACGAGTTCCGAATTGACGGTTTGAGCACGTTTGATGTCGTGATCATAGGCGCAGGTCCCGCAGGTATTTCTGCAGCGATCTGGTGTGCCGATCTCGGCCTCAGCCATGTCGTCTTAGAGAAATGCGACGACATTGGCGGGCAATTGAATTGGGCTTTCAATCGTATAGTGAACTATCCGGGCACGCTCACAGACAACGGGGCTGAAATGCTGACAAGTTTCCGCACCCATTCCAATGCCGTCGCTGCAAATATAAGGACTAATTCTTCGGTTGCTTTTGTTGATGTAAATGGGAGAATCGTTGGACTTAACAATGGCGAGAAGCTACGATTCGGTTCATTGGTTATCGCGACAGGAGTCAGGCGGCGAATGCTGGGTGTGCCGGGCGAAATAGAGTTCGCCGGCCGAGGTATTTTGTCCTCGGGGGCCAAGGAGATCGGTAGTGTCGCCGGAAAGAATGTAGTGGTCATAGGCGGCGGCGACGCAGCTCTTGAGAATGCTTCGATGATGTCGAAAACGGCCGGAAGTGTGATCGTCCTGAACCGAAGCCGTCACTTCAGGGCAAGATCTGATTTCCTTGATCAAGCAGGAAGGCAAGCGAACGTGCAACTAATTGAAAACATGCAAGTTAGGCGATTTATCGGTGACTCATCGTTGGCCGCCGTTGCAGCCGAGAATATCGAGACCGGCGAGTGTTTTGAGTACGCCGCAGATGCATCGCTGATACGCATAGGCGTGGTGCCTAATTCCGAAGAATTTGCCGATCTGGTAACGCGGGATCGAGACGGATATATCGCGACCGATAAGAATGGGATGACCAATTTGGAGGGAGTTTACGCAGTTGGCGACATCGCTCATCCGGACCAAATGACCCTCGCGAACGCGGCGTTCTCAGCATCAGCTGCGGTTCGCGACATAAAGGCGAAACAGCGTAATTCATGACACCGCTGAGACGAAATATTTGTACCCAATATCGAAAATAATAAGTGTAAATCCAATAAAATGAAGATAATTACGAGATATTAAAGAATTCCCGGGCATAATTCCTTGCGAATCTCGGATCGAAGCCGCCAAATGACAGCGAATTTTCCAATCAAGCCGTCCTAAAACTCCCCCTAAGCCTTTATTTACAACAGTTTCCGCCGGGAATTGTAATGATTTGATCGAATTCCGCTGACGGATGTTAAATCTGGGTCCGGAGAGCGTCGATTGGCACGGATTATGCTTCTAGAAACCTCGTCCCCAATTTAACATTGTGGTAAAAAAATACAGCACTTGTTATTTTTCCTTGAACCGAGTCGAAAACGTCGGACCTTTGGCGGTTGCGTACCTGAAATTTCAGGGCCTTCCGGCACCCTCGTCGAGGTCTCTGAATAGGAATTTGGCAATTTCTGCTTGACAGGCTTCCGGGTCTGGTCGAGCAAATCTTTGGAGGAAAATAAAATGAAATTTGGGAAATTGGTCGCCAGGTTCATGCAGCTTGCACTGGTCACCGCCTTCGCCGCGGCATTTGTCTCGGCACAGGTGGGAACTTCGGCCGTTACCGGAACCGTTACCGATCCTCAAGGTAACGTAGTCGCCGGTGCGACCGTAAAACTGATCAGTGTACAAGGAGCGGTGCGTACCGTTGTCACAAATGACAGCGGCGTATTCTCGTTCCCCTCGGCGCAGACCGGCACATACAGGATCGAAGTTGAGCAGGCAGGCTTCAAAAAGGCTGTCGTCGGCAATGTCCGTGCACTCGTTGATATCTCTACCGAGATCAACGTCAGATTGGAACTCGGAGAGGTTTCCGAGGTCGTCAATGTTGACGCCGCCAGCTTGGAAAGCGTCGTGAACACTCAGGACGCCAGCTTGGGTAACAACTTCGTTTCGCGTCAGATTCTTAATTTGCCCCTGTTGGGACGGAACGTCGCTAACCTGCTGAGCCTGCAGGCCGGTGTTACACCGGACGGCTCGGTCACGGGCGGCCGTTCTGACCAAGCGAATATCACGCTTGACGGTATCGACGTTAACAACCAGCAGAACGCAGGTGCGTTCGAAACGGTTCTTCGCGTCAATCCCGACTCGGTCGATGAATTCCGCGTGACCACGTCGAACCCGGACGCCAGTAAAGGACGCTCTTCGGGGGCTCAGATCTCGTTGATCACAAAGAGTGGCACTAACGAATTTCGCGGAGCTGCTTATTGGTACCATAGGAATACTGCTACAACCGCAAATAACTGGTTCAATAATCGTTCTGGAGTTGAAAGACCGGATCTGATTAGAAATCTTTTCGGCGGTCGTCTTGGCGGTCCGATCGTTAAGGATAGGCTTTTCTTCTTCTATAATTATGAAGGGATGCGTCAGGGGGCGGGAGTATCTGTTGCTCGCCTCGTGCCGACAGCCTCTCTGGCACAAGGAAATGTGAGTTTCCAGGCCATCAATAACATAGAGGGAACGCCGTTTTTCGGAACAACTGACTGGAATATCGGAATTGCTGCGATCAACTCATTCAATTTTGTTGGAACTGGGGCACAGGCTCCGGCATCCGGACCTGTTGTTGACGTAAATCCGGCTGTGCTTTCACTTTTTCAATCGATTGTTCAGCGATACCCGGTAAATGATTCGACAGTTGGCGATGGTCGAAATGTCGGTGGATATAGGTTTAACGCGCCTACAAACATTGAACAAAACGCTCATACGGCTAAATTTGATTGGTTTGTGACACGGGATCAGAAACATCAAGTTTCTTTCCGTGGCAACTATCAACAGGATATCACCGGCTCGACGTCCTATTTCCCAGACACGCTGCCTACAAATTTGTGGAGCCATCCACTTGGCTTTTCCGCTGCACACACATGGCTTGTAAGAAACAATCTTACTAATCGCTTTAGTTATGGCTTATCAAGGATTGCATTTAGCAATCAAGGCGATTCTACAGACCCCGCGATTACGATCCGAGATATTTTTCAGCCGAGCTTTTTTGCTCGCTCGATAACTCGAACCAACCCGACGACAAACATAACGAATGACACCACTTGGATCAAGGGTAACCATTCGTTCCAGTTCGGTGTGAATTTCCGTTTCATCAAGAACACGCGTAATAGCTTTGCTCGGTCATTTGATAACGCAACGATGAATCGAAGCGCGTATGTTGCCAATATAACCAGAGTTGTTGTCGATCAATATCTTCGCACTTCAACTGGTCAAGCCCCGACCGGAACGGCTGCATATAATAACACCGCAATTCGAGTCGCTCCAACGTGGGATTTTAATGTACAGAACGCCATTACTGCATTATTTGGCAGGTTAAATGGCTATGGAGCCAACTTCAACTTCCTCGTGAACGGTCAGCTACAGCCTGCAGGTTCGCCGGTACTTCGTGAATTCAAGACGGATGAATATGATTTCTACTTTCAGGATTCTTGGAAGATCCGTCCGAACATCACGCTGACCGCCGGTATCCGCTACGGTCTCAGCATGCCGGTGACCGAGACCCAAGGGTTTGAAACAGTCCCCAGCATCGTTCTTTCTGAATACTTAAGGCGAACCGCCGTTGCAATGAATCAAGGAATCAACTACCGTGATGTCCTTTCGGTCCGTTTGGCCGGAAAGTCGAACGGCCTGGATGACATCTATCCGCTTGATAAGAACAACTGGCAGCCCCGCGTGTCGATCGCCTGGTCACCTGAATTCGAAAAAGGATTCTGGTCCAAGTTATTCGGTAAGGGCTCCGATTCGGTAATTCGTGCGGGCTTCTCGATCACGAATGACTATTTCGGTCAGCAACTCGCAACGAACTGGGACGGCTCTAACAATCTCGGGTTTTCTTCGCAGGCGTCTATTAACGTTAACACATTCAACGTCACGACGA
Source organism: Acidobacteriota bacterium (assembly GCA_016700075.1). Taxonomy (NCBI): domain Bacteria; kingdom Pseudomonadati; phylum Acidobacteriota; species Acidobacteriota bacterium. The sequence continues at coordinate 1,122,681 of CP065000.1, read as the reverse complement.
ATCCTGGGCCGCTGTATACGGGTCCGAATATGAATATTCGTAACCTGCCGCTTTTGACAATCCCGACCGGCCTGACTTTCCCACAGACGGCACCTTCGGCCAATCCTGGAAATGGTAAGGTGGAGACATCGCTCGATCAGAATCTTGTTTCACCGATCAACTACTCATGGAATGTCAGCTATGGCCGCCGTCTGCCGTGGGATATTTGGGTCGATGCAGCTTATGTAGGACGTCTCGCACGCAACCTTCTGATCGGCCGCGACGCCATGATGCTGAGGGGAGAAATTCGTGACCCTCGCTCGGGACTCACGTACAATCAGGCAGCCACGATCCTTGAGCAGCAGCTTCGGGCAGGCACCCCTGCTACAAACGTTGCCGCTGTCGGATTTTTCGAGAATATGTGGGGTCCGGGTGTGCTTGCTGGTGCCTTCGGTTGCCCCGCCGGAACCTCCACTCCGAATAATCCTTGCACAAACACGCAGGCCATTTATGGAATCCAGCGTTCGTTTGGTGATTGGACCTACGCTATGCAATTTCTCGACGGGTTCGGCGGTACACGTTATTTCTTCCAAGGTCAGTATGACGCCCTATCTGCTTTCAGCACCGTTGGCACTTCTGACTACCACGGAGGTACATTGTCGTTCCGTCAAAGGCTTAAATCGCTGACGTGGGATTTCAACTACACGTTCTCACAGTCATTTGACGAAGCATCAGGACTCCAAACAGGCGGTTTGTTTGCATCTGCGTTTGTCCTAAATGCATTTAATCTCAGAGATCAGCGAGCTAACTCTGATTTTGATATTCGGCACCAGATGAATTTCAACGGCGTCTGGGATATTCCCATTGGCCGTGATCGTACTTTTGGCCGTGGAATGAATAAATTCCTCAATGCGATTGTTGGCGGTTGGCAGTTAAGTGGCGTTTTCCGCTGGCATAGCGGCTATCCGTACGACGGCTGGTACGATGGAATGGGATGGCAAACTAACTGGCAGATCCGTTCCTATATGAACCGTATCAAGCCAGTCAAGACGGGAACCAACTTCAACACTGCTCCGGCTGGGTGTACGTCAGGATGTGACATACCGAATCTTTTCGTGGATCCAAAAGCAGCTTGGGACTCGTTCCAGTCTCCCTTCCCAGGTCAAACGGGCACAAGAAATCCAGTCAGGCTTCCGAACGAGTTTAACATAGACGCAGGGCTTGCTAAATCCTTTGATATGCCGTGGAAGGAAACCCATAAGGTAACCATCCGCTGGGATACCTTTAACGTAACTAATACTCCGCTTTTTGGTGGGCAGGCAACTGGCCTTATCAATTTGCCAGGTACATTGCCAACAGCAAACTTTGGACGATTTACAACGCAAGTGAACTCGCCGCGAATTATGCAGTTTGCACTTCGCTACGACTTCTAACTAGAGGTTTGATCGGAAAAACTTCGGGCTGAGATGCTTTGCATCTCAGCCCTTTTTTTCATTCTGCATTGAGATTGTTACTGATTGTCTCGAATGTATTTTTCGAACTTCTCTTTGTCGGGATGGTCGGGACGTTTCTTCAGAAACTGTTTGTATTCCTCGACGGCAAGTTTTTTACCGCCGGCAGCGTTATAAAGATCCGCAAGCCTTAAATGAAGTTCGGCCTTGTCATCGGGAGCGAGTTTGATAGCCTCTTTTAACTGCGGGACGGCGAGTGAGCCCTTTTTTGCCATTAGATAGGCTTCACCCAAATAGTGACGTGCATCGGCGTTCGCCGGTGAAGATGAGACCGCGTTGCTCAGAACCAGAACGGCTTCGTCAGCTTTTTGCCTGCTCAAATACAGCTTTCCAAGATTCAATAGAGCCATGACATAATCCTTCTTCAGCTCGATGGCTTTGAAATAGCATGCCTCAGCATTGTCCAAAGAATTCATTCTGAAAAACACCGTTCCAAGTTCGGTCCAGGCTACAAAATCTTTCGGGTCTTTTTCCAATATTGCGTTGAACTGAGCCACCGCACGCTGATTATCCTTGTCACGCGAGCTTTTCATCGCTGTCTCGAAGGCCTTTTCTGCCTCCTCGCTGCGCGGGTAAATGGCAGAGATCACTCCGGGGGTCGAAACCTTCTTGAACTCTTCCCAATCGACGGTGAAATCCTGTCTAAGGTTTCGGCTCGCGCCGGCCGCAACAGCAAGCACTGCACGTCCAACCTCGAAGTTATTTATCTCAACCAACAAAGTGGCGGTGGTTCGCGGCATTTGCAGAAAATAGTAGTAGCCTGAATCATTTACCTGAACTCGCCCGATCTGAGTGCCGCCTTCGAGCATCGTCACATGAATGGTCGGCTTTCGTTCTCCCGATGCCAAGCGTTTTATCGAGACCTGGCCGAAAACTGCGGGCTGGCCGATCTGTATCGGCAATCCCGTAGCGGAACGAAGTTCATCTGTCTGAGCCTTCGCAGCTGTAGGGGAGAGAATTACGGAGAGCAAAAAAATAGACGCTAATGCAAGATACTTCATATTCACCTCATCGCAGGCCAATTGGCTTGTAGAAATGAGTATGAACCCGAATCTTGTGTTTTACAAGAGTGACTATTTAGCGGCGAAAGAGTCGTTGCCGGTAATACTGCTTAAATGGCGTGTGTCGTTCAGAGCGAGAACGCGCACATTTCGCGGTCCGCGAAACTCGAACCGATTGATACCGCAATTAGACGTAATGAGCCACGGCGTCTGCTTTGTGTTGCGGTGTATGGCGCCGAGTAGATGAAGTGTGAGGAAACAAATAGCTCCGGTGTGAGAAAATATTGCGATCCGCCGGCCGCGATGTTCGCTCACGATCGAATCGAGCTCGGACGTAATGCGGAGCAGCAGCTGACGGTAGCTTTCACCGCCGGTGATCACATGGTGGACATTGCGGTTAACAAGGGCGTAGTAGTCTTTCGGATGACGTTCCCGTGATTCGTCAAACGTCAGCCCTTCCAATACGCCGACGTGACGCTCGCGAAATGCAGGCGACGTCCTTACCTCAACACCGATCTCGCGGGCGAGCGGTTCCGCGGTCTGTATCGCACGGAGCAGGTCGCTCGAGAATATCGCGTCGATCTTTTCTTTGGCCAGAGCTTTTGCGGTCGCCTCTGCCTGTGCCACGCCGAGTTCAGAAAGCGGGGTTGTGCCGTGTCCGCCAAAACGCCCCTGGGCATTTCCGGCAGATTGTCCATGTCGGATCAGATAGAGTCTTGTCGGCGGCGGCATCGGTTAGGCTGCTGTTGCTTCGGCTTTCAATTTTTCGGTCTGATAGTGTGTCCGCAACGCGTCGATGAAATCGTCGAGCTGGCCTTCCAGAACGAGATCGAGCTGATGGACGGTCATGCCGATGCGGTGATCGGTAACTCGGTTCTCTTTGAAATTGTATGTCCGGATCTTTTCGGAACGGTCGCCCGATCCGACCATCGACTTGCGTTCGGCCGACAACGCGTCGTGCTGTTTTTGTTCCTCTATCTCCTGAAGACGTGCTCGCAGAACACGCATCGCCTTTTCACGATTCTTGATCTGAGATTTCTCGTCCTGCATTGAAACCACAACGCCTGTCGGCATGTGAGTAATGCGAACGGCGGAATACGTCGTGTTCACCGACTGGCCGCCCGGTCCCGACGAACAGAAAGTATCGATACGAAGGTCATTTTGGTCAATATGAATATCGACATCCTCCGCCTCGGGCAGAACCGCGACCGTGATCGCAGACGTATGAATGCGGCCGCTTGATTCCGTCGCAGGAACACGCTGAACGCGGTGGACGCCGGATTCAAAACGCATCTTGGAATATACGTTGTCGCCTTCGATCATAGCGACTGCCTCTTTTACGCCGCCGACACCGGTGTCTGAGGCTTCGAGAATTTCCATTTTCCAACCTTGGCGTTCGGCGTAACGGGCGTACATACGCAATATCTCGCCGGCAAAAAGCGTCGCCTCGTCACCGCCGGTGCCCGCACGTATCTCGAGAATTACGTTCTTTTCGTCGTTCGGGTCTTTGGGCAGCAAGAGGACCTTCAGCTCTTCTTCAGCGGCGGGAAGCTTTTCCTCGATCTCTGCGATCTCGAGATTTGCCATCTCACGCATCTCGTCGTCGTCGGCGATAGCGAGCAGGTCTTTGGCGCCGGTAAGTTCCTCGCGCATTCGCTTGACCTCGCGATATTTTTCAACGATCTCGCCCAGAGAGCGGTGCTGCTTCATCGCCTTGGCATAGGCTTTCATGTCAGACATGAATTCCGGCGCCGAGATCTGAGCGGTCAGCTCTTCGTAAGACTTTTCTATTTGTTCCAGCTTTTCGAACATATGGAATTTTCACCACAGAGAGCACAGAGAACGCAGAGTGTGAACGCGTTTTATCTCGGCGTTCTCTGTGTGCTCCGTGGCCGCTTGTTAAGTTGTCGCCGGTTCGAGTTTCAGCGATTCGTCCAATGCGCGTATCGCGACCTCGAGTTGTTCTTCGTCCGGCTCCTGCGTCGTGATGTTTTGCAGCCAAAGCCCCGGCAATGTCATCAGCTTGAAGATTGCCCCGGATTCTTTTCTTGCTGCGTAGCGAATTACCTCATACGAAAGCCCCGCGACCAGCGGCATGAGCGCGATACGAACGACAAGATTCATCCACATCGCTTCAAAATTGATGAACGAGAACAGCACGATCGCGACCAGCATTACGACCATCAGGAATGACGTCCCGCAACGCGGATGCTGCCGCGGCATTTTCGCTGCGTTCTCCGGCAGCAGGTCGAGGCCTCTTTCCCACGCGAAGACGGTCTTGTGCTCGGCTCCGTGATATTCAAAGACCCGCCGTATGTCCCTGATATACGACATCGAGAAGATCATCAATATGAAAAAGACCATGCGGATAACACCGTCGATCATATTAAAGCCGACCCACGCACCGAGCGTGTCCAGCTTCATCTTCCACACGTATGCCATCACCGTTTCGAACCAGCCGGCTTCGGCAGCGATTGTCGGTGCTCCTGCCCAACCGAGCCAAATGAAGAGCAGATTCGTCAGCAGCAGCGGTGCGACGATAAAGAGAGCGATATTGAACGCCAACGCAAAAGCTATCGAACCAGCAGCACTGGCCGATTGCGAAAGATTCCGCTTTTCGGCAGCTTCAGGCATCGTGACCTTTACGGGAGCTTTCGTGAAATTGGGATCGTCCGTCCCGTCAACATAAGCAAATGCCGGTTCGCCGGCTTCTGCTCTTGCCTTTTCTTTCTGCAGCTTCTCGTCTTCTTCGAATATCCTTGCAGAAAAATTCAACGCCTTGATTCCGAGTGCCAGCGACTGTATCAGCGTCGCGCCGCCGCGGAGCACAGGGAAATTCATCCATTTGTATTTGTCGCTCCAACGCGGCAGTTTCTCGGCCGTCGTGACGATCGAACCGTCATTTCTGCGGCATGCGATCGCATATGCCGACGGCGTCCGCATCATGACGCCCTCCATAACTGCCTGGCCGCCGACGATCAGGTCGCGCTCGAGCGCAAATACCGAGTGGACAAAGCGAAAAATGCGTTTCTTGCTGCGTAGGTTCATACCAACTGTTAGAAGGCCGTCAACGGCTTTTGGATGTTCAAATGCTCTTCAGAAAAAAGCTAAACGCCGGCTGCCAATTTTCGCCTCTCGCAAGTGCTGCAAATGCACCTAAAGCGATCGGCGGCGGCAAGCCGGCGTCGAATTTGAATTGCTAGTAATTGAACGCTGTCTGTTTCAAGCGGTCAAAACCTCATTTTGCTGCGGCCGCACCGCCACGCTGATAACGCTTGTTGAAGCGGTCAACGCGTCCTGCGGTGTCAACAAGCTTCTGCTTGCCGGTGAAGAACGGATGGCAGTCAGAACAGATCTCGATGTGGAGTTCTTCGCCCATCGTCGATCGAGTCTGAAAACTGTGCCCACAGGCACATGACACCGTGATGTCGGTGTAGTTCGGATGTATATCTTGTTTCATAACCTTTTCCTCTCGCCGAAAATAGGCGACGCGTCGGTTAACGCAAACCTAAATGATACGACGATGTAGCGGTTCCGTCAAGTATTTCGCCCTGAACCGGTCAGCGTTTCAGCATCTCTTCATAGAGCTTGATCCATTTCTTCACGGTCATCTTTTTTGCGAGTTTTCCGATGAGTTCGAACGGGATGTCCTCTGCTTTTCTTATCCTGATGCACGACTTGCCCATATCGAGCTTCTTTGACGAATATTTCGGCCATTGCTCGACGAACCAATTGTACAAAGCCTCGTCACGGTAAATGCCCATGTGATAGATGGCGATATTGTTCTTTTGCGATGCGATGCCCATGAAAGGGAGCGGCTGTTTCGGGTCGCAATGATAGCCCGCGGGATAGATGGATTGCGGCACCTCCCAGCCCATCATTCCGTAGCCCATATTTTCCTCAAAACCTGCGGGGATATTGGCGTTTATCACCGAACGCAGTTTTGCCATGCCCTCGCGGCGGTCGTCCGGCAGCGATGCGATGTACTCGTCAGGGGTTTTTGCTTCTGATCTCATAAAAAGGTTCGGGCAAGAATAATAGCACGGCCTTTTTGAGGGTCAATGCCGATCTCGTCGGATCGCGGTCAGCAGATCATCCAATCTTTGTGAACTTATGCCGAACGCGGCTTTTAATTCATCGAGACGCTTACGAAGCTTCGATGTGTCAGCCGTCTTGTCACTTCGAACAGCGACGAGCATATTATTTTTCGGCGTATGCTCCAGCGGCACGAATTCTATCATTTTCGTCCCGTAACCCTCGCACTCCAATAGCATGCTGCGGATGCCGTCCGTCAGCGACTCTGCGGTCCTTTCCATTATTACGCCGTGTTTCATAACGTCACGCAACATCGCCGGTGGTGTGATCTGCGGCCGCAGTTCCTGATGACAGCACGGCGCGGTAACGATGATCTCGGCATTCGACGTTATACCTTTATAGATGGCATCGTCGGTCGCGGTATTGCAGGCGTGGAGAGCGATCAGAAGGTCGATCTGCTTTATCTCAAAGGATGCGATGTCAGATTCGACGAACTTCAAACCGCCAAAGCCGCATGCAGCAGCAATGTCATTGCAAAGCCCGACGAGATCGCTCCGCGTTTCGATGCCGGTCAATTCAACGTCGATATTTCGTGAATTTGTTAGATGGTCAAATAGAGCGAACGTCAGATAACCTTTGCCCGAGCCCATGTCGACCAGCCGCAAGCCCTTCTTTTCTTTTAGCGATGAGTTCGAGATGAGTCCGTCGATTATTTCGACGAATTTGTTGATCTGTCTCCATTTATTTTGTTGACGGTCGCGAACACGTCCGGAGTCGTCCGTGATGCCGAGAGCTTTTAGATAAGGGCGGTAGAGCGGTATAAGACGGTGCTTTTCGCGATCGTGTGCGAGCTTCGGAGCAGTGGAAAAGGTGGGTCTGCCAACGTTCAGGCGGGAATTCCGTTTGCCGATGTCGAGCTGGAAGTCGTTCTCGGCAGTGAAAAGATGGCCGCTCTTAAACCCCCGCGAAAAGAGGCTCTGCAGCAACTCCGCGGCCTCGCCTGCGGCATAATTCTTTGCCATGTCGCGGTTCTCATACTTATAAACCGCCAAAAGCCTTTCGCCTTTTTTAGTTTCTATCGGCCGGATCAGGACCTTTGATAGACCTTTATAATCGCCCTTGTAGTTGCCGACGGTCATTCGGGCAAAACTACCGCTTTGCAGCGACGAGATGAATGCGGCGACGAATTTTTCGATGTTTTCGTGCATTGGTCAGCAGCTTTTTCGAAAGATCGAAGTATATCTTATACGTCATTCGCCCTGCTGCTGAAATGCGTGGCGCAGTTGTTATAGAATCAGAATCGGTATGATGAATATCTTTCACCTTGCTTTTCCGGTTGATGATCTGGATGCCGCACGCGATTTCTATGGCAATATCCTCGGATGCGAAGAAGGCCGCAGCTCCGATCATTGGATCGATTTCAACCTCTTCGGCCATCAGATCGTTACTCACCTTGCACCCAATTATGTTCGACAGGCTGCGGCGAATGACGTTGACAAAGACAGTGTTCCGATACCGCATTTCGGCATCGTTCTGCCGATGGAAGACTGGCGGCAATTGGCCGATAGGCTAAAAGAGAATGGCGTGAAGTTCGTGATCGAACCGAAGATACGTTTCGCGGGCGAGGTCGGAGAACAGGCGACCATGTTCTTCATGGATCCTGCCGGAAACGCGCTTGAGTTCAAAGGATTCAACGACCTGTCGACGGTTTTTGCCAAATGACGCAGCGGATCGTAATTATCGGCGGCGGCGTTGTCGGTGCCTCGGTCGCGTACCATCTGACAGAACGCGGCTGCCGCGACGTAATCCTGCTCGAACGCGAGAACACGCTCGGTGCGGGCTCGACCGGCAAGGCGACCGGCGGGATTCGCGCCCAATTTGAGACGGAGATCAATATTCGTCTTTCGCTCTATTCGCTGGACTTCATCAAGAATGCTCCGTTCGATTGCGAATACGACCCCAAAGGCTATCTCTTCCTTGCACAGACTGACAAACACCGAAATTATCTGGCACGCTCGATCGAGCTTCAGCGGGCGCTCGGCTATTCTGACGTTTATCCGATCGATACCGAGAACATCGCCGCCGTAGTTCCGGGATTGCATTTGGACGATGTTGTAGGCGGCAGTTTCGGCCTGCGTGACGGTTTCATCAATCCGCTCGCTTTGCTGGAAGGGTTCATCACGAACGCGGCCCTAAGCGGTGCCCGCGTAAGGACCTCTGCTGAGGTTACTGCGATAGAGCTGAACGGCGGAAGGGTTTCGGGCGTGAGCACTTCGGAAGGGAAGCTGGAGTGTGATGCCGCAGTGATATGCAGCGGGTCATGGGCAGCTTCGCTCGCCGCAACAGCAGGCATCGACCTGCCGATCTTACCGCAGCGGCGCCAGATAGTTTGGGCGAAAAATCCCGAGCCGCTTCCAGAAGGCCTGCCGATGGTGATCGACCTCAGTGACGGGTTTCATTTTCGCCCCGCGAGGGAATTTCATTTTGGCAGCCACAAGAGCTTTTCCGCACATGATGTGCTTTTCGCCTATCCCGACCCGGACGAACCGGATTCGTTCAACACAGAATTCGATGAAGCATTCATAGAAAAAGCCTATGCGAAGGTAGAACATCGGGCCCCGTTTCTTGTCGATAGCGAACCCGTAAGAGAGAAATGCCGAGCCGGGCTTTATGAGAATACGCCCGATCACCACGCCGTGATCGGCGGTTGCGAAGTCGAAGGCCTTTTCCTTGCGTGCGGGTTTTCCGGGCACGGAGTTATGCATTCGCCGGCTACAGGCAGGGCATTGGCGGAAATACTTCTAGACGGCGAGGCAAAGTTCATGGATGTATCAATGCTGCACATCGATCGTTTCAAAAACGGCGAGCTCCTGCACGAAACGGCGTTCATTTAGATACAATCATTTAATGGTCACGGCTATAGTTCATCATCCGATATACGAAAAACACGATACCGGCATCGGTCATCCCGAAACGCCTCTGCGTTATCGCGCGGTGATGGACGCCCTGCATAATGATTCGGAGCTGTGGGGCAGCCTTCGCGAGATCACGCCCGCCAAAGCCGCTCAAGGCATCGTTCAGGCGGCTCATACGCCGCAGCATTTCAAGCGCGTTGAAGGAGCGTTCGCTTCGGGCATGGACCGACTCGATGCCGATACGGTGATATCTATGCGGTCATTCGATGCGGCACTCGTTGCGGCAGGCGGAGCGATCGCTGCCGTTGATGCTGTAATTCAGGGCGAAGTGCGAAATGCCTTCGTCGCGGCCCGACCGCCCGGACATCATGCGACCGGCGAGCGTGCGATGGGATTTTGCCTCTTCAACAACATCGCCGTAGCCGCACGCTATGCACAGAATAAGTACAAAGAGGTCGAGCGGGCAGTAATAATCGATTGGGACGTTCATCACGGCAACGGCACGCAAGGCATTTTCTATTCGGATCCATCAGTATTCTTTTTTTCGATGCACCAGTATCCGTGGTATCCGGGAACGGGTTCGCGAGGTGAGACCGGTCAGGGAAAGGGACTCGGCACAACTCTGAATATGCCGGTCAAGGCATTCACAAAGGCCGCGGATCAGGTTCGTGCATTCGAAGCCGCCATCGAGGAAATAGCGTCGAAAATGAAGCCTGACATTATCTTCATATCAGCCGGCTTTGATGCTCATCTAACAGATCCGCTGGGCCAGCTTCAGATCGAGGATCCCGATTTTGCCGCAATGACCCGCGTAATGATGCAGTGGGCGGACGATGCATGCGGCGGTCGCATCGTTTCGTGCCTCGAGGGCGGATATAATTTGGAAACTCTCGGTGAGACGGTGAAAAACCACGTTCGAGTGCTCAACTCGTGAGAGCTGTTGTGTTAAACTCGTTTCCATTCATTTTCCCTCGTTTTTTTGTGGAGGTGACATAATGCCCGATGTCGAAATACCATGCGTGCAGTGCCGCGAGATCTTTATTTTCAGCGAAAAAGAGCAGGAGCTCTTTTATCAGCGGAATATGATGCCGCCGCAGCGTTGTCCGAAGTGCCGCTCAAAAAAAGCGGTCATGCGGGAGGACTCTCCGAAGCGTTTCGAGATAATCTGCGACAACTGCGGAAAACATGATTCCGTCCCGTTCCAACCGAAGACCGGCCGCACCGTCCTTTGCCGCGAGTGCTTTGAATCAACCCGTTCGCGGGCAAGGACCGCATAGACCTATGGAATTCCAAACCTTAGAATTCGAATTAGCCGATGGCGTGGCGACCATAACGATGGACCGTGCCGATGCTTTGAATGCTCTTTCGCAGCAGCTCATAACCGACCTTGATGCGGCGTTTCGTTTCGCATCGGAACAAGGAGCCAGGGCCATGGTACTCACCGGAGCGGGACGCGCTTTTTGTTCCGGCGGCGACCTGCGAGAGATGAAAGTACTTGCCGAACAGGAAGGCCGCATCGAGGCTTTCCTGGAAGAACCGCTCGGCAATCTGCACCGCGTTATACGGCTGATCCGAGGGCTGCCGATACCTGTCCTCGCTGCCGTCAACGGCGTATGCGCGGGTGCAGGCGTCAATTTCGCCCTCGCGTGTGACATTGTTTTTGCGGGCGATGACGCTTCTTTCAGAGAGGCTTTTGTTCGTATCGGTCTTTCACCTGACTGCGGTGGCACTTTCTTTTTGCCGCGCGTGGTTGGTGAGAAGTTGGCAGCTGAGATGCTGATGACCGGCGATGCCGTTACCGCACAGCGTGCGGCCGAGATCGGCATGATCAATCGGGTGGTTGCCGCAGATTCACTTGTAGATGAAGCGAAAGCATTTGCTTCAAAATTGGCGGCCGGCCCGACCGGTGCAATTGGCCGCATCAAGAAGATGCTCAACGAATCCTTTTCAAACTCGCTTGACGCACAGCTAGCTCTGGAGCACGAGTGTCAGATCGAATCAGGGAAGAGCGATGATTTCAAAGAAGGCGTCGCCGCGTTCTTTGAAAAGCGGCCACCGAATTTTCAAGGGAAATAGCCCGTCGATATTGCTGTGTTAAAAGCCGCCGCTGGGGCGGCTTTTGTTTTTTGTGAAAGAGGCGATCGCTCCGGTTTGACACATCACAAAAGGGGCAGTATTCTCATATACTGAAAGTGAAAATCATTTTCAAGAAGGCTACACAATTTAGAAAACTCGAATGCAGCACTCCTCATTTAGACGAAACGTTCTTCCCGTATTTATCGGCATTCTCGTGCTCTCGTTTATCGCAGGCGCCCAGACGGCTCCCAAAATTACTGTATTTGTCCGCGATACGAACGGTGATGGCATTCCGGGCGCCGGCGTTGTGATCAAAAGGGCCGGAAATGCGGCTGTTGTCACATGCGTCGCTGACGAGGAAGGCTTTTGCCGGATCCCTATTTTGCCATCGGATATCAGTGAGATTGCGGTGTCGGCTAAAGGTTTTGCTTCTGCTTCGTTCTCCACAACTCAGCCGGACGGATCTTATGAGGTATTACTGACGCCGGCGAACATCGCTATTGACCTCGCGGTGACGACGACGCTGCTCGCGGGAACGCCGGAAAGTCTGGACGAGATACCCGGCGCGATCAGCCGCATCGATGGAACGACGCTTGTTTCTACGCGAGCCGCCAATTTCTCAGAAGTATTGCGAAAAGTAAGCGGTGTGAATGTCCGCGATGAGGAAGGAATAGGCCTCCGCCCGAATATTTCGATACGCGGAACGAATCCGACGCGTTCGACTAAGATCTTGCTGCTTGAGGACGGCATTCCGCTCGCCTATGCACCGTATGGCGACAATGCTTCGTATTATCATCCGCCGGTCGAGCGTTACGAGGCGATCGAGGTTTTGAAAGGCTCGGGACAGATCGCATTCGGCCCGCAGACGGTCGCCGGCGTTATCAATTACATAACACCGCAGCCGACGGAGCGGCCAAGTTTGTCGCTGCGGATGATCGGAGGGAACCGAAGGTCTTTCAACGGCAGCGGGACGGCATCAGGAACGATCGGAAGAACGAGCATATTTGCCGGTTTTACGCGAAAACAGAGCGACGGCTCGCGTGAGAATATCGATTCAAAGGCAAACGATCTGACGGCGAAAGCAGTGCAGCGCATCGATGACAGAAATGTATTGACGTTCAAGTTCAGCTACTTTGGCGAGGAATCGAATGTTACATACTCAGGTCTGACGGAGGCGGAGTATGCAGCAGATCCACGTCAGAATCCTTTTAAGAACGATTTTTTCTACGGCGGCCGTTTCGGTTTTTCGACGGCTCATACGGCCGTGGTCTCGCCATCGGCGGTGCTAAACACCACGTTCTATTTCAATCAGTTCTCGCGGGACTGGTGGCGGCAATCGTCAAATTCGGGGCAGCGGCCTAATAGGCTGAACGTCGATCCCGACTGTCTCAGCATGGCCGATCTGAATACGACCTGCGGCAATGAGGGTCGCATGCGTAGATACAAAACGTACGGTGTAGAGCCGCGATTCACCCGGAGTTTTTCAATGGGAAACAGCGTACGCGGAGAATTTCAAACTGGTCTTCGCCTGCATTGGGAAAAGCAGGACCGGCGACAGGAGAACGGCGATCTGCCGTTGAGCCGTCGAGGCGTGCTGGTCGAAAACAATTTCCGGAGCAACTTTGCGTTCGCAGGTTTTGTTCAGCAGAGATTTGTGTTTTGGCGTCTGGCAATAACGCCCGGCGTGCGATTTGAACGTATCAAAGTGTCCCGGACCAATTTGCTGTCCATGCCGAGATCTTTTGGCGAAGCAATAGTAACGACGGTCATTCCGGGTGTTGGTGTAGCCTACGCTGGGCTGCCGCGGATGACGATATTCGCGGGCGTTCATAAGGGCTTTTCGCCGCCGCGTGCCGAAGATGTCATCACAAATGCAGGCGGTGTCGTTGAATTGGACCCCGAAGAAAGCTGGAATTTCGAGGCAGGCTTCAGAGGTGATCCGTTTCGAGGGCTGAAAATAGAGGCCGCGTTTTTTCGCAATGACTATAAGAATCAGATCGTGCCTTCGAGCGTCGCTGGCGCCGCCGGTGCGGCGTTGACGAACGGCGGCCGGACGCTGCAGCAGGGCTTCGAAGCTTCAGCACAAGCGGACAGCGGCGTGTGGTTCGGCAGCCGGAACAATCTTTATGTAAGGACCGCAATAACATATTTGTCGTCAGCAGAATTTCGCGGCGTCAGGTTCAGTTCGCTCGACCCGGCGGTCGCGATCGCCGGCAATCGCATTCCTTACACGCCCAAATTCCTTTCGACGTCGAGCCTCGGATATTCGCATACAAAGGGCGTTGATGCGTTTATCGAAAACGTATTTATCGGCAGCCAGTTTGGTGACGATCTGAATCTGAGTACCAGCGTTGCTAACGGCCAACGCGGTCCGATCAATTCACAGAATTATTGGAACGCAACCGCGAATTATTCCGTCGAGCGGCTGCGTTCGACGTTCTTTCTTACGGTCAAGAATCTAACTGGCCGTACAAATATAATTGACCGCACACGCGGCATTTTGCCGTCATCACCACGGCTGATCCAGGGCGGAATTCACATTCGTTTCAGTAAGTAGCTGATATGTAGAGGTTGTTTCCTTCACTGTTCCCACGTCCTGCCTGAGTTAAAAACCGAAATCGTAAAACCGTACTCTCAGACACACTAAAAACAAAAAAGGCACTATCCGCACAATGGTGCCTCCCGCCTCATTTATTGATTTCGAGCGGCTCGGCTATTCTTATCAGGTGCAGTCGCTCTCCTATGGCCAACTTATCCGCGGGAATCGCAACTTCCGCAACCTGCTTGCGGGCCAATTCATATCGGAGCTCGGTAATTGGTTCAACTTCATCGCGGGACTTGGTCTCGTACGTCACGTTTCTGACGCATCGCCGATGGCGGCAGGACTATTCTTTTTAGCTCGGCTCCTGCCGTTTGCGATAGCGTCGCCGATCGCGGGGACGTTCGTCGACAGGTTCTCGCGTCGGCAGGTGATGATATGGACGGATATTTTCCGGGCGATCGTTGCATTGTCATTTCTGTTGGTCACAAGCAAAGAGAATTTGTGGATCGCGTATGTGGCGACAGTTGTGCTGCATACGTTCGGCGCCTTTTTTGACGGGGCGAAGAACGCCTCGGCGCCCAATCTGACGGGCAAAGAAGGATTGTTGTCGGGTGTTGCTTTGCTGTTTTCGACGCGGTTCCTGCTGATGGCGATCGGCTCGGCGTTGGGCGGCTGGGCGGCAGCGGCATTTGGGTATGAGACGGCGTTCATCATAAACGCGATCTCATTTTTGGCGTCCGCCTACACGGTTTGGCTGATTCCCGAAGAGGCAACACGCGACGAGGCGACGGCAGGCCGCATGGCTGATAAAACGGCACGCGAGCCCTTTGTGAAAGAGCTTCGAGACGGCATCAAGTATGCGTTCACGGAGCATTTCGCATTAACCATACTCGTCCTGAACGTCATTTGGGCGGCGGGCGGCGGCGCGGTGAATATGATCTTTGAGCGGCTCGGCGGCGTGCATTTTGCCGAGACCGAAGGCTGGAATCCGGATGTTGCGGTCGCCGTGTTGTGGACAGTAACCGGATTTGGGCTGGCCGGCGGGATGTTCCTTGCTCATCGGGCGAGCATTTATCTCGACCGCAAAGGCCGCAATTATCAGTTCGTCGGCTGGGCGCTGATCATACACGGATTATTGTTCGCGGCGGCGGCAAACATGCCGACCCTGTGGCTATTCGGTCTGCTGGTATTCGTATCGAGGCTGATCATCGGCGTCGAATACGCGGTGCAGGAGACGATGTTCCAACGCAGTCTGCCCGACATCATACGCGGCCGCATCTCGACCATCGACCGCGGAGCCGAACTCGCCGTTTTCGGCATCTCAAGCTACGTCGCCGGCGGCCTGATGTACTACATTACGCCCCAAACCCTCACGCTGTTCTCCGGCATATTGTCCGCCTTCGCCGGCGTGTTTTGGTTCATCCGCGAAAGGCCAAGCGGGCAAAGTGGGGAACGGGTTTAAGCTGAACAAACTGTACCGTTGAGACCTTGGCGGGTTTTCAGCGATAATGTGGGAGCAAGCAGGGTTCGATTGACTTGAAAAGTAGTTGGTGAATTATGGGCCTTCAAAAACAACTAGACGAAAGTGGGTACACGCAGGCGGCAAAGGAACTCGAAGAAGCTAAAGCGGCTCTTGCACTCGCGAAAGCTAATCTGTCGGCGGGCATTATGCCAAATATACCGCTAACCCAGTTTCTGGCGGACCTCGCCGAGATGGAAGTCGGCCTCTCGAAGATG
The DNA here is from genome assembly GCA_016700075.1 of Acidobacteriota bacterium. Lineage (NCBI taxonomy): Bacteria > Pseudomonadati > Acidobacteriota > Acidobacteriota bacterium. The sequence goes on along the minus strand of CP065000.1, from coordinate 1,106,885 downwards.
GAAAAGGCCCTTGCCGATGAGTACGCCGCGGCCGTCAAACGTGTCGACGGCGCCAACGACCTCGACTTCACAATGCTCGACGTCGAAGAACGCGCCGAAATGGTGCTCGAATACGTCGAAAAAGAACTTCCCAACCACCCAAACACCCCCAAGATCCGCGAACTAGTGGAAAAGAACTGAAATCGCGGGGTCAGGCACGGCGGTTTATTGGGGATGTGGTGGTCTGCCAAGTGGCGAAAATGGTTGCTGCGGGGAGGAAATCTGTCGAGAAGGATCGTGTATTCATTGCTGAGTCTCCAGATTGTAAGTAAATTACACTAATTTTCCCTGATTTCCAACTGAAATTTGAAAAAGTCCCGTATTTATTGGGTTCTGAGCGGTTTGTATTCAAATTTTACTGGAATTTATGCGTTTCTGAGCCATTTTGCGCGTCGTACAGGTCGTTCGGCGCGTCGTACAGGTCATCCGGCGCGTCGTACAGGTCGTTCGGCGCGTCGTACAGGTCATTCGGCGCGTCTGCTTTTTTACTCAGACGAGCCCGATATCTAAAGAAAAGTAAGCCGGTCGGACAGCTTTCTGACCTTATAACCCTTACCGTTATGCCTTAACAGCCGCATCGGCGAACTTGGCCGCCGTTGTACCGAATGCGAACGCCGCGAATGACCATATCGCGGCGTTTTTGTGTCGCCCTTGCTGACACGCGGGCTTATGCAAGCGGTTAGGCGGTGATGATGGCGGCTTTGGTGCCGGTTAGTTCGGTGAAGTCTTTGGAGTAGATGGCGTCCACTTTGCGTATGCGGGCGACGGCATCGACGATGTCTTGGGTTTGCAGAAAGCCGTCCTCGACGTGTGCGATGGCCCATTTCGGGATGTGCGAGGCACGCTGGAGCGTTTCTTCGAGGAGCTGAATGTATTGCGATTTGGTCTCGGTCGGTGCGCCCAGGCGATGTGCGGCGGCGTTCTCGAGTTTGTCCCAAAAGCCGGCGGAACCGCGTATCCATTCTTCGCGCCAGGCGGCCCTGCCGAGATGGTTGCGTAGCGGCTGAGCGTGTGCGGCGGGCAGACGCAGGAACATCAGATCAGTGTGGGTTTCCGCAATGAAATCGTCGGGAATTTTGGTGCTGCAGGTGTTGTTTTGGCGGTTGTCGAATGGCCGCGGCTGCAGCGAACAAAGCCGCCTATAGGTGTTAGAGAGCGGCTGGCGAAGACGGCGGTTCTCGCCGCTGAATGCAAAAACGTAATCGCCCGCAGCGATCGCGATCCGCGAAGCTATCGCTTTTAATCCCGTCGTCGCGAGGCGGTCGATATTACGGCGGACGTTGTCCAGCCACCACGAATCCGTCTCGGAGAACCAGTTCGCGAGCGTCGGATTCTTGAGTTCGTAGCCGGGAACGTACGCGTCTTCGAGTATGGTCTCGATGTCTTCAGCGGAAAGCTCTTCGCGGCTGTTCGCGATGTGTACATACGAATCTGCCCAAGCCGAAAACAGTGGGTCATTCGCCGCCACACGCACGCCGGTCCGCTTCAAATAGCCGCCGACCTCGCCGGAACCCGAGAACGGGATCGCGATGGAATCGAACTCGATACGCCTCAGGACGTTTAGATCGAAAGCAAGCCAACTTCTGGGAGATATCTTATTGTAGCCCTGCATTTTGTTGTTCAAAAGAAAGACGTTCCGATGCCTCCGACGCCATGCGTGCGTCGTTCGACAGAATGCTCAACAGCGTGAAAACGGCCTCCGGATCGTACTCGACCCCAGCCATTTCGGCGAGGTGTTTTCGGGCATCAGCGACAGACAACGCATCGCGATACGGGCGCTTCGCGGTCAGTGACGCAAAACCGTCAGCCACACGAAGCAAACGCGCGGTCAACGGTATCTCTTGACCCGAAAGCCCGTCGGGATAGCCCCAGCCGTTCCACCATTCGTGATGCCAGCGGATGATCAACTGGACGCCGCGAGACAGATCGAGCTTGGCGGCTTCCTGTTCGCCGATGACGGGATGACGCCGCAGATCGATGAGTTCTGTATCAGAAAGCGGACGGGCGGCGGCGATGTAATCGCGATTCATCGCCAGCTCGCCGATATCGTGCAGCAATGCGGCTTTGTGCAGATAATTGCGGTCGCGGGAGGCGAGATTGAACGCCTCGCCAAGCCGGTCAGCGAGGTCGGCGACCTGTGTGCTGTGCGGCCCGCTGTAAAGCTCGAAAACGTCGATGCGGTCTGCGATACGGCGGAGTTTTTCGTCCGCATTGCCGCTGTCACGAAAGATACTGCTCACCCAACTAGTGTCGTCGTTTTGCGGATCAATTTCAAGGAAAGGCCAAAATCACGAGGTCAATTCGTTCGAGTTTTAAGTTCGTCAAGCATTTCGCGAGCCTCGCGATTGCTCGGGAACATCGCAAGCAGGCGATTGAGCTCGCCCTCAGCCCGCTTCATCAGGCCGACCTGAGCAAAGAATTCTGCCAAAAGGAGCCGGAACGTCGGATTCGTATTGTCGAGTTTGAGTGCTGCCTGCATCTCAGCTTCGGCCTTGTGCCGCTGCTTGTCGTCGTGCGAAAGAGCCTTGCCGTAATATGCACGGTAGCGTGCATTTTTTGGGGCGTAGTGTGCGGCTCGAGCAAGGAACGGTGTTGCCCCTTCGGCGTCGCCGTCCATAAGCATTGAGAAGCCGCGTTCGAAATTCTCTGCTGCCTGTTCAGCCTGCAGGCTCGCGTTCCCGACCGCTTCGCCGCCGCGTTTCTCGCGTTCGGCAAGTTCCTTGCGCATCCTATAGTCGTAGATCTCACGCAGTTCGGGCGTCTTCAGCGTTTCATGCGCCTGAGACAGCGAGGTGAAGGCATCCTGAATGCGTTTGAGTGTTTCGGGCGATTCCGAGCGGTATTTGTCCGGGTGAAACTGCTTTGCCGACGTGAAGTAGGCTCTTTTCAGCTCATCACTTTCTACGCCCCGATCGACACCGAGAACATCGTAGAAAGTAACTGCATTCAAAACACGGTCGAGATATTCATCCAATGTGATCACGGGCTCGGGTTCGGCGGTAACCTCCGGCTGCGGTTGAGGTTCGTCGGGGGTAGTTTCATCCGGGGCCTTTTGGGAGACGATGCGAGCTTCGCGCTTCAACTCCAGTCTCACGTTGTTCATCATGGCAACGGAATGTTCGTCAAACACCCTTTCCCAATCGGTTCGGATGAGAAAGCCGCTTAGCCATAGCGTGTATATCACGTGAAGAGCACGGCCCTCCGAGATCGGAGCGATATTCAAAATGCTTTGTACCGTCATCGGGCCATCCTGCGACCGCGACAGGACGAACGCCTCTTCAGGCGAGAGATTTATGTTAAGGTCTTCCTTCTCTGAACGTGCGAACTGCTCGTCGAGACTGCGAAACCGTGACAGAACGTCATGTTCAGCAAGGCAGCGGCTGTAGTTGGCTAGTAGTTCGTCGATGCGGATGTCATATTCCAACCCATCGCGGATCCGTGCCAGGGGGCTGAATGTCCAATCGCCGTCCTTCCATGAGAACGCATCTGTAACGATTGCAGCCATCTGATCAACAAACAGGTTGTCGCTTTCTTCTTTTGTCAGAAAGCCGCTGCGGACCAAGAAAGCCGTGAACTCAAAGTCGTTGGTAAAATCCGGAGCCTGCTGCAGATCTTTATCTTCAATACGTCCTCGTGAAAGCAGCAGAGCGAAGATCTTATGTTCCTTTGAATTTGAGACGGCAAATGCCAGCCTGCCGTTCTTAAAGTAAACAATGCACTTTTTAGTGCCGTAGCTTAGTCGAAGGCTGCCGGAAAGACGCGCGGCAAGGATCTCCGCCGCTAATTCGGCGAAAGGTTGACGGAAGAGCGTTCCCCTGATCTCAAGGCCGTTCTGTTGGGTCATCTAATGCGATTGAGGGAGTCGAGGCGCCGCTGAATAGCGGCAACAATTAGTTTAACAGACCGCAGGGCCATAAGTTAAGGGTATTTTTCCGTTGCCGAGATATTTCTGATAGCATCAATTTCGTCGCATATGTCAGATAATATCGAGATACGAGAGTGCGAATCGCTGGATCAGCTCGGAAGCTGTGTAGAGCTCCAAAGAGCGGTCTTTGCCTTGCCGGAGACGGAAATTTCGCCTGTCCGGCATTTCATTGTTACAAAGAATGCGGGCGGTTTTACGCTTGGAGCTTATTTGGGAGAACGTCTTGTCGGGTTCGTCCTGAGCGTGCCGGCCTTTCTTCGCGGCGAGCCTGCGTTCTATTCCCATATGACCGCCGTGGACAATGAGTTTCAGAGCCTCGGCCTCGGGCGTCGATTAAAATGGGCCCAGCGGGAACGCGCGTTGTCTGAGGGCGTAAAGTATGTCAAATGGACATTTGAGCCCGTAAAGGCGAGAAATGCGTATTTTAACCTGGAAAAGCTGGGTGCGATCGTCAGCGAATATCGGGAGAATTTCTACGGCATCGATTACGGTACCTCGCCCGAGACCGACGGCGAGAAGATCGGCCTGGCAAGCGACCGTTTGTTCGCCGAATGGCATTTGGAGAGCGATAAGGTGATCGCGTTGTCGCGCGGAGAAAAATTCGAGAACCCCGGATCTCCCGCGGCGGCCATTGTGATCATGAATGACTGGAATGCATTGGTCGCAGCTGATCCGAAATCCGCTTTGGCCGAGCAGATGAGAATTCGTGCTGAATTTCAGGAAGCGTTCGAAGCGGGTTTTATAGGACGGGGTTTTCATCGGGACAGAGAGCGGCCGGCATATTTGCTTTACCGCGGCTAGAAATGTTCGACATCGACAAAGACATCAAGAAGGCATGGACACTGCCGTCGGAGTTTTACACCGATGCAGAGGTCTTTGCGGCGTCTCGGGAGAAGATATTTGCACCTAGCTGGCAGCTTGTGGGGCACGCGGACTCAGTTGAACAACTTCATCCGAAAACCATATTGCAGGGAATGCTCGACGAACCTGCGTTGCTGGTGAGGACGCAGGAAGGGATCCGATGTCTGACGAACGTTTGTACGCATCGTGCAATGCTGCTCGTCGAAGAGCCCTGTTCAGGCGATCTGATCAGATGTCGTTATCACGGCCGGCGTTTTTCGCTGGACGGAAAGATGCTGTCGATGCCTGAATTCGAGGAAGTCGAGAATTTTCCGTCCGAGAGCGATGACCTTTCGACGATCGAGTCCGCAGAGCTCGGCGGTTTTGTGTTTGCGTCTGTTTCTCCTTCCGTTAAGTTCTGGGAAATGACTGACGACATTGCCTGGCTTTTCGAAAGAGCGACCGCTGAAGGGCTGCGGCTGACCGCCACTCGAGAATATGAGGTCAACGCACATTGGGCGTTGTATTGCGAGAATTACCTCGAAGGATTTCATATTCCTTACGTGCATCAAGGATTGAACGCAGTTGTCGATTACGGCAGTTATACGACCGACCTTTATCGATTTGCATCGGTCCAAACGGGGCTCGATGATCGCGGTGAGGTAGCTGCCCGTTATATGTTCATCTTCCCGAATTTGATGTTCAATTTTTATCCGTGGGGAATCTCGGTGAATATTGTCAGGCCAGTCGCTGTCGACAGGACCATAGTCGAGTTTCAGACATATGTCCGCGACGAGACGTTTTTGGAAAAAGGAGCGGGAGCCTACCTCCATACGGTCGAAATGGAGGATGAGGCCGTTGTCGAAAATGTGCAGCGAGGCGTTCGCTCGCGATTCTACGACCGCGGACGATATTCGCCGGCCCGTGAGCAGGGAACACACCATTTCCATCGTCTGATCGCCGAAGCGATGAATTGACCAATGAGCGTAAAACAAGAGATCGAGAAATTGCGTCGCGAGATCCAGCGGCATAACGACCTTTACTATCAAAAGGCGGAGCCGGAGATATCGGACTTTGAGTTCGATCAACTGCTCGAGCGTTTGAAGGCGCTTGAGGCCGAACATCCCGAATTGATAACGCCCGACAGCCCTACACAACGCGTGGGCGGAAAGGCGGATTCGCTGCGGCCTTTCAAACACAACGTGCCGCTGATGTCGCTGGACAACAGCTACAGCCTCGACGAGTTGAAAGCGTTTACTGAACGCTGTGAAAAGCTCGCCGAAGGCAGAAAGCTGGAATATGTCGCCGAGCTGAAGATCGACGGGCTCAGCGTTTCGCTGCATTACGAAAAGGGCATTCTAACGACTGCGGCGACACGCGGCGACGGCCAGGCCGGAGACGAAGTTACTCAAAACGCAAAGACCATTCGCACCGTTCCGCTGCGGTTAAAAGCGGACGCACCGGAGCACGCCGAGGTCCGCGGAGAAGTATTCTTGTCCAGGTCCCAGTTTGCCCGTATCAACGCGGAACTTGAGATGCAGGACGAGAAAACGTTCGCTAATCCGCGCAACTGTGCGAGCGGCACGGTCCGAATGCTCGATTCGCAGATCGTCGCATCGCGGCGGCTCGATATGTTTCCGTATGACGTTCTTGCCGGCAATCAAAAGATGTTCGCGACACATTGGGAGAATTTTGAATGGCTGGAACGCAACGGGTTTAACGTCAACCCGAATCGGCGTCTGTGCGGCAGTTTTGATGAGCTTGTCGAGTTTGTCAACGACATGGAAACGCACCGCGACACGCTGGATTACGAGATCGATGGCGTTGTCGTAAAGGTCAATTCGACGGCGTTGCAGGAGGAATTCGGAGCGACGACTAAGGCACCGCGTTGGGCCATCGCATATAAATATCCGGCACGCCAGGCGACCACAAAGCTGCTTTCGATCAGCGTTCAGGTCGGGCGAACCGGAGCTTTGACGCCGGTCGCAAACCTTGAGCCTGTTCAGCTTGCCGGTACAACGGTTGCACGGGCATCGCTTCATAATGAGGACGAAATAAAGCGGCTCGGCCTTAAGATCGGCGACTATGTGCTGATAGAAAAAAGCGGCGAGATCATTCCGCAAGTTCTTCAAAATATTCCGTCGAAACGTGACGGCAGCGAAACGGAATTCGTCTTTCCGATAATTTGCCCCGTTTGCGGTGCCGAAGCCGTTCGCCCCGAAGGTGAAGCTGTTCGCCGCTGCACAAATCCCGATTGTCCTGCCAAGATCAAAGCACGCATTCAGTATTACGCATCGCGAAAGGCAATGGACATCGAGGGCCTCGGCGAAGTGTTGGTTGAAACACTCGTTGATAAAGGCATGATCCGTGACGTTTCCGACCTTTATAGTTTGAAGGTCGAGGACATCGCTGCATTGGAACGCATGGCAGAAAAATCGGGCACAAATCTGATCGACCAGGTCGAAGCGAGCAAGACACGCGGGCTGCAGCGGCTTCTGTACGGCATTGATATACGCCACGTTGGAGAACGCTATGCGAAGCTCTTAGCCAATAATTTCCGCAGCATTGACCGCATTGCACACGCGTCGGCAGATGAACTCGACGACATTCCCGAGATCGGCTTGGCCGTTGCCGAGAGCGTTCACACGTGGTTTCGCGATCCGAAGAATCTCGAACTTATCGAGAGGCTCAAGGCCGCCGGCGTTGAGACGGAAATGGACGAGGCCTCGACCGCCGCGTTGGACGAACGATTTGTCGGAAAGACCTTTGTGTTGACCGGAAAACTCGAAAATTACACTCGCGACGAGGCCGCAAAACTCATCGAAGAACGCGGCGGCCGCATTTCGTCGTCCGTCAGCAAAAAGACGGATTTCGTCGTTGCCGGCAGCGACGCGGGGTCGAAATTGACCAAGGCTGAATCGCTCGGAGTAGTTGTCTTATCAGAGAGTGATTTCAATTCTATGTTTTCGTAACCGAGAGCAGCGGGTCTAAAACCTCTTCACACGCACGTGGCAATACGGGGTACCGCCGTTCTTTTCGTAATAGCGTTGATGATACTCTTCCGCGGGCCAGAATCTGCGGGCGGGTTTGAGACGCGTGGCAACTTTCAGCCCTTTGCCTTCTAAGATCTTAATGAGTTTTTCGGCGGTCTGCCGCTGTTCCTCGTCCTGAAAGAATACGGCGGAAAGATATTGCGGGCCGATGTCGGCTCCCTGGCCGTCGGCCTGTGTCGGATCGTGTATCTCGAAAAACAGACGTGCGAGCGTCTCGTAACTGGTTACTTTGGGGTCGAATACGACCTCTACAGCTTCAAAGTGCCCCGTCTTTTTCGTGAGGACCTGCTCGTATGTGGGGCTCGCCACACTGCCGCCGGTGTAGCCCGAACGCACGCTCTTTACGCCTTTTTCACGCAGGAAATAATATTCGACGCCCCAAAAGTAGCCGCCTGCGAAAACCGCGACATTGGCATTATCCTTTGACCTTCTTGGGACAAACACCATTGATGTGGAATTAACGCAATGCCTCGTATCCTTGTCGGTGTAGCCTTCACCGTAGAAAACGTGGCCGAGATGGCCTTTGCAGCGGGAGCAGACGATCTCGGTCCGCTCGCCGTCGGGGTCGGGAAGTTTAGTTACTGCTCCGGGAATTTCCAGATCAAAGCTGGGCCAGCCGCATTTTGAAGGGAATTTATCTTTGGAATTGAAGAGCGGAGCGTCGCATTGGCGGCAGTAATATCTGCCTTCCACGAAATTGTCCGTAAGTTCGCCTGTGAATGGGCGGTCCGTTCCCTTGTCCACGATTATTCGTTTCTCGGCGTCAGTAAGCACATTAAGCGGCACGCCGGCATCGGGAGTCGGCGATGGCGAAACGAAAGAGAAAACACCGTCGGGAATAACCTCTCGCGATTGCAGAGCAACGCCTGCCATCGCCAGCAAAAAAAGCCCAAAAACACCACAAACTACCTTCACTGCCATAAAGCGCCTCGCGAGTTGAACACACCAAAGGATTCGTTCATTCAATGTTACCAGATGCTCGGAGACTCTATAACTTCAAAAAATTGCGCTATTAAGGTGTGCTGATTGGCTCGATCCGAAAATCGACCACATGAGCCGCCGCGATCTTCCATTCGCCGCCAGATCTCACAAAAATGTCCGCCCAGTGGATGACCTTGATCTCGCGTTCTTTTGTGTTCTCGTTGTCGTTGTTGACGCGATTGCGATATGTCAGAAGGGCATTATTACCGAAAAACTAAAGCGTAATATTGTCATAAACGACGTGCGTGATCCGCCATTCATTTGGCGATATGCGGTCGGCAATATATTCCTTTCGGTTCATTACCTTTGCGTCCGCGACAAAGGTGAAGCCCGCTGCCAATATCGCGTCAAACTCCTTTTGATCGCGCGGCTGCATCGCCATCGGCCAGCGTCTTTTCACTGCCATGACCGCTGCGGCATCATTCGATCGGTTGATGTCTTCTGTCGAGATCAGCGTCACTTTGGGCATATCGACGGTCGGCGTATTATTCTCCAGAATGATCTCGCGAGCGGATGATGGCGCCGCCGCCGAAGTGTCGTTGCCGCCCTTATTTGGTGTCGATGAGCAGCCGAAACCCGCGATGGCAGCGATCAGAAACAGCAAAACGTAAAATTCAATTCTCAGGTTTCCTGCATTCATCCGCTTGAACGATGCCTTTGCAGCGGCAGAGCGGCAAGCGAATACCAATGCGGCGATGCATGTTTTAATTGTGATCGCACTTTTCATAGTTTGGTGCGCAGGATTATCATTGATTTTGGTCAGTTATTAAATCAGTCATTAAATGAAGGGAACACCGAGTATGTCCGATTTCTTTACCGCAAATATCTCCGATACCGATCCGTTGATCAGCAATGCCATTGACAGCGAGGTTCGCCGGCAGGCCGATGGGCTTGAACTGATCGCTTCAGAGAATTTCGTTTCTGAGGCAGTTCTGCAGACGATGGGCACGGTTTTTACGAACAAATACGCCGAAGGCTATCCCGGAAAGCGTTACTACGGCGGCTGCGAGTTTTCAGACGTCGTCGAACAGGCCGCGATCGACCGCGCGAAAGAGATATTTGGAGCGGAACACGCGAACGCCCAGCCGCACAGCGGTGCGCAGGCGAATATGTCAGTATTCCTGGCGGCGATAAACCACGGCGACACGATCTTGGGCATGAACCTCTCGCACGGCGGGCATTTGACGCACGGCCATCCGCTGAATTTTTCGGGCATCAATTTCAAGGTCGCCGACTACGGCGTAAACCGCGAGACGGAACAGATCGACTACGACGAACTGCAGCGTATTGCCGAGGAAAGCCGCCCCGCACTTTTGATATGTGGTGCTTCGGCATATCCGAGGACCATCGATTTTGAACGCATTGGCGAGATCGCGCGATCGGTCGGTGCAAAGGTGATGGCCGATATCGCACATATCGCGGGGCTTGTCGCCGCGGGCCTGCATACTTCGCCGATCCCGCATTGTGAATTTGTAACAACTACGACGCATAAGACGCTTCGAGGCCCTCGCGGCGGCTTGATCTTGTGTAAGGAGGAGTTTGCGAAAGACGTTGACCGTGCCGTTTTCCCGGGCATTCAGGGTGGGCCGCTGATACACATCATCGCCGCAAAAGCGGTCTCATTTGGCGAGGCTCTGCAGCCGAGTTTCAAGGAATATCAGCAACAGGTCATAACGAACGCTAAGGCGCTCGCGGAAACCCTTTCAAATGCTGGCCTGCGCATCGTTTCAGGCGGCACGGACAATCACCTGATGCTAGTAGATGTTTGGATGGACGGCAAGGGCATCACGGGCAAAGATGCCGAAAAGGCACTTGAGCAGGTGCACATCACGGTAAACAAGAACACGATCCCGTTTGACACGCAAAAGCCTTTCGTTGCCTCGGGGATCCGCATAGGCACGCCGGCACTCACGACGCGAGGAATGAAAGAAGACGAGATGCGTTCGATCGGAGCGATGATAGCCGATGTGATCCACGCTCCCGAATCAGACGAGGTCAGGTCCAAGGTCCGCCGCGATGTAGCCGAGATCACTTCACGATTTCCTTTATACTCTCAGCGGTATAAGACGGATTCCACAGGCACTGCCAATGCGTAGTTTTCGCTTGATGTTCTTTTTTGCTGCGGCCCTTTCGATGTTGACTGTCTCGACGGGCATCTCGCAGGTCAGGTCCGATAGGGTTCAGCCGCCCGAAAATTACAAATTTGACGGCTGTTCGTTATTTCCTGACGGCGATTGGGGAGAATGCTGCGAGGCTCACGACCGAGATTATTTCGTCGGCGGCACAAAAGCTGAACGAAAGGCATCCGACAGGCGATTGCGCCAATGCGTTCGGGCAAAGGGGCACAAATATATTTCCGTGATGATGTATTTCGGCGTGAGGATCGGAGGCGTTAGTTTTCTTCCGACGCCGTTTCGCTGGGGTTTTGGACAGCCCCAAAAGTAGATCCAGTCAGGCCTGCGGGACGAATCGTGCCTGTGATTCCATCTGATCCAGAAGTTCCCGGGCCTCTTCGGAATCAAATTCAAATGCTTTTTGCTCCAGGGCGTACAAAGCTATTTCGAAGTAAAGTCCGTCTTCAAGCAGAGGTGCGATGACATCGACAGGCAGCATCGCCAAAGTTTCGTAAGCGATGGCACGCACCTGAGGATATTCGGTCTGACGGATGATCTCGGCGATCTCGCCTGCAGAATAGCGGTCAGCGAGGTTCTCAGCGAGCCGTTCGAGTCGGTCGTAGTCGTTATCTCTCAAGGCACGTTCAGCCAGAAGGTTGAATACCTCAGCCGACGCTGACTGTGTTTCCAAAACCCGAACACAAACATCGGCGAGCTTCACGATTTCATTAAGTCTTTTTTTGTTCTTCTTATTGGCCGGAACCCTCGCTTCCTCGTCGAGTGCGGTCAACAAACGACTGACCTCCCAGTCGGCAGTTGCATCGTAGAAGAACTTCGGTGCGGTCGTAGAGAGAGGTTGAGATGGCCCGCTTTTCATTGCTCCTGCAAGCATTTTGCGGGTCACGGGACGGAGTTTGTCCCAAATGAGTGCTACTTTTCTGTCAAATTGCCTGGAAGACATCTACTAAGGAAGTAGTTTGCAGTCACGCGCCTTCTATGTCAAGCAATCTCTTTCCCGACGGTGCTTTCGGCCAACCTCGTTTCGACCTCTGAGATGCGTTCCTCGAGATCGTCGGAAGACTCGTCCAAAAACTCGAGCAAAGCATATGGTGCCTCGTCCAAGGCCCGCAGTTCCCATGCGATCAGCCCTTCGGCAGGAGGCCGCGAAAACCACGCCGCGTCCATCTTTCCCTCGCAGACCTTGACCGCCGGGGCATATCGAACTGCGATGGCCTCAAATTCGGTAAGCCTTTCGGAGCGTGCGATCAACCGGCGAAGCACCCAGCCATTGGCCTCGTAGGTTGCGATAACCGACAATATGTTTTCCGAGGAGATCATTTCCCTGCGGCGCCGTTAACGGCGTTAGCCGCCGCCGAGTTGGTAACGGCGGGGTGTACTGCAGCCGACGGTGTATTTGACATGGCGTTTGCTGCTTCTTTCTCTATCGTATCGCGTCCTTTGCCCGGCGATACGAACGTTCCGGCGAACTGATCGCCCCAAGCCAATTTCCACGAACCGTTCTCTAACATGAACGGCAGATCCTCCCATTTGCTGTCCTTGGAATTCCAGACTTCCAGGGCTCCCATATTCCCTTTGACCCGTTCGTCACGTATAGTGGGCAGCGTCGGGGAAAGTGTGGTCGCGGTCAGGCCGTTCTCTAATGCTTCCGCCACCGAATCCTTCATCTTCCGATCGACCATCATCTGACCCATATCAATGGACTTCTTTGTCAGATTGCGCTTGATAGCTTCTGTGTCCTTTGCCTTCACGGCATCAAAAAGATTCTTATAGGCTTCGGTCGGGCTAGAGTTCCTCGGCCCATCTTCTGCGACTGGTTCTTTTGGAGCGTCGCAGGAAAAAATGACCGCCAGAAGACCGAGTGCGGTGATGAGAATGGCCATCCGTAACAAAGGCTTAATGCGGGTTTTCGCCGAAAGCATACTAAAATGAGATTATAGTAGCTGCGCGTGCGGGGCAAGTACCGGCCTCGATACTGACCATCAATGAAGGCTCTTACAATAAGCAACGGAAAATTGGTTATGGCCGAGGCCGATCGTCCGACCGCGAACGGCGAGGCTTTGGTGCGTGTCACCATGTCCGGCATCTGCAATACGGACATCGAGATCGCACGCGGCTATGCAAATTTCGAGGGCGTGATCGGGCATGAGTTCGTAGGTGTTGTGGAGGAGTGTTCGGCAAGGCCGGACATTGTGGGAAAACGTGTGGTTGGCGAGATCAACGCCGGCTGCGGAAAATGCGACCTTTGTAGATCTGGTGATCCGCGTCATTGCCCGGATCGTACGGTGCTTGGCATCGTAAGAAGAAACGGTGCCCATGCGGAATACCTGACGCTGCCGCCGGAAAATCTGATCGAACTGACAGACAATATCTCAGATGAGCAGGCAGTTTTCACGGAACCGCTGGCGGCCGCAGCGGGAATTGCCGATGCCGTCAGGATAAATGCGGAGACCCGTGTCGCGGTCATCGGCGACGGAAAACTCGGTCTGCTTTGCGCCGCAGCTCTCCATTTTCTTTCGCCTTCGCTCGTAGTTGTCGGTAAGCATCCGCAAAAGCTTTGGATAGCAGCGGATATGGGCATCAGAACAGTGCTGAGACGGCGGATCGCTCCTGAACACAACAGCTCATTTGACGTGGTCGTTGAAGCAAGCGGTTCCGAGAGTGGCTTTTCAATGGCACTTGACCTTGTTCGGCCCCGCGGGACGATCGTTCTTAAGTCGACGTTTCACGGAACACCGACGTGGGAAGCATCTCGAGTAGTTGTCGACGAGATAACGGTGATCGGTTCTCGCTGCGGGCGTTTTCGTCCGGCTCTCGGGCTTCTCGAATCTCGCTCAGTTGATGTGGAACGTCTCATCTCACGAATAATGCCGCTTTCCGACGGCGTGGAGGCAATGCGGGTCGCTGCACAGCCCGGAGTCCTGAAGGTTCTGCTGAAAAGTGCAGAATGATACTTCTACTGCCGCAACATTAGTTTGTTATAATCGAAAGACTCTCCTTTAGGCATTACTTTTAGGGAGGCTTTATGCCCCGAATTTTGAACCACGATTCGAGATATAGGATCGCATTCATCTTTGCGGTTTTGGTGCTTTTGCAGTTTTCGGTCCACGCCCAGTCCGCGGAAGATCTATCCAGGACATTTTCCGATATTGCAAAGCTGGTCGGCCCCTCTGTTGTCAGTATTGACGCCAAAGGCCCGGCACCGCAGCAGTCGGCCCGCACCGCACCTTCGCCGGGCAACAACGACGACGTGATGGAGTTCCTGCGTCGGCAGATGCAGCAGCGGCCTGTTCAGGCTGTCGGCAGCGGATTTATCGTCAGCCCTGAAGGCCACATCATCACGAACCGCCACGTCATCGCGGGAGCAACGCGCATTCTCGTGAAACTCGATTCGGGCGAGGAATATGTTGCAAGATCGCTCGGTGATGATGAAGAAACTGATATCGCAGTGCTGAAGATCGATGCAAGAGGCCCGTTGCCCGCCGTTAAACTCGGTGATTCAGAATCAGTAAAGGTGGGTGATTGGGTGCTTGCGATCGGTTCGCCCTTCGGCCTCGCGAAAACCGTCACGGCCGGCATCATTTCGCAGACTCGGCGAGAGACGCCTTTCTCGACGCCGTTTCAGCGATTCATTCAGACGGATGCAGCGATAAACCGTGGTAATTCCGGCGGCCCGCTGGTGAACCTGCGCGGTGAAGTGATCGGGGTGAACTCGCAAATTGCGACATCAACAGGCGATTTCAACGGCGTAAGTTTTGCCCTTCCTTCGGGCGAAACTCGTCATGTATATGACCAGATATTGAAGAACGGCAAGGTTCGGCGAGGATATTTAGGAGTGCTATTGGATTCGGTACGCCCCGAATTCATAGCGGTATACGGCCTGAAAGAGACCGGCGGGGCAATAATCACCGATGTCCGCGACAAGGACGGCCCGGCAGCGTCCGTCGGGATAATATCGGGCGATATCGTGGTCGAGTTCAACGGCCAACCGGTCGCCGGTGCTCAGGATCTGATCACAAAGGTTGCCATGACGCAGCCCGACCGCAGCGTTGAGCTTCGCTTTCTTCGCGAGGTCGGCGATGAGCTGGTTTCAAAAACCGCAAACATTAAACTTGGTGAACGGCCGGCACAAAGCAGCACTGCCGGAGCCAACGACCGCCGGCGTTTGCCTTTGGAGGGCGACATCGTTGATGAGAGGCCGTTCGGACTTTCGCTGACAGAATTGACGCCCGCGTTGGCAGCATCAAATCGGATGCAGGGCCAGAAAGGTCTATTGATAGAGGAGATCAGCCCAGCGAGTTTTATCACCGACGTGAAGAACTCGGGCGGCGGCGATGCTTTGCTCGAGGGCGATCTGATACAGCGGATCAACAGAAAGCCTGTGACCACGCTTGCGACATTCAAAGATATCGTTTCGAAACTAAATCCCGGCGATCCTGTGGTTCTGCATGTCGCTTTCTACAATCCGGGAACTCGTTCAGTGCAGACCAAACTGGTACAATTCACAGTTCGTTAATTACTTATGGCAAAAGCAAAACAAGCTAAAGATAAAAAAGCCGCAAAACCTGCGGTGGCAAAATATTACAACTACGTCGGCGGCGAGTGGGTGAAAAGCTCGTCCGGTGAGTGGTTTGACAATGTAAATCCTGCGGACACAAGCGATATTGTCGGGCGTTTTCCGAAGTCCAATGCTGCAGACGTTGATGCTGCCGTAGCTGCTGCGGCAGAAGCGGCCGACCGCTGGCGGCGGACGCCCGCGCCTAAGCGTGCGGAGCTGTTGTTCAACCTCGCCGAGATCATCCGCGACAACAAGGACCGTTACACGCAGGAAATGACCCGCGAAATGGGCAAGGTGCTGAAGGAAGCGGGCGGCGATGTACAGGAAGCTATCGACTGCACCTATTACACCGCCGGCGAAGGCCGCCGTTTGCACGGCTTTACGACGCCGGCTGAGATGCCGAACAAATTCGCAATGTGCGTTCGCCAGCCTGTCGGATTGTGCGGCCTGATCACGCCGTTCAATTTCCCGATGGCAATACCGTCGTGGAAGCTCATCCCGGCACTCGTTTGCGGCAACACCGTCGTCATCAAATCCGGTGAGGACGTTCCTCTATCAGCATTGAATCTGGTCAAGGCGTGCGAAAAAGCGGGCATTCCGAAAGGCGTCGTCAACCTTGTGAACGGCTTCGGCGATGCGGGGGCGGCACTTGTCGGGCACAAAGATGTTCGGTTGATCTCGTTCACCGGTTCGACCAACACGGGGCGGATCATCGCCGAGCAATGCGCCCGTGACAACAAGATCGTTTCGCTGGAAATGGGCGGCAAGAACGCTATCATCGTAATGGATGACGCCGACATCGACAACGCTGTTGACGGTTCGCTGTGGGGCGCCTTCGGTACAAGCGGACAGCGTTGTACTGCCAGTTCGCGGCTAGTGGTTCACAAAAAGATCTACAAGAAATTCGTCGCAAAGCTGGTCGAGCGCGTGAAAGCCCTTCGCGTCGGCAACGGCCTCGATCCGAAAACAGAGGTTGGCCCTGTCATTCACGAGGACGCAATGCAAAAGATCCTAGGTTACGTCCATATCGGCAGAGAGATCGACAAAGCGACGCTTGCCGTCGGCGGTAACCGCGCGACGAAAGGCGATCTGAAGAACGGCTGGTTCGTCGAGCCGACGGTCTTTTCCGACGTCGCACCCGGAATGCGTATCGAGCAGGAAGAGATCTTCGGCCCGGTAACCAGCGTCATTCCGTTCTCGACCCTCGACGAGGCCATCAAGATCGTAAACGGCGTCAAATACGGGCTGTCGTCGGCGATCTATACGCAGGACGTCAACAACGCTTTCTACGCGATGCAGGAACTTTACACGGGCATTTGCTATGTAAATTCTGCGACCATCGGTGCTGAGGTTCACCTGCCCTTCGGCGGCACAAAGGCAACCGGCAACGGCCACCGCGAAGCCGGAACGCAGGTCCTGGATATCTTCAGCGAGTGGAAAGCACTCTATGTCGATTACAGCGGCAAGCTGCAGAAAGCTCAGATCGACGAAGTAGAGGTGTAAATGCCTAAAGTTTGAAGGCTCATCACAATTCAGGTTAAACTTTATGGCGTCACACGACGCCATTTTTTATGACTTACGAGATCGCGATCGTCCTCGCCGTCCTTGCCCTCGCCGTTTTTCTTTTCGTCACAGAAAAACTGCGTGTGGATATGGTCGCTCTGCTCGTAATGGGGCTTTTGCTGCTGAGCGGGATAATTACACCTGCCCAGGGTGTCGCCGGATTCAGCAATCCTGCGACACTCACCGTCGCGGCTATGTTCGTGATCAGCGCCGGCCTGTTCAGAACCGGAGCCGTTACATTTCTGGGCGATTTCACGGGCCGCGTGTTCAAACGAGGGTTTTGGTACGGAACCATCGTGGTCATCCTGGTTGTCGGTGTTTTGTCCGCTTTCATAAATAACACGCCTGTCATTGCCATTTTCCTTCCCATCCTACTGGGCGTGGCGCGAGAGACGGGCATCAGCGCTTCAAAGATACTGATGCCCGTCTCATTTGCATCGATGTTCGGTGGCATCTGCACATTGATCGGCACTCCCTCCAATATCTTGGTCAGTTCGATAGCAGAAGATAACGGCCTGCGAGCATTCACAATGTTCGAGTTCACGCCGCTGGGATTGATACTTTTCGTCGCGGGGACAGCCTATTTGGTATTCGTCGGCATCCGGCTTATACCTGAGCGACGCGGTAGCGGCGATCTGGTAGATGATTTTTCGCTGAGCGAGTATTTGACAGAGATCGTTCTGCTGCCGGATTCGATATCGGTGGGAAAAGAGATAAAAGAAGCGCCGCTTGTGCGTGATCTTGAACTGATGATACTAAAGATCACCCGCGGCGAGACGATCATTCAGCTTCCGTCTGCTGACGAAATTCTCGAAGCGGACGACGTCTTGTTGGTGCGGTGCGATCTGGAACAGATACGTGCCCTGCAGGAAAAAGAAGGAGTTCTTTTCAAAGCCCAAACAAAGTGGGGCGACGAAAGCCTGACAACGAATTCATACAGGCTTTTGGAAGCGGTCATACTTCCGACGTCGAATCTTGTCGGGCAAACGCTGCATACATCGCATTTTCGTGAGCGATACGATGCAACTGTGCTCGCTATTCGCCATAAGGGAAAACTTGTAAAAGAAAAGCTTTCTGAGACAGAGCTTAGCTCGGGCGACCTCTTGCTGATCGAGATCAAGGACGCCAAGGTCGCAAATTTTCGCAGGAGCGGCGATTTCATCATCACTTCCGAGATGGAAACGACCGAGTTTCGGCGTGCGAAGGCGACCATAGCGATAGCCATTGTCGTGGGCGTGGTCTTAGGCCCGTCCCTAGGCATTGCTCCGATCGTCGTAACTTCGCTTGCGGGTGCCATCGCATTGGTCCTGGTCGGTTGCCTTTCGATCGATGAGGCATATGAGGCCGTCGATTGGAAGATCGTGTTTATGATCGCCGGGATCCTATCGCTAGGGACAGCCCTGGATACAACCGGGACATCGAGAATTATTTCCGAGTACATGGTTGCTTATATTGGAGCACTTGGCCCAATAGCACTCGTCTCTGCGTTCTATCTGCTGACAATGTTTTTTACCAATGCAATGTCGAACAATGCGACGGCCGCGCTGCTTGCCCCGATCGCGATATCGACGGCAAACACTCTAAATGTAGATCCGATCCCGTTTTTGATGGCGATAGCATTTTCATGTGCGACCAGTTTCATGACGCCGGTCGGTTTTCAAACCAACACGATGATCTACGGTCCCGGACAGTATAAGTTTGTCGACTTCGTAAAGGTCGGCACTCCGCTGAATATTCTGTTCTGGATCATTGCGAGCATCATGGTACCGATCATTTGGCCGCTTTGGCCGTAAAGATAGATATGTAAAATGGAACATCTATTCATAATTTCGATCATAGTTGTCGCACTCTTGCTTTTCGCGTTCGAGGTGTTTCGGCCTGACGTTGTTGCGATCGGTGTGACGGTCGTCCTGCTCCTGACGGGGACCGTTACTATCGAAGAGGGATTTTCGGGTTTCAGCAATCCTGCGGTGATCACTGTCATCGCGATGTTCATATTGAGCTACGGCCTTATTCGAACCGGTGTCGCCGATTCCATCGCAGAATTCATTCTCAAGGTCGGTGCAAGCGGACCGATCACATTGACGCTGACAATAATGTTCACCATAGGCATCATGTCTGCCTTTATGAACAACATCGGTGCCGTCGCGATACTTCTTCCCGCGATGTTCGCGATCGCAAAAAGGGCGGAGTATCCCGTTACGAAGCTTCTCATACCGCTTTCATTCGGCTCGTTGCTAGGCGGGCTGACGACCGTTATCGGTACGCCGCCAAACCTTCTTGTTTCCATCGCACTTGAAGAACAGGGTTTCCGCGGGTTTCGAATGTTTGATTTTGCCCCGACCGGCCTAGCGGTCATGTGCGTCGGTGCACTTTATATGACCTTTGTTGGCCGTCATCTCATCCCGAAGCGAAAGGCGACCGGCGGACTCACCGACGAATACGAGCTTGAGAATTACCTTACCGAGGTTCTAGTGCCGGAATCCTCACCGCTTGTCGACGTTTCTATCCGCGATTCGGAACTGAATGCCAACTACGGACTGACCATCTTGAAGATATACAGGCACATAGATGCCGAAAAGGTCTCTTTGCAACCTTCTCCTGACACGGTTCTACGATCAGGCGACCGTCTTATCGTAGAAGGCAAGATAATGGATATTCTTCGCGATAAGGACAGCAGTCCTCTTCAGATTTGGGCGGAAACCAAGTTCACAGACGAGTCTCTAACCGAGGAAAGCGTTCAGCTTGCGGAGGTCGCGATCGCCCCAAATGCAAAGATCTTGGGAGATACCATCGAAGAAGGCTATCTTCGTCGAAGATTTGAAATTCTTGTTCTGGCGCTTCGTCGTCGTGGGCAGACATTGCAGGAGCGGTTCATCTCGGTCCCGCTGGAGGTCGGAGATGTCCTGCTGGTGCAGGGCTCGCCTGACGCACTCAACGAGATGGCGAAAAGCTCCAATTTTCTTGTTGTGAATCGTCTAGAAAAAGCGACACGGCAGACACGAAAAGCTCCTATCGCACTCGCGATCATGGCAATTGCGGTCATCTCGGCCGCGACGGGCCTTTTGCACATCTCGATCGCCGGGATATTGGGTGTTTTCCTTATGGTCGTTACCGGTTGCGTTCGCCCGCAGGACATGTACTATGAGGTCGAATGGAGGGTCATATTTCTTATCGCTTGTATGATGCCGCTTGGGATTGCGATGGATGACAAACATGCCGGAACAGCGCGCTGGCTGGCCGATTGGATAGTTCTCGGTACAGGTGATTATGGACCGTATGTCCTTCTCGCCTGTCTCATCTTGTTTACAACAATGATCACCGAGGTAATGTCAAATGCCGCCGCCGCCGTGCTTCTTGCACCCATAGGCATCGCCATTGCCACAGGTATGGGTTATGAGCCGTATCCATTTCTCATGGGCATAGCGATAGGCGCGTCAACCACATTCCTGACGCCTATAGGCCATCAGGCCAACGTTCTCGTTTACGGCGTAGGCAATTATAGATTCACCGATTTTCCAAAAGTGGGAGCACCGCTCAACGCAATAATTTTTATCGTTGCAATGATCTTCGTTCCGCTCGTTTGGCCGTTTACTGAATATGTCGCAAAATGACCACTCGTATCGAGCCTTAAGAGTGGTCATTATAGACGCGGATCAGTCTTAGAGTTCAGCCTCGACAGCAGCACGCAAGCGTTCGTCATCAGGAGTGACGTCAGGGGCGAAACGGGACACGATATCGCCGTTCTTACTGACGAGGAATTTCTCAAAATTCCACAGCACGTCCGTCGGATCCGTGCGTGTGTGGCCGAAATTGCGAAGCCGCTCTTCCATGCCGTCGCCGTTATTCACGTTCGCTTCGGGCTGAGCGGCGATCAGGCTTGCATAAAGCGGGTGACGGTTTTCGAGGATACCGACCTTAGAGAACATCGGGAAGGTGACGTTGTAATTCGTCGAGCAAAAGTCTTTGATCTCTTCCTCAGTGCCTGGTTCCTGGCCTTTGAAATCGTTGCAAGGGAAGCCGAGGACCTCAAATCCCTTGTCATTGTATTCTTTATAGAGTTTTTCGAGGCCTTCGTATTGCGGCGTCAGCCCGCACTTTGACGCGACGTTCACGATGAGCAGCGTCTTGCCTTTGTAGTTGCCGAGGGTCGTATCTTCACCGTCGATGGTTCGGACAGGTATTTCAAAAATTTCGTTTGTCATAGTGTTATGTTTGGCTCAAATAAGATTTTCGCGAAATCTGCGTAGATCATCAAATCGGGCATCGCGAAGTCCCGTTCGACCGTTTTCCCGGACACGCGTTCTGAACTATAATCGCAGTTCTCTTTAATTGGATATCGGTCAGGGCCCGCATCTGGTCGACTGTCGGAACAAGGTTCAAACTAATACATACAGAAAGCTCATGTCTCAGGTCTTCAAATGTGAATCGTGTTCGGGCCCGCTTGAATATGAGGGCGGCAAGACGCAGAAATGCGGATTTTGCGGCTGCACTATATTGGTGCCGCGATATCTATATTCGGAAGATCAGAGCGCGGATAGCAGCACCGAACTAAAACCTCATGAGTTGGCCGACCTTACGCAAAAGGCCTTCGTATTCTCCGAGATCAAAAAGCTCCTAGCCGCAAACAAGAAGATACATGCGATCAAGCTGTATCACGAGCAATTTGGCGGCCGGCTGGCTGAGGCGAAGGATGCGGTAGATAAGCTCGAACGAGGCGAGCCGATCGTGTTTGAGTCCATTTCGCTCAAGAAGATATTTGAGCCGATATCGCAGTTCAAGGTCGATACAGCTGCTGCCAAAAGGGTCGGCGGCTACTTTTTGACGTTCATCGTGCTCGGCGGACTTGCGGTTTTCGTGATCGCGGCGGTCATTATCGGCACGTGGCTAATTACACGCCCGGTGGCCGACGCGTCGCCTGAGGAAAAAGCTACAAGGGCTGCGGAGATGGAATCCTCGTCCGAACTCATGCGCGTCGGCGGCGAGGGAACGGGCGTCGGAAGATTCAAGGACAATCGTGTGGTCGCCGTTGATAATAATGGGAACATTTACAGCACCGATTACAATGGCGGCAGGATCCAAATATTTGATGCGGCCGGCAATTTTTTGAAGCAATGGGACGCAAAGGGAGCCGACCTGGTGTTTGCGATCGCAGCCGACCGCTCGGGTAATCTGTTCGTGCTCGGAAACAAGGGCATCGGAAAATACACGAGTTTGGAGGGCGAGGAAAAGGCTAGATACGAGGACCCGCGGCTTCGTGATATCCACGTCAAACCCGACGGAAGCGTGATCGCGGTCGGGCGTCAGGGCATTGTTTTTCTCGACAAGGATCTGGCCGAGGTGAAAAAAATCAGAGACGCAGCGGCCGCCGCCGATACCGCTTTCGGCTTCGAATCAGTGACTGCCGATGCTGCCGGTACGATGTACTTGCTCGATCGCCGCGGCAAGGACATCATCAAATTCTCAGCGGAAGGTAAATTCCTGAATCGTTTTCCGACAGAACTGAATTCGCCAAACGACATTGCTCTCGACCCGAGCGGCAACATCTACGTGACGGAAACGAGCGTCATACGGGCATTTTCGCCGACAGGGAAGCAGATCGGAGCTTCGCCCGCAAATCAGGCATTCGGCATCACGTTCAATGACGCAGGTGAGGTGTTTATCGCCGCACGGCCGTTCGTGATAAAGCAGCGGCCTCTGCTATTGCAATGAACGAGCAGTTTTCGGTTGGTGCATTTCACGTTTTTTTGGCAACAGCGTAAAATTATCGTTTGCGGCTATGCTGTTTGCAATTATTTTACCGGAGAATTTCTAAATGAAGATCGGATTACCAAAAGAGATCAAAGATAACGAATATCGCGTCGGGCTAACGCCGGCGGGCGTGCAGGCGTTGGAGAATGCGGGGCACGAAGTTTTTGTGCAGAAAACGGCTG
The DNA here is from genome assembly GCA_016700075.1 of Acidobacteriota bacterium. Classification (NCBI taxonomy): domain Bacteria; kingdom Pseudomonadati; phylum Acidobacteriota; species Acidobacteriota bacterium. The sequence goes on along the minus strand of CP065000.1, from coordinate 1,083,861 downwards.
GCGAAGGCTCAGGTTTTACTGACGAGCAGTACGTCAAGGCCGGCGCAACAATGCTCGAAACGGCTGATGAGGTTTGGGAAGCGAGCGACATGATCGTCAAGGTCAAAGAACCGATCGCACCTGAATATCCGCGTATGCGTGAGAACCAGCTGCTTTTCACATACCTGCACCTTGCCCCTGAATTCGAACTGACCAAGCAGATGATGGAACGCAATGTGACAGGTGTCGCTTATGAGACCATCACAGATGTAAACGGAAAACTGCCGCTTTTGACGCCTATGTCCGAGGTTGCCGGACGTATGTCGGTACAGGTCGGCGCGACGTATCTGGAAAAGATGAACGGCGGCAAGGGAATTTTGCTTGGCGGTGTTCCGGGTGTTCCTGCGGCGAATGTCGTCATCATCGGCGGCGGAATTGTGGGCACTGAGGCCGCAAAAATGGCAGTCGGTTTGGGTGCAAAGGTGACCATCATCGACCGCAATTTGGACCGTTTGCGGCAGCTTGACGATATTTTCCTGTCAAAAGTGCAGACGCTTGCATCGTCGCGTTATCAGATAGAAGAAGCGATCTCGCACGCCGACCTCGTCATTGGTGCTGTGCTGGTCGTCGGTGCTGCTGCTCCGAAACTCGTAACACGCGATATGCTGCATCTGCTCCCGAAAGGATCGGTTCTGGTTGACGTTGCGGTCGATCAGGGCGGCTGCTTTGAGACGACGCGTGCTACGACGCACTCGAATCCAACCTATTATGAAGAGGGCGTGCTGCATTACTGCGTCGCGAACATGCCGGGAGCAGTGCCGCGTACATCGACTTTCGCATTGACGAACGCGACCTTGCCGTACGCACTTGACCTAGCGAACAAGGGTTTCGAACGCGCCATTAAAGAGGACGTCGGCCTGCGTGAGGGCGTAAATACCTATGCGGGCAAATGCACCTACGAAGCGGTCGCGACGTCGCAGGATATCGAATACACGCCGCTTGATTCGCTGATCGACCTGAAAGCCGCAGCAGCGTAAACAGTGGCCAGCGGTCGGTTGTCGGTGGTCAGTTGTTCGTTCCGGCCACAGGCCACCGACAACTGACCACTTTTCTTATTTATGTATGAATTCGCGGTAACGCCTGCTGTAACGCAGCTTCGCCGTCCCGGGGTGACCATAACTGAGGTCGAAACGGGCAGTCTCGGCGAAGAGCTCGAGCTGCGTCCCGGCGACCGCATCGTCCGCGTGAACGGCAGGCCCGTACGCGATCATCTCGATTTTCGATATCAGACCGCCGGCGAGACCGATCTGCTATTTGAGGTGCGGCGTCCCGGAAGTGACGTTTTCGAAGTTGAATTTGACCGCGAAGAAGGTGAGCCGCTGGGGCTTATGTTCGAGCAGATCGTCCCGCGGCAATGTGCGAACGAATGTCTGTTCTGCTTTTGCAAGGGCAACCCTGAAGACGCCCGTCCGTCGCTGTTCGTTCGCGATGAGGACATACGGCTTTCTTTCCTTTACGGCAACTACACTACGCTGACCTCGATCACCGAGGACGAGATGAAACGCGTGATCGAACAGCGTTTATCACCGCAGTATGTCTCAGTACACGCCACCGATCTGAAAACGCGGGCCTATTTGCTCGGCGTTGACGAAAAGCGTGCGGACATCTCGAACAAACTGCAGCTGCTGATAGACAACGGTATCGAGATCCACGCTCAGGTCGTTCTGTGCCCCGGCATCAACGACGGAGAAATACTGGGAATAACCCTGAACGATCTCGCGGCATATTATCCGAGCGTCGTATCCGTAGCGATCGTACCCGTGGCGTTGACACGATACAACACCGATGAACGCCTGACCCGCGTTACGCCGGAGTTTTGCCGTGAGTTGATCGCCCAGATATCTGCTCTGCAAACCGAATTTCGGAGCAGACTTGGCACCACATTCGCATTCCTTGGTGATGAGATATATCTGAAGGCCGGGGTCGATGTGCCCGAACGTGAACACTACGGAGACTATCCGCAGATCGAGGACGGCGTGGGAATGGTACGCTCGTTTGTGAGCGAGTTCGCGGCGATGATAGTGAAGAAAAGGCCGCGTCAGCAGGCTGCCGATGTGCGAACGCATGAGTTTGCTGTAAGGCCCGTAAAGACGGCTGCACCCGACAAGCCCCAAGTGATCTCAAGGCGAGGCACAATACTAACAGGTGAGATGTTCGCACCGATAATGCGGGAGCTGATCGGCAGCTTTAACGAAACGACCGGATCGGATCTGCAGGTCGTGGCTGTGCCGAATAAATATTTTGGCGGCGACGTGTCGGTCGCGGGACTGATGTCGGGCAGTGATATTGCTGCGGTTCGCAATGAGATCGTTGGCGACTTTGCGGTGATGCCGTCGGTCGCCGTCAAATCCGACGAGCCGGTCATGATCGACGGGATGATCTTCGATGATCTGAAAAAGCAAATTCCCGTTGAACTCATCGCACTCGATACGGCAAAGTTCCTTAACCTGTTATCGGCGATCGCAGACCTTTAGTTTCTCTCGACCAAACAAAAAAGCGGGCCGAAGCCCGCTTCATTCTCCATTGGGTCGCAATTACGACTGAGTAAAGTTGTAGATGATCACGCCCGAGACCTTGACCGGAACGTCCGAGAGCTTCGTCGCCTCAAATCTGGCATTGCGTGCTGCCTGTTCCGCCGATGCACGCAACAGCGGGTGGCCGCTGACAGCCTTTGCGGAGATCACGTTTCCTCTTTCGTCGATCAACACCTGCACGTCAACCCTTCCTGATGCCCCGACCGCAACTGCCGCGGCAGAGTAGTTCGGCTTCGGCAAACTGATGGCCTTTCCGTTCACAACGCCGCCCGAGATCTGTTTCGGCGGGGTCGGTGTCGGCGGCGGATCGCGTTTCACCGGCGGCGGAGGCGGCGGGTCATCGGCGGCTGCGACCGTGTTCGTTGCAGGTCCCGTGCCGGTTCCGCCAAGTGTTCCTGTTCCGGTTCCCGTATCTCTTCCGGATGTTCCGGGATCGACAGGGTTCGAGTCTCTGCCGTTGAACTTCACATCGCCGAGAGGACGCGAAAGCGTTGTGTTCGGTGTGGTCGATACTTCTTTCGGGACGTATCTGGTTTCATCGACCCTCGCCATATTCACGGCACGCGTCGGCACGTTCGTTTCTGACCTCTGCGGTGTCGCCGGCATGCTCTGACGCGGCTGGGGCTGCGGTTCAGGGACCGGTTCAGCCGCCGGCGGCATCACCGGCATAAGCATTTGTGTTACTTCAAATCCGCTTGAAGCGATCCGGAAATCGATCGCAAAAATACTGTACACGAAGGCCGTGACAAGCAGCGTCACCATCGCAATGCCTGACACCGCAAAATAACCGCGGCGGCCCTTTGTTCGGGTGCCTTCAGTTTCACTGATCAATAATTGGTCAAACATATCTTTCCTCCTTTCGCGGCGGTGCCGTCCGCTGAGTCATTAGACACCAACGGTTGAAGGAAAGTTCCCGGTGAAATTGTAAAGATTTGTTATCAGGCGGTAAGGAGCGGCTCGTACATCATTATTGCGTGGTTTTCGGTGATGAGTTCTTCTTCGGTCATGCCGTCAATTAAGCTCGTCCTGCGACGCCAGATGCGATTGTGCCGTGTGTAGCCGCCCCACGGCTGTAGTTTCATCTGATGGTCGGTCTCGAATATTTCGTATTTGAATTCAGAAGGTGAATCCGAGAACAATTCACCGTGCAGATATTCATCGTCCATCCATAGACGAACTTGGTACGATCTGGACGTGTCGTTGCGAAGCTGAAGATCGATGTAGTTGTAAGCGAGCGTCGCCCCGCAGGCAAATGGTATCGAGCGGTTGATGTCCGGGAAAACGTCAAAACCGTGGCGGTATCTTTCCGCGATCGTGAGGGGCGAATGCAATGCGATCCAATATAGCAGATTGCCAAGCTGGCAGAGCCCGCCGCCGATGCCTTTTTCGATGCGGCCGTTATGAAGGACAAGGCCCTCGAGAAATCCGCGTGATGCCGTAGGCCGCCCTACCAGCCGCCAAACAGAGAGCGTGTCGCCGGGCCGAATGACCGCTCCTTCAATACGCTCGATCGCCAGCCGCAGATTAGTCCGCTTGTTATGCTGCAGATACATCTCTACGTCGCGGAGGGGACGAAGGATGGTCGATCTGTGCTTGAATATACTGTGTTCGAGGCGAATATTTGCGGCAGGTTTTGCGAACTTTCGCGAGTTAGCGAGCCAAGAGAGGCGTCGCTTCGCCGTGTAGTATTCTCGTCCCAGAATGTTGCGGAGTCTGCTCCGTCTTTCCGGCTTGGGAATGCTTCGGCTTTCCATTGAACGTTCTCGAGGGATCCTAAAATCGCCTGATCAGCACAACCCCGACTATGATCAATAATACTCCAGCTATTCGCGGCAGGTTGATCTCTTTCATCGGCACGTCAAGCAGGCCGTAATGATCGATAATTAGCGTTACCACCATTTGTCCTGCAACTATAAGACTGAACGTTAAGGCGACGCCGAGCTTTGGGATAGCAATGACCGAAGCCGTCACAAAGAATGCGCCAAGCAGTCCGCCGGTCCACGCGACCGCAGATGCGTTCTTGGCCGAGGCGAGGCCCGAAAATCCCGTGCCCGATACGATCACGAAAACGAGAAGCGACAGGGTCCCGATCACGAAAGAAATGAATGACGCTAGGATCGGGCTGTCGAGAGCTCCCGCAAGCTTGTTATTTACCGCGCCTTGGGTCGGCACCATGGCGCCGGCGACGAGGGCAAGGACGATGAAAAATACCAGGTTTCCGGACATCAGTATTCTATCTTGTCCTCTTTCTCTATCCATACGCGGAAAGCCGCCTGGGCCTCATCACGCATTATTTGCTGCATACTAAGTTCACGCTTTTCATTGGGAAGTTCAAGCTCCCGATAAAAGAGATCGTCGTCGAAACCGGCAGCCGCCGCATCGTCACGCGTTCCTGCATAAAAGATAGCCGCCGGCCGTGACCAATATATGGCACCGAGGCACATCGGGCACGGCTCGCACGAGGCGTAGATCGAGCAGCCTTCAAGCTGAAACGATCCGAGTTTAGAGCATGCCTCTCGAATAGCGACGACCTCGGCGTGAGCGGTCGGGTCATTCGTCGACGTAACGCGATTGTTCCCTTCGCCGACGATCTCGCCGTCTTTGACGATCACGCAGCCGAACGGCCCGCCGGCGTCCGCTTCGACGCCTTCACGTGCGAGTTCTATCGCACGCATCATGAATTTGCGGTCAGCTTCGGTCATTGGCTCTTCGGGACGACTCGAATTTCGTAAAGCTTACGCCAGTTCTTTCCCGTCACCCAAACTCGCTCGGTTGCCGGGTCGTACGCGATGCCGTTCAGCGTGTTTTCGGCTTTAGGGTCGAACGGATCGCTCGCCTTATCGGGTTTCGGCTGATCATCGGGTGAGATCCCGGTCAGGTCAATCCAGCCGACGATCTTGCCCGTTTCAGGGTCGATGCGGGCGATGTGGTTCGTTTTCCCCAGAATGTCAGGCCTTTCTGAATGCCAAATGTTCGCCCATATCTCGCCTTTGACATATTCGAGCTCGTTCAAATTCATCAGCGGCCGGCCATCCTCGCGGAGTACCGGAAGCGTTTTGAGCTGTTTGAAATTCTCAGGGTCAAGGAATTTCAGGACGTGTGTGCCTTGCGACATGATCAGGTTGGTCCCGTCGGTCGTCAGGCCCCAGCCCTCGCCGACGTAGCTGAATTCGCGTAAGAGTTTGAGATCATCAAGCGAAAAGACCCGGCCGATGCCGTTACGCCAGGTTATTTGATAGATCTTGTCGTTCAACAATGCGGCCCCTTCGCCGAAATTATCGCCCGGCAGATCCCATTTTTGCAGTACCTTGCCGGTCGCTATCTCGACCTTTCTGATCTGCGAGCGCCCTTCCTGGCCGGTGCTCTCGTAAAGAAAGCCGTTGTGATAAAAGAGGCCTTGCGTGAATGCCTGCGGATCGTGCGGGTGCGTTTTGACGATCTCGAACGTATAGACCGGAACAGGTTCCTTTTTCGCGGGAGCAGTAGCGGCCGCATTCGAAGCAGTACCGTTGGCGGGAGCGGCAGGCCCGCTTTGAGAACAGGCAGTGAACATTAAAGCGATCAGGAGCAACATCAACTTTCTCATATCAACTTAGATCGGGCTTGAACTACCGCGGCAACGCGGTTTCGATGGCATTACGGAGCGATATCGCGGAGATCCTACGCATACGAATGCCGTTCACATAAACCGTCGGCGTTCCGGAAATCTGAAGCATCTCCCCATCCCAAATGTCGCGGTCAATTTCTGCGGCGGTCTTTTCTGACCTAATATCTGCGTCGAACTGCTTTTCATTCGAGCCTATCTGTCTCGCGTATTCAGACAGCGACGCTGCATCCAATTTATTCTGATTCTTATATAGTATCTCGGCGAATTCAAAGAACTTTCCTTGATTGAACGCGGCACGTGCGGCGAGTGCCGCGTTGCGGGCGTTCTTATGGATGCCTTCGAGAGGGAAGTTGCGAACGACAAATCTCACCTTGTTGGGAAACTCGGCGATCACGCCCTTGATGATCGGATGAGCAGCTGCACACGCCGAACACTGAAGATCGCTGAACATCACAATAACAGCTTTCGCGTCCGCAGGCCCGATCGAGGCGCTATTCGCAGTGTCAATATTGAAAACCGGCGGTTTTGGGACATCGAGCAAAATCTCTGCCTTGTATTTCTGAAACAGCCGGTTTCGAAAGGCGGCCTCCAGAGCGAACCGCTCTTCGTCCGAATAGTCTTTCATTTTGCTCGTTATCTCTCGAGCGAGCAGAGCACCGGCGTCTATCTTTTCGGCTGCGGCTTCGTCTGAGATCAGCTTTTGCAGCAGTATCTCCGCGACGGCATCGCGCAGGCGTTCGGCATCATCCGCACGGAGTTCGTAAAGATCGAATTCGACATATTTATCGAACTCGGCAGCAGTTATCGCCTTGCCTTCTATGGTTGCAACGACGTCTGCGGGCCTCAGGTCTGCCGCGTTGACGTTCTTGCCTGCTGTTGCTTTGTATTTTGTCTGCAGTTCCAGGATCAGTGCGCTGACGGCATCCTGCTCAGGCTTTTGCCGCAGGTAATCGATCACGATCTGCCGGCCCTCGGCCTCAGAGTAAGAGGAAAGGGAGGTGCGGTTTGCGTCGTAGAGCTTGGTAACCTCTGCAGCAGGCGGATCAGCTATCTTTGAGCGGGTGACCGCCAATAGCCTGCCGACGGTCGTGCCTTGTTTGCGAGCTTCTGATTGCAGAACGCGCTCGGCCATCATTCGGTCAAAAGCTGCGGTCCGAGCTGAACGCAATTCTTCCGGGAGCTTTTGTGACGCTGCCTGAAGGTCCTCTCTCAGGTCCCCAACGCGAATAACGTGGCCCGTTGCCTTTGCCAGAACGTCGTTCGGAGCCTGCGCGTGTCCCAAAAACGGCGATAACGCCGCGACTGCGATCAATACCGATGTTAAAATGTAAAGCTTCGCCATAACCAAAGTTTCCATAGGATTCTAGCATATTTGGCTTGTCGTGCGGCCCACAGCTCGCTCGGATGACGTTTAGGTTAGACGTGCAAAAACTGATAAATTAGACCTTATGACCGAAGCGAAATTGACAAAAGTAAAGCCCGATATTCGAGCTATCACGCGCCTGGTGCCGTCGAGCGGGAATCTGGTTCAGGGCCAGTCCGAACTGCCGATCGATCGGCGGCTTGCAGAGGCGGCGGCGGTCGAAATAGCCGCCAGCCGCAATCATTACGGCGGCAGCGAAGGCGATGAGGAATTGCGTAAAGCTGTCGCGGCAAAGATCGCAAAATACAACGGCATCGACGTGAATATCGACGCTCGGCCGTTTGAATTGATGATCACAAACGGCGGTACGGGAGCCCTGATCGGGATCGCTCTTAGCTATTTGCGCGGGGCCGCGGCGTTGGTCTTTGAGCCCTATTATCCTTATCACCGGCGGATCTTGGAAGAATTCGGAGCTAAGAATGAGGCATTTGAACTTAATGATGACCTGACGTTCGACAAAGATGAGCTTCTCGCACACTGTAAGCGTTTGAAAGACCGCGCAGAGTTTCCCCTGAAGGCTATCATCGTTTGTTCACCTGCGAATCCGAGCGGCAAGGTAATGTCGCAAGCCGAGCTCGAGGCAATTGCGGACGTTGCGAAAGAACTCGATCTGATGCTCATTTCCGACGAGGTTTATGAGCATTATGTGACCGGCGAGAACCCGCACACGCCGATCGCGTCGCTGCCGGACATGTGGGAACGCACCATCACCGTCAATTCGTTCTCTAAATCCTGGAACATTTCCGGCTGGCGTCTCGGTTACGCATACGGCCCCGGCGAACTCATCGGTCCGGTCAACAACGCTGCGAATGTGATCTTCGTCTGCCCTGTAACGCCCTTGCAAGCCGCGCTCGGCAAGGTCCTGATGGCCGACGATGAGTATTATCCGCGGCTGCGAGACAAATTTGACGCCAAGCGTCGGAGATTTGCCGAGGGCATCTCCGATCTCGGATTTGAGATCTATGATGCAGGGTCGTCGTTCTACATTTGGGCACGGATACCTCGGCGGTTCGACGATGCTATCGCGTTCAACGAGATGATCATGAGAGAGGCGGGCGTCGGAATGACGCCGGGCTCAGCCTTTGCGGACAGCGACACATGGGACGCCCATGTCCGTATTTGCGTCGCTCGTGAAGATGAGATACTTAATGGTTCACTGGAGCGACTGACCAAACTTCTGAGCAATTGATTCTTGGTCGATATCAATATTATGAAACGTATAGCCGGCTTTTTTCTTCTTATTTCACTCTTGGTTCCCATTGCGCTTGCGGATGAGGGAATGTGGACATTTGACAATCCGCCGCTGCGGCAGTGGAAGGAAATGTACAACTTCGAGCCCTCGCAGGAATGGCTTGATAACATTCGCCTTGCCAGTCCAAAGGTAAGCGGTGCTTCCGGAGCATTTGTTTCGCCGAACGGCCTCGTCGCGACCAATCATCACGTCGCGGCAGGCTACATCGCCCGGCTTTCGACAAAAGAACGCGACCTGATGAAGACCGGATTCTATGCCAAGACGCAGGCAGAAGAGCTGAAGATACCGGACGCCGAGGTTTCGATCCTCGCTTCGTATCTGGACGTCACAAAGCGTGTCCTTGATGCGGCGGCGAGCGGAGCGAGCGATGCAGATATCGCGGCGAAGCGACGTGCCGAGATCGCCGTGATCGAAAAAGACTGCAACGCGACATCAGGGCTTTCGTGCCAGGTGATCAGCTTTTATAGCGGCGGCGAATACTGGCTGTATCGTTTCAAACGCTATACGGACGTACGTCTTGTTATGGCTCCGGAAGAGCAAACGGCTTTTTTCGGCGGCGACTACGACAATTTCACATTTCCGCGGCACGATCTGGATTTCACATTCCTCAGAGCCTACGAAAATGACAAACCGGCGAATACCCCGAATTATCTGAAATGGTCAACGACCGGTTCTAAAGACGGTGAGTTCATTCTTGTTTCCGGCTATCCGGGATCAACGGCACGATTGCTTACTGTCGCTCAGCTCGCTTATCAGCGAGATGTCGGCAATCCGCTGCAAAAGAAGGTATGGGAACTCCGACGCAAGGCGCTTGAAGAGTACGCAAAACTCGGTGCGGAGCAGGCACGTCAGGCGCAACAGGGAATGCGTTCATTTGCGAATTCTCTCAAGCGGCTCGACGGACAGCAGTCGGGTTTGCTGAATCCGCGTAACTTCAGCCGCAAAGAGGCTGAGGAGAAGGATCTGCGTGACAGGCTAAAGGCGAAACCCGAGCTCGAACGCGAATACGCTCCGGCCTGGGAAAATATCGCGTACGCCTACAAGAAGCTGCCCGCCATGGCGGAACGCCTGTCATTTTCAAATCTTGCCGCGTCGCGCATCGCGACGATCGCACAGCAGATCGTTACCTATCATTTGGAAATGGCAAAACCTGAAGCTCAGCGGCTGCCCGAATATCGCGAAGGCCGCATTGCGGCTACTCGGAATTCCATACTCTCGCCGGTAACGATCTACAAAGAGATGGACGAGGCTACTTTGCGTTCGTGGCTGGAAGAGGCTCGCAAAGCTCTCGGAGCAAATGATCCCTTCGTCAAAGCTTCAGTTGGTGATGCCGAGCCGGCTGAGGTCGTTGGGCGTGCGTTTCGCGAGACGAAACTGGAAGATGTGAACGTCCGCAAGGCATTGCTCGACGGCCCCGCAGATGCGGTGCTGAATTCGACCGAACCAATGATAACGCTGGCGAAACGGACCGAACCCGTGATCCGTGAATTAAGAGCGTGGAATGAGGCGAACATTCTGAATGTAGAGACAGCCAACGGTACAAAGATCGCCCAGGCAAGATTCGCCGTTTACGGCAAGACGATGCCGCCGGACGCGAACTCGCAGCTTCGCATACTTTACGGCAAGGTACTCGGTTACGATGAGGACACGACGCTGGTACCGTACAAAACGACGTTCTTCGGGCTTTATGATAGGGCACTCAGCTTTAATGAAAGGCATCCTTTTGACCTGCCGAAACGCGTAATGGACGCCCGTACAAAACTCGATCTGGCGACGCCCCTGAATTTCGTTTACACGGCGGACACCATCGGCGGGAACTCTGGCTCGCCTGTCATAAATAGAAATGGCGAGATAGTCGGGCTCAATTTCGACAGCAATCTGCAGAAGCTATCAAACCGCTATTGGTACATCGACGAAGCGGAAGGTTCGCGTGCGGTCGGCGTTCATTCCGCGGGTATCATTGAGTCGCTGCGAAAGATCTACGACGCCGACGAACTTGTGAAGGAACTTACAGGCAAATAATCAGATGCACTATCACCTAATTGGAATTTGCGGGACGGCGATGGCGTCCTTAGCAGGGATGCTGCAGGCACGCGGCCATCGGGTCACGGGCTCGGATCAGAACGTCTATCCGCCGATGTCAACTCAGCTGGAACAGCTCGGCATCGAAATAATGCAGGGCTACATGGCCGAAAATACTGATCTTGATCGCGATATAACCGTCGTCGGCAACACTATAATGCGCGGCAATCCGGAGCTGGAGGAAGTGCTTAATCGCAAGCTGGTCTATCGTTCTCAGGCCGAGGTTGTGCGTGAGGAGTTCATACGCGGCCGGCATTCGCTGGTTGTTGCGGGTACTCACGGTAAAACGACAACGACCAGCCTTGCGACTTGGGTTTGTGAGGTCGGCGGGCTCGATCCGACGTTTCTCGTCGGCGGCGTCGTGCAGAATTTCGGCCAGAGTTTTCGAGTTACCGACAGCGACTATTTCGTGATCGAAGGCGACGAGTATGACACCGCTTTCTTTGATAAGAAGCCGAAATTCATGTCTTATCTGCCCGAGCTCGCGATCATAAACAACATCGAATTTGACCACGCCGATATCTACAAAGACCTCGATGCTATCAAGTGGCAGTTCTCGCGGCTGATGAACCTCGTTCCGGGCAACGGCCGCCTGATCTGTGGCATTGATTCACCTGTTGTCGTCGAAGTGCTCGAACAGATGAAACGGAAGCTTTTCACCACTGTCGAGACGTTCGGATTATCGGACGACGCGAAATGGCAGGCACGCGACATCGCTTTCTCGGGTGAAGGTACTTCGTTTTCGGTGTTTTGCGGCGGCGAAAAATGGGCGGAATTCACGACCAAGATGATCGGCGAATTCAATGTCCGAAACTGCCTGGCCGTGATCATCGCTGCGGATGCGTGGGGCATTTCTAAGGAAAAGTTGCAGGAGGCATTCGATACGTTCGAATCGGTGAAACGCCGTATGGAGGTCCGAGGCATCGAACGCGGCGTTACGGTGATCGACGATTTCGCACATCATCCGACCGCAGTTGACGAGACGCTGAAGGCACTTCGGCAGCGGTATTCCCACAATCGATTGATCGCCGTTTTCGAGCCGCGCTCAAGGTCGTCGCGGCTGTCGGTTTTTGAGGACAGATACAAGGAGGCCTTCATTCACGCTGACAGTGTTATCATCGCCGGCGTTTTCAATCCTGAGGACGCGAAAAATTACGGCGAAGTACTTGACGTGCCCAAATTGGTCGCGGACATCGCCGCCACCGGAAAGCCCGCACGAACGCTTGACGATGCTGACGCGATCGTCGAACATTTGACGCCTCAGCTATCAGACGGCGACGTCGTTGCGATCATGTCAAACGGCGGTTTTGGCGGCATACACGAAAAGCTTTTGGCAGTGCTCCGAAACGGCTGATGCGAAATCTTGGCCGGCTGAGTTTACGCTTGCCTCAAAATTAAAAAACGGGCATACTTACTACTGTTTTGCTCTCGTCAGATATCAGTGTTTGATTCACCCGTCCGGTTACGTTAAGCGGCGCGATCGCGATTCGGTTCTTGAGAGTTAGTTAGTAGGTCATTTGAAGTTTTGCTATTTTGAGTAGGAACCGCCGCTGTCTTGACGGGAATTTCCGATTGGGCCTTCCTTGTTCTGCCTGCCGCAATTAGCGCTTCGTACAAAGATAATAGATAGAAATGGGAAACAAATTGTATGTAGGTAACCTGTCTTTCCGGGTTACGAGTGAAGATCTGCAGGAGCATTTCGCGACCGCAGGAGCAGTGGAATCGGCAAACGTTGTCTATGACCGCGAAACAGGGCGTTCGCGTGGATTCGGTTTTGTCGAAATGGCATCGGACGATGACGCTACGAATGCAATTGCACAGTTCAACGGCTCCGAATACGACGGCCGCAATATGGTCGTTAACGAGGCCCGTCCGCGTGAGGACCGACCGAGAGGCGGAGGCGGCGGAAACTACGGCGGAAACCGCTGGTAGTTTAAGAACTCAGGATATTAGCAAGAGGCGGCCGTTCGATCCATTCGAACGGGAACGCCTCTTTCTGCAATTGGGTGTGCTATTGGTCCATCGTGCCGCGAAAGTTTGCTAACTCTACTATTATCGCGTCGATCAACGCGACGCGTTGACGCGTTTCGGCGACGCCGTTCACCATCACGGAAACCACCACCTCATCGCCGCCCGCCGTCGTAACATAACCCGTCAGAGCCGAGACCTGATTCAGCGTTCCTGTTTTACCCCTCATGTTGTTCGCTGCGGCCGTTCCTTTGAAGCGGTTCGCCAGTGTGCCGTCGATGCCGCCGATGGTCAGGCTGTCACGCCACGCCCTTGAGTAACGACTTTCTTTCGCCATGTATTCGTAGAGCCTCGCATTTGCGGAGGGAGTGACCAAATTGTGCCTCGACATTCCGCTGCCGTCATACGGAGTGATGCCGTCCGCATCGATACCTGCTTGTTTCAAAAACTCTCTAAGTACGTTCAGTCCAAGCGTGGAACTGTCGCCGGTTAGGCCGCTCTTTCTGCCGACCTCTTCACCGAGGGTCCACAGCAGAACTTCCGTGTACATGTTTTGACTTGGCTTCATTGTTCTTGCAGCGATCACTGATAGCGGGGGTGATTCAAGCCGCGCGAGCTCGAACGGCGTGTCGTTCGCCGTGACGCCGGGCGAAAGCAGACGAGTGCCGCCGGCGACGGTTATCCCTTTCGCTTCCAATCTCTGTTTGAGCAGAGCGACGAAAAGTTCCGCAGGTCGACTGACCGCGATCGGGCCGCGGTGGCCGCCATCGCCGCTCGGCAGTGCGCCGGATATTTCCAAAACATTTCGGTCAAGCTTCTTGTGAATAGTGAGCGTCTTTCCTGAGGCTGAAGCTCCTGTAGTGCATGTATTGACGATCTGATAGATGGTACTGGGCGGGGTGATGGTTATTCGGCACGGCGACCCCTGTGAGCCCGGCAGGACAACCAGTTCGACAACATTATCATTGATCGGCAGTGCCGATACTTCTGCTCCGTAGGACCACTGCAGATCATCCCATTCCCAGGTGTTAGGGATCGCAGAACCCCTAAAATAGCTTTCGTCGCCGACAATGGAACCTTCGATCCTTTTTACGCCTGCCGCGGCAATGCGATCGACAAGGGCGTCAATGCCCTTGAAGATATCCCCGTTATAAAAGGCCTTTGAAATTGATACGTCGCCGCGACCATATATTCTAAGGTCGCCGCGGATCACGCCATTGCTGTCCGGAGCTCCCGCCGAAAATACATTCGTGATGATGCGGAAATCCGGCCCGAGTCTTTCAAGTGCGGCCGCAACCGTAAAATTCTTCTGGTTAGATGCCGGCACAAAGTATTTTTCTGAATCATTTTCAAATATGACCCGGCCTGTTCTCAGCGATACGGCTTTGATACCGATACGGCCGCGGCGTGCCTCCGGCGAAAACACCAATTGGCGCAACCGCGACTGAAGCGTCAGCAGAGCTTCATTGGATGCTGCAACAGCGGCGGGCTGTGGACTAGGGTCGGCGGACGGGGCTGTCCGCGGACGCACGGTCGTATCCTGTGAAAGTGCGATCTGGATCGAAGAAATGGTCAAAAAGGCGACAGCCAAAAAGCGGAAATATCTCATAACCAAAAAATTGCGTGACGCAAAATGATTCTAACCCATACCGCGACGCTGGCGCACTGTATTTAGTATTGGTTTACCCTTGCGCGGTTTGATGCTAAAATTTTCTTTCGGTCATCTGCTTCGAGCTCCGGCGCCCTCCGAATGATGTCCCGATCACTCACAATATGTTTCGAACCAAGCTTTTGATCGTTGCGGCCTTTCTTTCGCTTGCATCCGCGTTCTCAATATTCAATTCAGGTGCTGGGGCATCTGATCTCCGGCAGCGGAATGAGTCTGTTCCTGCACCGACCGGTGTGATCGCCTCGGATAACGCCTATGGACTCAAGGTCGGCATTATTTGGGACGCCGTTTTTGGAGCTTCAACATATCGGGTCTATCGCAATACGGTAAATGACAGTGCCGGAGCGACAGAGGTCGGGACGACCGCCGCCAATTATTTTTACGACACGACAGCGACGCCCGAGCAGACGTATTACTACTGGATCCGAGGCGAGCGAAATGCTCAACTCAGCCCTTTCAGTTCACCCGATCAAGGCACCGCCGCAAACGGAGCGATCGTTGGGGTGCAGTTCCCGGCGTTGGAACCGCCGCCGGCTCCGGCCGAAAATCCTGTCACTGCGTCAAAGGCCGCATTGGGCAAGGCACTTTTCTGGGACGAACAACTTTCGTCGACAAACACCGTATCGTGCGGAACGTGTCATCGGCCCGCAGCGGGCGGAGCAGATCCCCGCACGGTTGTCGGTGACCTTTCGACGCAAAATGCCGGGTTTGACCAGATCTATGGGACGCCGGACGATGTGTTCGGGTCGCGGGGCGTACCCGTCAACGGTGCTGACGGCAGTTACTCTGCCAGCCAGTTTTTTGGCCTGAATGATCAGGTCACAGGCCGCAAGGCGCCGTCCTATTTGAACGCAGGCTATGCACGAAACGGCCTCTTTTGGGACGGCCGAGCATCAGAGATCTTTCGTGATCCGATCACGAACAACATATTGATCGGCGATTTGGGTTCGCTTGAAAGTCAAAGTGCGGGCCCGCCGCTCTCTGATGTTGAAATGTCGCATTTCGGCAGAAACTGGACGCACATCGCGGCGAAGATACAGAGTGTTCGTCCGTTGGCGGTCGCGTGGAACATTCCGAACGGGCTCCGCACCTGGATCGGCAACAGGACATATCCCGAGCTTTTTGAAGAGGCATTCGGTACGCCGGATGTCACGCCTGCACGTATTGTGATGGCGATAGCAACGCATGAGAGAACTCTGATCTCGGATCAAACACCTCTTGACCGCTGGGCGACCCAAACCACGCCGCTCACGGAGCAAGAAGACCGCGGGAAGACCCTTTTTGTCGAACTCAGCTGCGGCGTTTGCCACGACGGCTCGCTTCTTTCGGATCAGGCGTTCCACAACATCGGTGTGCGTCCGCAGTTCGAGGACCGCGGCCGCGGAGCGATAACCGGCGTGCCTTTCAATGACGCTCAATTCAAAACGCCGCCTTTGCGCAATATCGACCTGCAGAACGTCTACATGCACAATGGACGGTTCTCCTCGCTCGAAGAAGTTGTCGAATTCTACAACCGCGGAGGCGACTTCACGGCGGACAATATAAATACTGACCTAATAAGGCCGCTCAATATGACGCCTGACGAAAAGGCCGATCTTGTTGCCTTTATGCGTCGGCCGCTGATCGACCCGCGTGTCGCGAATGAAATGCCGCCCTTTGACAGGCCGAGGCTTTTCACTGAATCGAACCGCATTCCGGAGATCTCGGGACAGGGAAGAGCGGGCGTGGCGTCAACGGTGCCGGAAGCGGTCGCGGTCGAGCCTCCGCTGCTTGGCAATCCAAACTTTACTATCGCTGTGAAAACCTCTGTCCGGTCCGGACGCGCGATCTTGGTGATCAGCGAAAGCGACCCCGGCATATTGACCGCAGTTCCAAATGGAACGCTCGGGAATTACGCCGCGGCAATTATCGACTCAGGATTTGGTTATGGATATGCTTCGGTCAGCCTGAATCTGCCGTACGATCCGGCGTTGGTTGGAAGGACGTTCCGTGGACGCTGGTATATCCAAGATCCGCGAACACGCCAGCGTTACGCGGTCTCTCGTTTGATAACGTTCACTATCTTCAAAGGCGAGACCGATCCGCCTTTCTTTGTGTCGCAAGACAGCGAACGGCGGCGTTAGATCATTTACATTTCGAATATCCGCAGTCGCGGCACGTTTCGCATCCGGAAGCATGTTCGAGCTGTCCCCGGCATTCCGGGCATTCGCTGATGATCGAGGACATTCTCATTTCATTTGCATTCGAGTGTTTCTGAGCCCGCTCCGACTCAGGCATTCCGTTCAGTCTGCGGTGAACCAGGAAAATGCACTCTGCGACCGCCTGTTCCGGCGACGTTAGAAGCCGTTCGTTGAACCAAACTGCGTGCGTCGATGTGACCTTGTTCAGGCTGCGAGCTACGTCATGCGCATCAAAACCGCCGCGGAGCATCTTTGAAGCAAGCAGTCCCACGCCGGCACTGATCGGGCCCGCAACGAATATCTCCAAAATTCGCTCGCCGTCGTGATTGACCGTCACATAAAGATTTTGCCCCTCGAAAGGTATACGCCACGTCGAGCCCTGAAGCTCCCGCGGGCGTTCGACCCTTTCCGGAGTCGGTGAGGAATTGAGATTCTTAGGTTCCGGATAAGCCACGAAAGGAGCCTCATCGATCGCCGGGCCCCCCACATTCTCCTCTTTCTTTGCCTCCGACTTCATGGCGTTCAGTACCTGGCCCTCGCGGCTGCCGTCGCGGTAATAGCTGACCGCTTTGCAGCCTAGCTTTCGTGCCAGCTTGTACAGTTCATCAACTGATTCGACCGTGTCGGCCGCCGCACCGTTGCAGGTTTTTGATATTGAATTATCAACATGTTTCTGCGCCGCGGCCAATACTCGAACGTGTTCTATCGAACTGATATCCATCGCGGAGATGAACTCTTTCGGGAGTTCTGACATATGTTCTACAACATACTCGGCGGCGGCCTTTATCGAATCTTCGTCGGAATGGTCGACGTCAAGGCCAAGTGCCTCAGCAGCTAGTGGATGTACGTAGGTTCGCGTGCCCAGAGTGTCCTGTCTGACATAGGCCCATGAGAAATTGGGCTCGATGCCCGATGATGTTTCGGCAACGAGCGATATCGTGCCCGTCGGGGCGATGGTCGTCACCTCGTAATTCCTCGGCGTAAGCGGAATGTCGCGGGGAACTCCGATCTCATCGTAGAGGAAGGTCTCGTAAGCCTTTCGGTTTGCTTCGAACTCGGGGAACACGCCTTTTTCCTGTCCCAAACTCAACGAAGCGAGCCACGATTCACGGCGTATGAAGCCCATGACCTTCTGCATCAAACTGAGCGACTCCTCGCTGCCGTATACGACCCCGAGCTTAAGGCAAAGGTCCGCAAAGCCCATTATCCCGAGTCCGACCGGCCGCGTTCGTTTAACGACATCGTCGATCTCAGGCAGCGGAAAATGTCCTGCGTCGACGACATTGTCAAGAAATCTGGTGCTTAAGTGAGTGACGTAGGAAAGCCGTTCCCAATCGACAAATCCCTCGCCCGAATCACTCTTCTTATAAAATTTCGCGACGTCTATAGAGCCAAGATTGCAAGAGTTGTTGAAGTGCAGCATCTGCTCGCCGCAGGGGTTGCAGGCATAGATCGGCCCCATCGAGGCCATCATATGATTGTTGCGGTTGACCTCGTCGATAAAAATTATTCCCGGCTCCGCATATTTGTGGGCCGAAGCGGCTATTCGGTTCCAGATGTCCGGTGCAAACACCATTCCCGGCATCGGCGGTTCTTCGATGATGCAGTCGCTGAGGTCCGCGGTCTCGAATGCGAGTTTGTCGGCGAATGTCACCACCGAGCCGTCCGGACGTCTGTAGAGGCCGTAGTCATGTCCGGTAACAGGATCGAAGACGGCTTGCGTCCAAGGTTCGCCTTTGAACTCCGTCTGAAACCATGTGCCGCTTTCGACCGCGTCCATGAATAGGTCCGTTACGGTCACCGAAATATTGAAATTCGTCAGGCTGGTCTGGTCGTTCTTGGCGTGAATGAACCGCAGAATGTCAGGATGCGATACTGCCAAAATGCCCATGTTGGCACCTCGGCGGACACCGCCCTGTTTAACGACCTCGGTCGTCTGATTGACGATGTTCATGAAGCTGACGGGACCAGAGGCCACACCGCGTGTCGAATTGACCATCGATCCGGCAGGACGCAGGAATTCATAGGACATGCCGGTGCCGCCGCCCGTTTGGTGAATAATCGCGACATTGCTGGCGTGTTCCATTATGCCCTCGATCGAATCGGGAACATTAAGAACAAAACAAGCGGCAAGCTGGCCTTTTGGCTTGCCGGCGTTGACGAGGCATGGTGTATTGGGGACGAAATCGCGGGCAAGCATGACCGCAGACATCGCGTTGTAGAAAGCACGTTGAGTTTCAAGTGCTTTCTCTGCAGTTGAAACATGACCGACAACGCGGCGGACGATATCATCCCACGTTTCAAGAGCTTCGCCTTTGGCATCCTTCAGCGAATATCTTTTGCTGACGACCTTTTGAGCATTCAAGCCCAACGGTTTTATTTCGCGCGCCGCTGCGGTCCCTGCTCCGTTTCCGACGCCGTTGTTTTCAAGATAAGAGGATATCGCCGATTCCAGGACTGTACTCATAGATGCTCCTAGCGAGGTCATATGCGTTTTGGACAAAGATACTGCCGTAAGATCATTTTAACACCAGTATCCGAAATTGTATTAGGTCTAAACGATGGGAATTGCTCTAAGCGAGCTACTCAATTCGAGTGCAGTCTAAACAATCTGCCTGTTGAATGTCAATAAAATTTTTCCACAAGATATTGTATCAAGCAGTTTAGGTCACCTAACTTAATGTATTGCCTTAATTGACCGAGTCTTGAAAAACCTATCGAAAAGCGGATAATTGCATTGATGGCTGATGCGGCGGAATTCATAGTCGAGATAGGAGCATTGATAGACGCTGCCTTGGACGAGCTTTTGCCGTCGTCCGATGTGTCGCCTGTTCGGCTGCACCAAGCGATGCGATGGAGTATTTTCGCCGGCGGCAAACGCATCAGACCCGCCATTTTGTTCGCTGCAGGGCGTACATTCGGGGTCGATGACCGCGGTCTGATACGAACTGCCGCCGCCGTCGAGATGATCCACACATATTCGCTTATCCACGACGATCTGCCAGCAATGGATGACGACGATCTGCGTCGCGGACGTGCCTCCTGTCATAAACAATTTGACGAAGCGACCGCGATACTTGCGGGAGACGTTCTACAGACCATTGCATTCAAGGCCATCGCGTATGACGAATTGCTGCCGCCGGAAACGCGGGTTCGTCTGATCCAACTGTTGTCAGACGCTGCCGGAACGCCTGGCGGAATGGCCGCCGGACAGCAGCTCGATCTGGAAGCCGAGGGCTCTGACGCTTCTATCGAGGAGATCAGCGAGATACATAATATGAAGACAGGGTCGCTGATCTGTGCATCGGCGGTTGCCGGGGCGGTGATCGCGGGAGCAAATGATGAGGAGACAGCCACGATCGGGAGCTTTGGTGAGAAACTCGGACTGCTTTTCCAGATAACCGACGACATTTTGGACGCCACGCAAAGCACGGAAACACTTGGCAAGACGGCAGGCAAAGATGCCGCCGCTGCAAAGGCCACCTTTGCTTCATATTACGGAATAGACAGGGCTTCGGAGATGGCAGCCGACCTTCTGGCCGATGTACGAGCTACACTTATCCCGCTCGACCGAGAAACCGACCTGCTCGAACGCATTGCCGATATGGTGATGCATCGCGTCAGCTAGATCTCCATTACGGAATTCCGATCTGATTCGTCGTTTTCTGCCGAATGCCCGACATGACGGAGCACAGAGGCGACAAAAACGGCATCATTGGAACCGCGGCGATATTTGCCGCGGTCGTCGTGCTTTATGCGGGCGTTCTGATCAAATTGGCCCGTGATTGGTATACAGACGAGAACTACTCGCACGGGCTGCTGGTGCCTTTTGTTATCGGGCTGATTGTGTGGCTCGGCAGGGATGAACTGAAAAAGGCAGCCGGCACGCCAAATACTTTTGTCGGGATCGGCCTGGTCTCAGCAGGCCTGGTATTCCTCTTCGGCGGAACGCTCGGATCCGAACTCTTCACACAACGTATCTCGCTCGTCCTGTTGTTAGCCGGCATCGTTGCATTTCTTTCGGGCGGGCAAATGCTGAAGCTGCTTTTGGTCCCGGTCGCGTTGCTGCTGCTTGCGATACCGATCCCGCAGATCGCCTTCAACAAGATCGCATTCCCGCTGCAGATATGGGCATCACAGATCGCCGTTTGGGGCATACGCCTTATTAATGTTCCGACGCTGCGAAAGGGCAATGTCATTGACATTTTGCCGCAAGGCTCAACACAGACAATTTCGCTCGAGGTGGTCGAAGCATGTAGCGGAATCAGGTCGCTGATGACGCTGGTGACTCTGGCACTCGTATTGGCGTTCTTCACCCGAAGCGCCAACGATAGCAGCTTTCTGCGGCTGCGGAGAAATGACGCGATCAGGACCGTCCTATTGATGAGCGCAGCCGTCCCGATCGCTGTATTGACCAATTCGGCACGCGTGACGGCGACGGGCCTCGGTTCCTACTATTACGGCAAACAGGCGACGAGCCCTTTTTGGCACGATGCGTCCGGGTGGGCGGTTTATGCTGTCGCCCTTTTGCTCCTGTTCGCCGTAAATATCGGCCTGAAGCGTCTTTTGGGTAACGGGCCCCAAAACTTTGAAGACCCGCCGCCGACAGCTTCACCGACTTCTTCATTGCGGCACGCCGTCGCCCTTACGCTGATCCTTGTCGTTTCCAGTGCCGCGATAAATTGGTTCTCGTTCCGAAGCGAGGCATCGGTCGAAAGACGAGATCTGACCGAATTTCCGTCGGTTCTCGGCGAATGGCAGCAGCGTGGCGCGGAGTTCAAGTTCAGCGAAGCCACAGAAAAGATCCTCAAAGCTTCCGACTATACGATGCGCGAATACATGCTTGCCGAACAGGGCCGCGTTGCGAACATTTATGTCGGCTACTTCGCGTCGCAGCGGACAGGCGCCGCGGTACACAGCCCGCAAAACTGCCTTCCCGGTGCCGGTTGGGTACTCAGCGATCCCGGCATCGTTACCGTCACTCCAAAGAACGGCCCGCCGTTCGAGGCTAACCGATACGTCATAGAGAACGGAATATACAGAGAAGTGATGCTGTATTGGTACCAAGGCCGCGGCCGAACCGAGACAAGTGAATATCGGGACAAGCTAAATACTGTGGTGGACAGCATTGCCAAACGACGCACCGACGGTGCGCTCGTCCGCGTCATGACGACCATCGGCAATGACGAGGCCGCAGCCGACCTTGCAGTGCTTGAGCTTTCCGCACGGGTTGCGGATCAGTTGGTCCCTTTCATTCCCGAGTAGTTGTCCCATCGTAAATTTTCTGAAAATCCGTCCTGATTGCATCTTCTTCTGACTACGATGCCTGCACTGCAGGCCGCAAAGCCGATCTGTCGGCCATACAACGATCCAGACGCTACTAGCCATTGCCCCGGCTGCAGCGACCAAAGATCGGCAACAACTTAAAGCAAAGTTATGCGTTACCGAGAGTGCCATCTTCAATCGCTTAGATCCCTGTTCATTGCAGCAGTATTGTTTGCAGCCGCGTTCATTTCCGGCTGCGGCTATTCTGCGTCATCATTCGTCGCAAAGGGCGAAGAATACCTTGCCAAGCGCAAGTTTCATGACGCACTGATGCAGTTCCGCTCAGCTGCGGAGATCGATGATAACCTCGCAGCCGCTCATTGGGGCCTGGCAAGGGCTCACGAAAATCTGGGACAGTACAACGAAGCGGTCGAGGAAATAAAGAAGACCATTCATCTCGACGGCTCGAATCTTGAAGCAAAGGTCAGGCTCGGCAATTACCAGCTGATGACCCAGCCGCCGATGATCGCCGAAACGGAAGCACTACGGGACGAGATCCTCGCGGCAGACCCGAAGTACGTTGAGGGCCATATTCTCTCGGCTTCGATCATGGCCGCCGAAGGTCGCCCCGACGCCGAAGTTCTGGTGTGGGTCGAATACGCTATCGGCCTCGACCCTGCACGCATAGAATCCTACATCAGCCTTCAGCGGCTTCATATGACCCGTGACAACGCCGCTGAGGCCGAGAATGCGATCAAACGCGGACTCGCCATGGTGCCCGATTCTGTCAAAGGCCATACCGAATACGGCCGCATGCTGATGTATGCCGGCCGCGACGTTGAGGCCGAAGAAAAGTTCAAGAAAGCGATATCGCTAAACGGTAGCGATATCGAGGCACGTGAAGCGATCGCAGAGTTTTACATAGCGAGCCGTCAGATGGAAAAGGCTGAGCAGGCCAATAGGGAGCTCGTCGAGATACAGGAAAACAGTCCCGAGAGCAGGCTCGTGCTGGCTCGGTTCTTTGCCGAAGCCGGCCGAGCCGACGATGCAGAGCGCGAACTTGAGAACATTTTGGAAGAGCACCCGAGCTACGCACTGGCCCGTTATCGTCTGATCGAGACCTTCCTCGAACGCCGAGATTCAGCCAAAGCGACCGAACATCTCAACGCTCTTTTCGCAATAAACGACCAGGACATCGAGGCTCTGCTGCTGCGGGCAAGGTTAAAGAACTCTGAGAACAAGGGCGAGGAGGCCGTAAAGGACCTAGAAGAGGTATTGAAGCGTTTCCCGTCGAAACGCGACGCTCTCTTTCTGATGGCTCAGGCGAGGCTTTCACTCGGACAGGTCGATCAGGCAAATGCTTTTATTCTCGACCTTGAACGATACCACCCTACGTATATACGTACAGGCCTGCTGAAGATCCAAAGCGCTATCACAGCTGGCGATATGCAGAACGTGGTCAAGCTCTCGGGCGATCTCATCGACCGGACGAATTCAACATTGCCAAATTCCGAGAACGGTCCGCAGGAAATTTACGAGCTCCGTCTTCGCGGCACATCGTCTCGCGGCCTCGCATATCTGGATCTGGGCAAAAATAATGAGGCAAAGGCTGATCTGGAAGCCGTTCTACGCGAAAATCCACGCTCGGTGACGGCTTTGGTCAACATGGCGAAATACCACGATGCCGTGGCTGAGCAGGCGTTATCGCTGGAACTTTACGAGCGTGCAGTTTCAGTCGATCCGCAGAGTTTTGACGCTATAAACGGCGTAGTGACCTCATCGGTCAGGTTGGGCAGAACGGCGAACGCACATGAAAAGCTTACGGGCTTGCTTGAGCGGAACGCGGGCAAAGCCGACGTCCTGGCAGCACTGAGATATTTGAGGTCAACAGTATTCGTCGCTGAAAAGAACATGGCCGAGGCAGAGAACGAGCTCAAGGCCGCGATCGAGCTCGACGGCAGTTATCTTCCGGCATATTCGGCCTACGCAAGCCTGCTTGCCGGACAAGGCCGGCTCGACGATGCCGCAGCTCAATATCAGGCAGTTTTGGCCAAACGTCCGTCGGCCCAGATCTATACGCTGGTCGGGATCCTGGAAGACTCCCGCGGCCGTCGTTCGGAGGCTGAAGCGGCATACCGCAAGGCATTGGAACTGAACGCGTCGACCCCGATCGCCGCAAATAACCTCGCATGGCTCATTGCTGAAAGCGGCGGGAATTTGGACGAGGCATTGAACCTCGCTTCGTCGGCGGTGTCCAAGAGCCCGAACACGGCAGGATTTTACGACACGCTCGGCTGGGTCTATCTGAAAAAAGGTTTGAGCCGGCCGGCAGCAGAACAGTTTCGCAAAGCGGTCGCTCTGGATGAGCAGGCAAAGCGAAAAGGCGGAGCAAATCCCGGCTATCGAGTTCGTCTCGGTATGGCGTTGGCACAGAACGGAGACAAGGCCGGTGCCCGGCGTGAGGTAGAGACATCGCTTCGTTCGGCCGGCGAACTCTCAAGCATCGAGACGGCAGAAGCGAAAAGAGTTTTGGCAAGCCTTTGATCCAAAGCGAGGTAACGAATGGAAGGTATCGATCTGACAGGAGCGACCGTAATGGGAACCGCAGAAGCGTTCTTCGTGGTCATGCCCGAAAGCGTAGGGCTTCTGGTCTTCGGAGTGGCTCTGATGGCAGCGGCCATAATTTCCAGGAAGTACTTTAGAAAAGCGGAAGAGGGCAATTCAGGCGACCATTCAGGCAAGTAAGTGAACAGCATTAAAGGGAAAAAGTAACGATGAGCGTAGAATTCAGACAAAGAAAACCGGGTGAACTGATCGAAATGGTCAAGCGGCAGAAATGGCTCATTCTGCTGCCGATGCTTACGTTCACCGTCGCGATCGGGTACGTGGTCTATCGTCTTCCCAGCATTTACGAATCAACCTCGCTGCTGACCGTCAAACCGCCCACGGTGTCGTCAAATTTGGTTCAGGCCCTTTCGAGCGAGGACCTGTCGCTTCGCCTTTCGACGATCAATCAGGAAGTCCTAAGCCGGTCGTCACTTGAGCCGATGATCGTGAAATACGACCTGTACAAGCTCGAACGCAGTTCCGGAATGCCGATGGAACTCGTCGTTGAGCGTATGTACAAGAACATCAAGGTAGAGATCGAGGAATCAGGCAACGAAAAGGTCGCCGCTTTCAGGATCCGCTACCGTGACCGCGACCCGCAATCCGCACGCAATGTGGCCGCAGAGCTTGCGAGCAAGTATGTGAACGCACAGGTCCAGACCTCGACCGAGATCGCCGAGTCGACGAATCAGCTTTTTGAGCGTCAGTTGTTCGAAAAGAAAGAAGCCTTGGACGAACTCGAGAAACAGCGTCTTGAAATCATGATGCAGAACGTCAACACGCTGCCGGAATCCGAACAGGGGCTCGTCGCTCAGCTTCAGGGACTTCGTCTTCGTGAGGACACGCTAATCAAGGAAAAGCAGACGCTGATGGTCGAAAAAGGCCGCCTGAGCGACTCGATAGCCGCAAACAACAGGCAAATGCGCCTTATAGAGGACTTTGGCGAGAAAGAGGTCCAGGACACTATGCGTGCTGTATCCATTGAGGATACTCCGGCATATGGCGAACTGATGAAAAAACGTGCGGACCTGAACGCTCAGCTCGACAATCTTCTCAAGGTCTACAAGGAAAAACACCCCGCGGTCGTAGCGAAGCAGAGCGAGATAGCACGCGTAAATGAGGAATTCGACAACCTTAAACGCAACGCAGAACGCAGATCGCAGACGGCGACGCAGGCGACCAGCCGCAAGGCAGAATTGCAGCGAAAGAGCCTGGAGCTCGAGAATCAGCGTATCCAGTCGCAGATAGGACAGATCGAGCAGCAGATCTCGAACAAGGACGTTGAGCGTCAGCAGAATACCGGACAAATATCCGCACTCGAACAACGGATCAACTCGATACCGAACGTGAAGGTCGCACTTGAGGGCCTGAACGCACGCTATCAGTCCGCGAAACAGACCTACGACGAGATATTGAAGAAAAAGAACGACGCTGAAACTGTCGTTGGCGTGGAGACCAATGCTCAGGGCGAGACCATCCGAGTCCAGGATCCTGCAAATGTTCCGCAGTCACCCGTGGCTCCGAAACGTTTTCTTCTGACGATGGTCGGTGCTGGCGTAGGGCTTTTCCTGGGAATGCTTCTCGCGGCGTTCTTCGAAGTGCCGCGGCTCTTCAAGATACAGAACATAGAGGATGCCAAGCACTACACGGGATTGCCTGTCCTCGCATCGGTTCCGCCGCTGCTTTCGGCCGGCGAAAAGGCATGGATACAGCGGTCGCATTGGCTCAAGCTCGCAGCAGGCTTTTCCGCATCGCTGGGTGTTATTCCGCTGATCGTTTTCATCCTGCAGGCCACGAGGCTGCTCGACAAGCTGATCACATAGTTTTTGCAAGGTGCCCCAAGACTTTAGGGCCGGGTAAATGAGGTAGATATGTACAAAGAATTCTTCGGATTGAATGACCTTCCGTTCACGCTGACGCCGGATCCGCGGTTCATCGTATTCACGCCGAGCTACAACGAAGTTCTGGCGAGCCTGTATTACGGATTGGAAAACGCGAAAGGGCTTATTGTGTTGACCGGCGAGGTTGGCACGGGCAAGACCACAGCACTTCGCTGGATCCTTCGCCGGCTCGATACCAGTGTGCTCGCGGCATACCTGTTCAACCCCAGGCTGTCAATCGACGAGTTCTATCAGCATGTGACGCAGATGCTCGGCATCAAGGAGTGGTCGAATAAATCCGATCTGCTCACGATACTCGGCAAAGTGCTGGAAGAGCGGCATCGCCGCGGCCTTCGAACGGTGATCATCATCGACGAAGCGCATGAGCTGTCCGATTATGTACTCGAAGAGATCCGTCTGCTTCTCAACTTTGAGTCGGACAATGCAAAACATCTGCAGATCGTGCTGACGGGCCAGCCCGAACTTCGCGAGCGGCTGAACCAGCCGAACCTTCGCCAGTTGAAGCAGCGTGTTGCCCTGCGATGCAATATGCATCCATTCCCGAATGTAGAGGAAGCGGACCGCTATATTTCTGAGAGGCTTTTGATAGCGGGTTCCGACCAGCCGAACCTCTTCACCCCGGAAGCTGTCGATTTTATCTTCCGCTGTTCCGAAGGCATACCCCGGAACATCAATAATCTCTGCGACAACGCCCTGCTTTCGGCCTATTCGGCCGGCGAGACAGTGATCGGCCGGCGGACGATCGAGGACGTTGCAGACAATCTGGATATGCTGCCGAGAAAGGACCATCTGATCGGAGCCGATGCCGCCCCTTCAGTGTCCGACGGCCATGTGATGAGGCCGGATGTGCCGGATGAACTGTGGCACGGCCAGCAGCACGCTGAGAATCATAAGCCGAGAATGTTCAAAACGGACGCGCCTGATATAGGCGAGAGCGGAACAGAACGCTCCAACGGCAATGGAGCGAGTAACGGGAACGGGACTGAAAAGGGTGATGAAAATGGCGTCCCCTCAGGGTTTACTTTCGAAGTAATCGACGATGATATCAGACTCGAGATAGACGAATTCGTCGGATCACTCCGCAGACAGTGATTGCCCCCATTAAGGGCGGAGGAAGAAGATGAGCATCCTTAGAGCATTACAAAAGAATCGGACCGAAAACCTGAATGGCGGAGTAAAGCCCGCCTCGAATGGTGCGGCAACTGAAAATCCGGCAGGCAATCGCCTGTCGCAGCCGCCTGATCTGCTCGCGAGCAGCGAGTTCAGTATCGGTCGTCCAAGTTCGGCGTTCATTGGGCAGCCGGGAGCAACCATCGGGACGGCACTCCCTGATGTGATCTCGGATAAAACTGCCGGGGCAACGTTGAATGCCGAAAGCTTAACACGTTCGGCGGAAAGGCGTCTTCCTGACTTTGTCAGTTGGACGGTTGACGCCGAACGTGTTGAGCCACGTCTAGTAGCGATAACTCATCCGAATTCGAACTATTGTGAAGAGTATCGGAGCCTCAGAACGCATATTCTGCACAAGAGTCAAAGGCAGAAACTGCAGTCCATCGTGGTCGCCAGCGTTAATCCCAGCGAAGGGAAATCGGTGACGGCACTTAATCTTTCGTGGCTTCTCGCTCAAACCGATGCCGTCAATTGCCTGATCATCGACAGCGATCTTCGTATGCCGAGCCTTGCGGACTATCTCGGTATAGAAACTGATAAAGGGCTGTCCGACGTCCTTGCGGGAACCGCTGCGTTGAAAGACGCTATCATCCGGCTAGAGCCCGCGGGCCTTCATATTCTGCCCGGAGGGGAAGCACGCCGCGACGTTGCCGAACTCATCTCGGGGCCGAAATTCAAAGACATACTTGCAGAAGCCCGAGAGATGTTCGATTACATCATCGTCGATGCTCCGCCGCTGGGTATTTTCACCGATGCGACGGTGCTTATAAATCATGCGGACGGCGCGTTGCTTGTCGTCAGAGCGAACCGGACACGTTTCGGGCCGCTCGACCGGATCCTCGATCCGCTGCCGAAAGACCGAATGCTTGGCGTTGTCCTCAATCAAAGCCCTGATGTCATGGACGAGTCGCATTACAACTACGGCTATTACAACTATCGGAATCTCAACGCCGATATGAGCCCGTAGTACCGATCGCCAACGAGGCAAAATGAGTGTCAATCGTTTCAGTCTGAGATTATTTTGGTTGATCATCGCCGACGCCGCGATCCTATATGGCGGCGTCATTTTGGCGATGTACATCCGTCTCGGGCTCAAAGGCACCGCATATGAGCTGAATGAACGCAATGGCTGGCTGAAGATCGGCATCGCCTCCGCGATCTCTCTGCTCATCCTCTATTTCTACGATCTTTACGATTACGTAGTAATGACCAACCGCCGCGAGCTAATGCTTAGGCTCGTACAGGCTCTCGGAACCGCGTGGGCGTTACTGGCGTTGAGTTTCTATTTTGTGCCCTCGCTGCTGATAGGCAGAGGTGTCTCGGTCATTTCAGTCCCCTTGATCTTGGGCATCTTACTCGGCTGGCGAATGTGTATTCACGCACTTACGGGGCACCCTGAAATTGGCGAAAAAATATTGGTCGTCGGCACAGGGCAGACCGCTCTCGACACAGCAGAAGCGGTTTGGGAGCGACGTGATGCGGGCTATCGCATCGTCGGATTTGTTTCCGAGAATGGTGCGAAGCCAAGAGAGAAGCTCGGACGGTCAGAGATCGTCGGAAGGGCCGCCGATCTGGAAAGCGTGATCCGCAGCGAGAACATTGACCGCGTTGTCATAGCGGTACGCGAGCGCCGGGGAGCATTTCCGACCGAAGCGCTGCTGAAGATGAGCCTTGCCGGAGATGTGTCCATCGAAGAATGCACGTCGTTCTTTGAACGCATCACGGGAAAGGTCCACGTAGATATGCTGCGGCCATCGTGGCTGATATTTGCCGGCCGAAGACGTGATACACCTGTAAAGACGGTCTTTCGCGAAATGCTGCATCGATTGCTGGCTCTTTTAGGGATGGTGCTGTCGTTTCCGATAGCCTTGCTCGCGGCGATCGCTATAAAGCTGGAGTCCCGCGGGCCGGTCCTTTACAGACAAGAGCGTGTCGGCAAGGGCGGGCGAACGTTTAACGTGATCAAGTTCCGTTCGATGCGAACTGATGCTGAGGCAGACGGCAAACCGATCTGGGCGAAGAACGGCGACGATCGCGTTACTCGTGTCGGGCGTGTGATCAGAAAGTTGCGAATAGATGAGATCCCGCAGTTTTGGAACATTTTGAAAGGTGAGATGAGTTTCGTGGGCCCGCGGCCGGAACGCCCGCATTTTGTGGATCAGCTTGCAAAAGAGGTCCCGTACTACGAACACCGCCATCTTGTTGCACCGGGATTGACCGGCTGGGCTCAGATCAAATATCCGTATGGAGCTTCGGTCGATGACGCCGTTCAGAAACTTCAATATGACCTTTATTACATCAAGAATCAGAGTCTGACGCTCGACCTTGTAATTGTTTTTGAGACGGTCAAGACCGTCCTGTTCGGTAAGGGCGGCCGCTAGAAAAATGGATTTTTGGGGATATTCACAGTTTATTTTCGCCACGAGGAAGCAATAGATGAGAAGTTTTGCTGCATTAATTGGATTCGTATTTGTTCTGACGGGCATTGCCGTGACGGCGTCATCCGCACAGGCACCTGATCTGAAACCGGCATCAGGGAAAAACACGTCATCACGCAAAGGCGAGGCGTCGAACGCCGTTCCGCTGCCCGCGCCGAGTGCCTCGGAGACCCCGAAACCCGAAGCGGCAGACGAAGATGATCCGGACGACGTGATTCTGCCGTATTACGAAAACTACTTGAAAGAATATAGGCTCGGTCCGAGCGATATAATTTCTGTCGAGGTCTTTGGCCAGTGCCCGGATTATTGCCGGCAGAGCATTACGATACCGCCCAATGCACGCATCTCGTACCCGCTGATCCGTGAAGGGATCATGGTTGCCGGGCGAACGGTCGAACAGGTGGCGACCGAGATAATGCAGAAATTGGATGAGTTCATTATCGACCCGAAGGTGACGGTAACGCTCGAAAAAGCAATGTCCACGCGTTACAGCGTAATGGGCAACGTCGCGAACCCCGGCGTTCGTGTGATGGACCGCAAAGTAAGTGTCTATGAGGCCATTCTTGAGTCGGGCGGTGTGACCAAGGCCGGCGACAAGAACAAGGTGATCGTCGTCAGCTACGGACGCGATGGCAAACTCACCAAAAAGACCGTCAGCCTGACAGCAATGGAGAACGGAAAGGCGGAGATGGTGTTCCTCAGCCCCGGAGACCAGGTTTTCGTCGGCGGCAAGGGTTTCAGCATCGACAAGGTTTTCGACGCCATCGGAAAGGCGAGCGTGGTCCGGTTCCTGTTCGGCAGCCCATTCTAGAAATAATGTTTAAGCGAAAAACATTGATCGCACTTCTTCTGCTCACGGCCTGTTTTCAGGCCGTGAATGCGAATTGGGTCAAGCAAAATACGAACAGTTTTGCCTGGTATCGTGACATCTTCTTTCTTGACGACCGAAAGGGTTGGATAGTCGGTGCGGACGGCGTGATCCTGATCACCGATGACGGCGGCAGGTCATGGGTACAGAGCAGAAAGTTCACCAACGATACGTTCGTACAGGTTCACTTTACCGATGAGAACAACGGCTGGATGCTTTGCGAACGCAGCTTCTTTCTCCGCGGAAAGGAACCCTCAAACTATTTGCGCAAGACCGACGATGGCGGATTGACTTGGGTAAAGGTCGAGTTTGAGGACGCAGATCATCAGCGCGTGACGCGGCTGCTTTTCGGCAAAGATGGTACTGCAAGGGCATTTGGCGAAGGCGGCGTGTTCTATCATCTGCAGGAGGACGGTAAGACCTGGAAACGCAGCCGGACCGCTATCAAATATCTCCTGATCGACGGTGCCTTCACCGATACGGCGTTGGGGGCGATCGTCGGTGCGGGCGGCACGATCATGTTCACGGAGGACGGCGGATTTACTTGGGAAAGGGCCTCATTGCTGGGCGAATCGGACTCTAAATTCAACTCGGTCTTTTTCTATGGCAGAGACGGAGCCTGGGCGGTCGGAAACCGCGGAAGGGTCTTTCGCTCGAACGGCGGTGCGAGGCTATGGCGGCAGCAGAATTCGGGCGTGACCGCGAACCTGAATGACGTTTTCTTTACAACTGCGTCCAACGGCTGGGCGGTGGGCGATAACGGGATCATCATCCGAACCCGCGACGGCGGTTCGACCTGGATCGACGAAAAGCAGCTCGTGACACACAAACTTGAAAAGATCACCTTCGCCGGCGGCCGCGGATGGGCCGTTGGGTTTGGCGGTACCATCCTGACGTATGAGGAAGGCCGTTCGCCTCAGGATACGGGATCAAAGCCTATATTGATGCGCCGCGGCTAAGTTGCTTGACATGCAATAGCTCGTTTCGTAACATCTAGGTTCGCCCGATTTTCGTTGATATGGGCGATTTTGAAAACCAAGATCCGCAGCGGCCCATTGTGAGTGCCGCAACATGCTTCGGGCATGTATGTCAATTGGTAGACAGCCTCTCTTACAAGGAGGAAGTTAGGGGTTCGAGTCCCTTCGTGCCCACCATTTTCGGAAATTTCAGATCGCAGATCGGAAATTTCAAAACGCGGGGTCGTAGTTCAGTTGGTTAGAACGCCAGCCTGTCACGTTGGAGGTCGCGGGTTCGAGCCCCGTCGGCCCCGCCATTTGATCGAAGAGGTCCGGTTCCTAAGGAGCCGGGCCTTTCTATCTTCCCTTGTTCACTTCAAGCAAAATTGCGTCCGTAAGCAGTTTTCCGCGGATAACAGCAAATTTCCGACCATCGGGCGAAAAAGATAAATGATGTATTGTGTCAGGGTTTGCGGAGAGAAAGACTCGTTTCGCTCCGGTTCTGACGTTTATTGCGTAGATGGTCGAAAGATGTTCGCCCGCCCGATCCCGATAGTATATTTCGCGTCCGTCGGCGGACCAGAGAAAGATAAGCTGAGGTGTTATATCTAAACGCACGACGTCCGCTGCGTCACCGTTTACTGGTCTAACGACAACGCCCTTGATCTCATTATCGTCTCCGTATTCAACGAAGGCTATTCGCTGCAGATCCGGCGATATATCCCAATACGATCGCGAAAAGGGAGCCTCAAGCTCGATCGTGCCGCCATCGATTGGTACTCGGCCTAGAAATCGTCCATCGATCTTGTTGACCGCGAAATATAACTCGCGGCCGTCAGGGGAAACCTTAGGATTTATTCCAGTCCCTTCGTCCGGGCCGATAAGGATAGGCGAACTGCCGTCAATGTTCATTCGCCATATTTTCCGCTCGCCCGTCCGGTCGGAGGTAAAGAAAACGAACTTGCCGTCAAAAGAGACGACCGGTTCAAGATCCGCGTGTTTGCCGCCTGAGAGCCTTATAGGCTGGCGGCCGTCGAATGCCGTGATCCAGATCTGCGGAAGATTGTTCTCAAGCGCGCCGAATACCAACCTTCCGTCCGGGACCCACGAGGTTCGTATGTGTGCAGAAGATTCTTTTGTCGCTTTTGTCGTTTGCGACGGTTCGCCGGTAAATCCCCAGTAAATGTCGTTGGCCTCCATTCGCTGTGCGGTCACAATTGACCTTCCGTCCGCGCTGACGCTCACGCCAAAGTAAGAGTTCAGGTCATTCGTTATCTTTGTTTCAGACCCATCGCTAATGCGAACCCTAAATAACTGGTTCAGGTATGAAGCGGCATCGACCTGATTCACCAGCAGCGAGCCGTCGCCGGGAATTATTGCTATCTCATTGATCTTCTGCCTGCGTGCAGGCAAGATGATCTTTTCACCCGAACCATCTGCGGCGATCTCGACCAATGTCCAGGTTTCTAAACTTCCTACGTTCTCGACCTTGCTCGCGAAGATCGTTTTCCCGTCAGTCGAGAACTGCGGGTCTCGATAGATGGTGCCGGCCGGAGCCGTCGCTATAACCTGTTCGTCACCGCCATCCTGAGCATTGACAGAAAATATTTGAGCATTATCACCGTATCTGACGGCCAATATACGCGTACCGTCGGGTGACAATGAGCCGAGATCATTCACTGTATCAACGAGCTTTCGCGGCTGGCCGCCAAGTGTCGAGATGCGATACAAGGTCCCGTATCTCGCCGAACGATCCGCGGTAATGTAATACACCTGCGAGTTGTCATGCGATATCGCCAATCCGCCCCAAAACCAGACTTTCGCGGACGGCAATAGCTGCAGAGCCGTTCGGTCGTCCATCCGTCTGATCCACATTGCACGTTCTTCGTTCTCTTCGATGGTGTTGTAAACGATGGAACGGGCGTCGGGCGTGACGTGTGCATAAACGACATTATTGGATTGGGACAGCTTGCTGAATGTAATATTCGAGGCATCGAGCGTCGACTCTCTTCCGGAAAAGTAATACCACGCGGCGACGGAAACAATTGCTACCAAAGCCGCAGCCAGCAACAGCCAGCCGCGCTGACCCGAAGCCGATTCACGATAAAACCGCCGAACAAAGCTGTCCAATGTACTTGGCTCTCGGCTTTCGAGACGGTTCCGTTTAAGGACCGCACGTATCTCGTGCATCGAGCTGAATCTGTTTGACGGTTCTTTCTCAAGACATTTTGAGATCATCCGGACTATCTCTCTTGGAGCGTACGGCCTTAGTTCATTGACCGGGCGAGCATTCTTTGAAACGATACCGTGAATGACCTCGCCATAATTTTCACCAACAAAAGGCCGAACGCCGGTAAGTGCCTCGTACATGACAATACCCAGGCTGAAGATATCGCTCCGTCTGTCTTGCGTGCGGCCTTCGGCCTGTTCCGGAGACATGTAGGACGGCGTTCCCAGAACCTGCCCCGGCGCCGTTATTTCCTGAATGGTCGATGCTTCAATTGACGCATCCCGTCCGATTCGTGCGAGCCCGAAATCCAGCACCTTTGGATGCCCGCGTTCAGCGATCATTATGTTGCCGGGTTTGATGTCGCGGTGAATTATTCCCTTGTCATGAGCGTGCGCGAGGGCGTCCGAGATGCTGTCAAACCAGTTTGTAAAATCAACAAGCGAGATCCCGTGCGGCGGCACGGCTTCACGAAGTGTCGTCCCCTCTATGAACTCCATGGTAATAAAAGGACGTTGTCGATGATCCTCGACCGTGTAGATCGTAGCGACGTTTGGATGATTCAACGTGGCAGCTGCGAGTGCTTCGTTACGAAACCTTTGAACAAAACCTTGATCAGAAGCCCAGCGTTCGGGGAGGATCTTCAGAGCGACCTGCCGATTCAGCGTGGTGTCCAGTGCCAAATATACTTCACCCATTCCACCCGTGCCGATCAGTTTTTCTATTCGATAGCGGCCCAGCATGTGGCCTGAGGGGAAAAGCAGAGCATCGGTCTCGTCGATAGCGATATTTCCGACAACGGGCTCTTCAATAAAATCTCCTGCCTCCGCATCTGCTGCTAAAAGCGACTCAACCTCTCGGAGCACATCGGCATCGCCGCGGCATTTCTCGCTGAGAAAAGCGCGGCGATCCGTTTCAGAGATATCCAACGCCTCCTGATAGATCTCAGTAATCTTTTCCCAACGTTCCGGGGTCATCGTGTTCAAAGGCTCGAGAGTTCTCTGTAAAGCCACGCACGCGCGATATTCCAGTCTCGCCGCACCGTTCTGCTTGATATATCGAGCGTCTCAGCGATCTGTTCCTCTGTCAGCCCGCCAAAATATTTCATTTCAACTATCTGGCTCTGGCGGGGGCTGAGCGCCGCAAGACGCCTTAATGCTTCATCGAGAGCCACGATATCTGTCCCTTGCCGCTCATCGGCCGCAACGGCATCACTGAGCGTTACCTGCATCCTATTGCCGCCCCGTTTACTGCTGGCACGCCGTCGGGCCGAGTCCACCAAAATACGCCGCATCAACTGAGAGCAGATCGCAAAAAAATGATCGCGATCCTGCCAATTGACCTTGTCGGAGTCAATTAACCGCAAATATGCCTCGTTTATCAGGGCTGTGGTCTGTAATGAGTGGCCAACATTTTGGCGCCGCATGTAATTATGGGCGATGCGTCTGAGTTCGCGATACACTGCGGGCATCAGATCGCTCAATGCCTCGTGATCACCGCCGCGCCATTTCAGTAAAAGCCGCGTTATCTCAACTTGTTGATGGTTTTCCGGCATAGACAGTTTCCCCGTTTACTGTATTTCCGAATGGCTGAATCTTAGCACAATGCCCGATCTTCGTTAATTCTCCCGCGAAATGTCCTATTTTTGCGCCCGATCACGTCTATTGGTTTGGTAGGGCAACAGTCCACCTAATTTATAAACGAAAGGAGCAATAAAATGTTAGGAGCAATTACATTGAACGAAACACGCAGGCCGACGGCGGCCTCGCAATACAGCTTTCAGGAGACCATCGTCGCGTCGAGCAAGGTCAACTGGCGTATCGAGGACATCATTGGCGGCGAGAAAAAGCTGGACTTCACAAAGAGGTTCATGCCCGAATCTCTCGCAAGAGTGAACGATCTCGAATTTCTTAATGACGATGAAAAACGGATCCTGAATCAGATCCGAGGGCACGCTTATCTTTCCATATTCGGCCTTGCGGAGGAATTCATACTGCCGTTCGTGCTTGACCACGTACGGCCTTCGCTCGACGAGGATGACTATCGTGTCCGCGCGTTCCTCCAGTTTGCCGGCGAAGAAGCGAAGCACATCCAGCTTTTCAAGGAATTCAGCAAAGAATTTCAGGAGAACTTTCGCAGTGAATGCAAGGTCATTGGACCTCCCGCCGACATCGCGAGAGCCGTTCTCGCACACAGTCCGCTGGGAGTTGCGCTCGTTATTCTGCATATCGAATGGATGACGCAGCGGCACTATATCGACAGCATTCGCGGCGACGAGAATCTCGATCCGCAGTTCAAGAGCCTGCTGAAACATCACTGGCTTGAAGAAGCTCAGCACGCAAAACTCGACACCATCATGGTCGAGGAACTCGTCAGAACATCGGCCCCCGAGGCTTTGGAGCAGGG
The DNA here is from genome assembly GCA_016700075.1 of Acidobacteriota bacterium. Taxonomy (NCBI): domain Bacteria; kingdom Pseudomonadati; phylum Acidobacteriota; species Acidobacteriota bacterium. The sequence continues at coordinate 1,047,269 of CP065000.1, read as the reverse complement.
GATCGAGGATTATCTGAGTATCGGCGGAATTCTTGACGGCGGAGTGAAGCAGCAGACGGAGCTCGATCTGGAAGCCTTTGAAGTGGCGACGGGACGAAAGCTGACGGCCGATGAACGTGCGGAGTTTCTCGAACAGCAGCATCAGGCGAACCGTTGGACATATCTCGGAACAGGTATGACGCATCCGCGGTTCCTCGAAACGCTCGAGAAGATCAAACCCGAGTACCGTGAACGCATCGAGGCCGTCGCGCCGAATTTCTGCTGACCGCATCTATACGCGAGGTGAACAACATGTCGGTAACGATGACGACCGAACGCCGCCGCATAGAGGCCCAAGGATTCTTGGGCCTCAGCGATGGCGAGATCAACGAGATAAAGTACTGGCTGCGATCATCGCCGGCACTATGTTTAGCATGGGTCGCCGCAGGCGTGGCCTCGATGTCGCCGACGATATTGCTGGCGCTATTACCGTTTGCGTTGGCCGGGGCAGTATTTCGGGGGCATCCGTTTGATGTGATCTATAACCACGGCATCCGCTGCGTAACGGGCACTATACCGTTGCCGCCTTACGGCAAGCCAAGGCGTTTTGCCTGCATGATGGCTTCCGTGATGATCATCCTTTCGGCGACAGCCCTTTACTTTCAAATGATCGCCATCGGTGTTGCGATCGGTATTGTGATGATTATCATGGCCGCAGTTCAGGTAACGACCGGTTTTTGTGTTCCGTCGTTCTGTTATGGGGTCCTGTTCGGGAAACGAAGCGGCTCGCGGCCGGAAGAGTTATCGGTTCAGAATGACTAAGGCGCTGATGTTTCCGGTGCGGCGATCTTCTTGTACATTACGTCATTGGTTCCGATGGAGGCACCGTATGGGAATTGGATCGTGCCAACCTTTCTGTAACCGTGTTTCGCATAGAAACGGAGCCCGCGAGTGTTTTCTTGCCATACACCCAGCCAAATGGCATCATGGCCGGCCGAGGCAGCTTCGTATTCACAATGTCGCAGAAGTTGTTCGCCCACGCCCGTTCTCCACACTCGTTCAACGAGGTAGATACGCTTTAGTTCGATAGGGCTTTTTCCCGCTACTCCCGGGCCCGGCGTTCCACGCAGAAGTTTCGCGTATCCGACCGCATGGTGATCTTGAAACGCCAAGTAGAAGGACGCATTCGGATCGGCGATCTCTTGGCGGACGGCGGCGATTTGAAATGTCTCGGCGAAATGATTTGCGAGATCGTGGGTGTCGTCCTGTTCGAAATAGGCTTCAAAGAATGTGACCGTGCCGAGCACGGCAACTATTGCGGCGTCTTTATCTGATGCCTTTCGAATAAGAGACTGAGGAGTTATCTTTGTCATGCCCAGAGAACATACTAGTTTCCAACGGCGGCTGCTGACAACACGCGGAACTTTGATGCGGCCGAAACTCGAAACAAAATGCTCCCCTTCGGCGTAGAAACAAAAAGTAAAAAAACACGATTACGAAGATTTGGTGATGAACATATGAAAAACATTTTACGCGGAATGCTGACTTTCGCGGGCGTTATGTCGCTCGCTCTCTTACCTATTTTGAATATTTCGATCGCAGGACAAACTTCGGCTCAGTCATCTGTTCCTAAGGTCGAGTTTGAGAAATTTGTATTGCCGAACGGGCTTCAGGTCATACTTCACGTTGACCGAAAGCTGCCCGTTGTTCATGTAAATCAGTGGTTCTATGTCGGTTCGGCAAATGAACGCGTGGGCAGAAGCGGTTTTGCCCACCTTTTTGAACATATGATGTTTCAGGGTTCGAAGAACGCGAACAAGGAGTATTTCGACTATGTCGAGGCTGCGGGCGCTAACCTGATGGAGGGCGGCGTCAACGGTACGACGAATCAGGACCGCACCAACTATTTTGCCACGGTTCCTTCGGGAAATCTTGAGAATCTGCTTTGGCTCGAGGCCGACCGCCTTGCGACGCTTCCCGAGGCTCTGACACAGGAAAGCCTGAACAATCAGATAATGGTCGTTCGAAACGAACGCCGGCAAGGACTGGAAAATCAGCCATACGGACGAGCTTTCAAGCTGTTGGGTGAGGCTCTATTTCCGGCAGGGCATCCGTACCAGTCTGATGTCATAGGTGTTCACGAAGACCTCGCCGCGGCAACGCTGGACGACGTAAAGGAATTCTTCCGCCGCTTTTACACGCCTAATAATCTTTCGCTCGTCATTTCCGGTGATTTCGATCCCGCAGAAGCAAAGCGTCTTGTCGAGAAATATTTCGGCACCATCCCGCCGGGCCCTGCACTTGAGCGGCCCGCGAAAGGAAAGGTGACGATCGGTTCGCAAAAGGTCGTTGAGGTTCGTGACCGAGTTCCCCAGGAACGGACCTATTTCGGCTGGCATTCACCCGCGTTCTTTGACGCAGGCGAGGCAGAAATGAATCTTGCCGCATCTATCCTGACAACAGGACTTTCGTCGCGGCTGCAGAGGGCTCTTGTTTACGAGAAGCAGCTTGCGTCCAACGTCGCCGCATTTCAGAGCGGTCAGCCGCTTGCGGGTTGGTTCGCAATGTGGGCCACGGCTCGTCCGGGCGTAAAGCTGGAGGACGTTGAAAAAGCCGTGACCGACGAGATCGCTCGTCTAGCAAAGGACGGCCCGACCGAAGCTGAACTGACCCGTGCAAAGAACCGCTGGGAATATCAGTTCGTTTCGGGCCTAGAGAGTATCGGCGGCTTTGGCGGAAAATCTGATCGACTCAATGAGTACAACACATTCTTAGGCGACCCCGGAAAATTTGACGCCGATGTTGCACGCCATCGTGCGGTCACAAGGGAAAGTCTGCGTGCTGCGGTAGACCGCTATCTCAACACTGCAAATCGCGTTCTTGTTCGATTTCGACCCGAACCATCGAGCAGAGCAATGGACATGGCGGTCGACCGATCGCAGGTTCCGCCGCTCGGCGAGGATAGGCCTTTCCAAGCTCCTGAAGTAAAAACGGCGAAACTCGACAACGGCCTTGAGATATTTGTCGTCGAGAAACCGGAATTGCCCAAAGTCTCTTTCGGCATCGGCACCCGTGCGGGCACGGTTGATGATCCCGCCGGAAAAGAGGGCGTTGCTGCAATGACGACCAGAATGATGCGTCGCGGAACGAAAAACCGTTCTGCGATCGAGATCGATGAATTCTTGGGCGGATTAGGCAGCAACCTCGGCGGCTTTGCTTCGCGTGAGGCGGCGTCGATGGGAACAGAAGTATTGTCCAGGGATATTGACGCCGCACTGGAGATCGTGGCGGATGTTGTCATGAATCCGTCATTTCCGGCCGATGAATTTGAGAAGGAAAAACAGGTAACACTTGACGGGCTGAAGCAGGCCGCAAACAATCCGAACTCTATTGCGAACCGCGTATCCGCTATGGTGGCTTTTGGACGCGATCATCCGTATGGACGTCCGGCGGGCGGACTGCCGGGAACGGTATCGGCTATCACGCGCGATGACCTTGTGAAGTTTCACGCTGACCGCTGGCGTCCGGGCAGCTCGTCGTTGATATTTGTCGGGGACATTACGCTGACAGATGCAGTTGCGGCGGCACGTAAACACTTCGGTTCTTGGTCAGGCGGGGCCGCGGCAGCAGTCAATATACCTGCCAAACGCCCGATGGCACCCGGAAAAGTTTACCTTGTCGATAAACCCGGTGCCGCACAGACCGTCGTTTCGCACGTCCTGAATGCGCCCGAACGAAAGTCAGCCGATTACTACGCTTTATCGTTGGCCAACGCGGTTTACGGGGGCGGCTTCGGCACTCGCCTGAATCTAAATCTGCGTGAGGAAAAAGGCTACTCTTACGGAGTTTTCGCATTCCCGCAGCACCTTTCGACCGCGGGCACTTGGATCGCCAACGGCGGTGTTCAGACCGACAAGACCAAGGAATCCGTTGTTGAGTTCATGAAAGAGCTTCGCGGAATCGCAGGGGAAAAGCCCATCACTGAAGAAGAGTTCAAGAAGGCCAAGCTTTCGCGTATCAGAGGCTATGCACAGCAGTTCGAAGGCTATCAGCGAATCGGGCAGCAAATTTCAGATCTGTGGATCGCGGGCCTTCCGATGACGACGCTGCAGGCAGAGCCCGATCAGCTTTCGCGTCTGCAAATTGCTAATGTGAATGCAATAGCTGCAAAGTATGCCGCTCCCGCAGGAACGGCCCTTTTGCTGGTCGGAGACCTTTCGGTGATCGAAGCAGGAATTCGAGAACTAAACCTCGGCGAGATCGTGATCCTTGACGTTGAAGGGAATCCGGTCAATAAGTAGACTGTGCAACATCCATTAGAAATGGCCGCCAAAATCTGGCGGCCTTTATTTTTCGATGAATTAAACGTAAACGCTACTTCTTACGCTCGAACGTCAGAACACCGCCGACCTTGACCGGCTTTCCGTCTTTCAGCGGCGGAGCAAATTTCGCGTTGCGGGCCGCTTCAACGGCGGCTTTACGCAGAGGCTGGGGGCCGTCAACTGCACTTGCCGCGCCGACCTCGCCTTTTTCGTTGACCAGAACTTCGACAGTGACCTTGCCATACTCATTTGAATCCGCAGGGAATTCAGGCGCAGGGAGCGTCGTCGCAAGTTCATTCAGCACGCCGCCGAGTATGGCTCCATCGGGCGGGATAACTGACTTTAGAGCCGGGCCGTCAGCGGCTTTTATTTCGCGTCCAGCCGGCTTGGTATCTTCAGATCCGATCTCAGGAGGCTTTGCCTCCGTCACTGCCGGTGATGTTGCGGACGTGTTCGGGGCCGCCGGTTTGTTTTCCGGTTTGTTGGTTCCCGGTTCGCCGCACGAGATGACCCCGCCGGCGAAGATCGCAATAACCGCCGTGTAAGCGATCAGACGCGTATTGACTCGAATGTGTTCCATAGAATTTCTCTTTCCCTCTCAAAACAAGAATGCGGACTCGATGATATCAGTCCGCATTTCCAATTTCTAATAGGCTCTTTGTTTAGCCTTTTCTAAGTTCGGTCAATACTTGTTTAGCGACCGCTTTCAGAGTGTCGAAGACGCCCGTTCCGTCAGTAGCAACAGCTTCAAAGACTGGTTCCCCTTTTTTCTGCAGTTCGCCGACAAGTTCATCTGACGGAATGACGTTCGGCAGGTCGCGTTTGTTCAATTGAAGAACGTACGGCAAATTGTTTAGGTCATAGCCTTGCGTCTGCAGATTCTCTTCAAGGTTGTAAAGCGACTCAATGTTCGCGTCCATACGCTCTTCCTGGCTGTCGGCCACGAAAACGACGCCGTCGACGCCTTTCAGGATCAGCTTTCGCGAAGCGTCGTAATAGACCTGCCCCGGAACGGTGTAAAGATGGAAACGCGTCTTGAAACCGCGAACCGTGCCGAGTTCGAGCGGCATGAAATCGAAGAACAGCGTGCGGTCGGTCTCTGTCGCAAGGCTGATGAGTTTGCCTTTTGCTTGCGGTGCTGTCGAATCATAAATGTACTGCAGATTCGTCGTTTTGCCGCAAAGCCCAGGACCGTAATATACGATCTTGCAGTTGATCTCTCGCGATGCGTAATTGATAAAGGTCATAGCACTCGTAATTAGTCACCCGTAACTAGCTGAACAGGCTGTCAATGTCGTCGTCGGTGATCTCGGCAAAAAATGAATTGTTGTTAGCGTGGCTGTTTGCCGATTCGGCGATCGCTTCGTCTAGGATCGCGGCGACCTCATAGCTGCCGCGTTTGGTCCTGAGTTTTACAAGGCTCAGCGTCGACCGCTCGTCAAAAACCACAACCAAAAGGCTCCGGCCGATGACCGAGATAAATATACTTTCTCTCTCGCCTTCATGGAAAACGGAAGGGAACACATCTTCGCCGATGAGTTTCGCCATCGAACTCGTTGCGGCGACGTTTCCCGCGGCAAGACTGGAGAAACTCGTCGTGTCCATATCGCCGATGTCGCCGTGATAGGTGATCGGCTGGCCGTCGCGGTCAACCAGGAACACGACGCGGGCGGCACATTCGACGCAAAGGCGGGCGAGTACGGTCTTCAGCCGCTGAAACTGATGTTCTTGTAATATAAAAGGCGCTTCTGCCATTTGAGATCTGCCGAAACGGACGGCATCAAATTTTTTGGATGGTCTGCCGGTACTTCTCGGCAACGCGGACGGATCGGCCGAAAGACGACCGCAAAAACCAATTTAACACGCAATGACGTATTGCGACAAGTGTTTTTTCTTTTGTTGCCGTAAATTACGTTCAAATGCTACAATCCGAATCAGCCGGTAAGCGCTCACCGGCGATATCCGCGAATTAGCGATATCAACTTTCACCGTCCGGCCTCTGACCGTGTAACTCGAGTTTTGTTGAGTTGTACGCCTTTCCGACAAGTTTCTTTCAGCTGATGAAGCACCATATCTTTTCCGACAGCTCAGGAGGGCTGAGGTTTGTCGCAATTGGCGGCGGCAACGGCCTTTCTACGCTTCTGTCGGGACTTAAACGCTTTGTTCACGCGGGAGAAACGGAGCCGTTTTGGCTGGATGATCTTTCGGCTATTGTTGCAGTCTCTGACGACGGCGGAAGTTCGGGCCGTTTGCGCGACGAGCTGCAAATGCTGCCGCCCGGCGATATCCGCAACTGCATGGTCGCGTTGAGCGAGGATTCGCATCTGCTTTCGAAGTTGTTTCAGCATCGCTTTCGCGGTGACGGCGACCTGGGCGGTCACAGCTTCGGGAATCTTTTTCTTGCAGCGATGTCCGAGATAACAGGCGATTTTGCTGAGGCTGTGCGGCTATCGAGCGAAATTCTTGCGAGCAAAGGACACATTTATCCTGCAACGGTCGCCGATGTGCGGCTGGCAGCGGAACTTGATGACGGCAGTATCGTCCGCGGTGAGACAAACATCTCTAAACTCGGCCATTCGCTGAAGCGGTTATTTCTGGAGCCCTCGTCGTGTCAGCCTATGCCCGCTGCTCTGGACGCCATTGAGAAAGCTGACATCATCACGATCGGCCCGGGGTCGCTTTTCACCAGTTTACTGCCGCCGATCCTGGTCGAAGGCGTCGCCGACGCGATCGCGGCGTCAAATGCTACGAAAATCTTTGTCTGCAATCTGATGACGCAGCCCGGCGAAACGGACGGTTTCACCGCTCGTGCCCATCTCGAAAAGGTCTGGGAATATGCACCGCAGATCAGATTTGACCATGTTGTCGTGAACGATCGCCCGATCTCGGAGGAGCAGCGTCGAAAATACGACGTTGAGGGTGCCGAACAGATCGGTATGCACGGTTCCATCTCACCAGAGACCATCGAGGACGCTGAGATAGTTTATGGTAATCTGTTGGACGATGGCGACAAGGTCCGCCATAACCCGGAAAAGCTGGCACAGGTTCTTCTTTTGTGCGCACTGCAGGCGAAGCGGGACGTAAGTCTTGATACTGCAACATTTGCTCATAAGAGCAGGAAGTAGCAAGGCAATCGGAGTTTTTTTGCGTCGGAGGCGAATTCGAAATTGAGTAACGATCTCGACATTCTAATAATGGCCGCGGGGCTCGGGACCCGAATGAGGTCCTCGCGCGCAAAAGTGCTGCATCATCTGGACGGGATGCCGCTCGTCAATCACGTCGTCAGTGCCGCATTGAAACTCGAGCCCTCGAAGGTCGTTGTTATCGTCGGTCATCAGGCGGATGAGGTTGAAAAAGCTGTAAAGAATGAATTCCCCGATGCCGGCGTCGAATTCGCTCTGCAGGAAAAACAGCTCGGTACGGGCGACGCCGTAAACGCTGCGAGGCAAATTCTCGAAGGCAGAAACTCGACGACAGTCGTGCTTTCGGGTGATGTTCCGCAGATGAAGGCCGAGACTCTGCAGGCGATGATAGACGGCCATCTCGAGGCCGCGGCCGCATGCACGATCTTATCCGTAAAGCTCAAAGACCCAACAGGTTACGGGCGTGTGATGCGTGGTGAAGATGGCCTGTTCGAACGCGTTGTCGAGCAGAAGGACGCAAGCGACGACGAAAAGAAAATAAAAGAGATCAACTCAGGTATCTACTGTTTTGATACGGTGAAACTCTTCGATGCCCTTTCACGGGTTGGAAATGAGAATGCTCAAGGCGAGTATTATCTAACCGATGTGCCCGGAATTCTGCGTGCAGACGGCGAGGCCGTTGCGGTTTTTGAATGCCCCGACGCCAGTGAGGTCGAAGGCGTCAACGAACGCCGACAACTCGCGAAAATGGAGAAGAAGACACGAAAGCAGGCTAACCGGCGATTGATGGAAAGCGGCGTTACGCTGCTCGATCCCAAGGCGGCGTACATCAGCTCTCGTGCAGAGATCGGCCGCGACACGGTCATTTATCAGAACGTAACCATCGAAGGCAACACCATTATCGGAGAAAACTGCATTATTCGACCCGGCGTACGAATCGTGAATTCGGTGATCGGTGACAATGTTGAGATACGAGATAATTCGTTTGTCACAGATTCTACGATCGGCAACGGCTGCACCGTCGGGCCGATAGCACATCTTCGCGGACACGCCGTAATGGAGGAAGGTGCGAAGGTCGGGAATTTCGTCGAGCTTAAGAAGACCAAACTCGGCAAACGCTCAAAGGCCAGCCACCTTACCTATCTCGGCGACGCTACCATCGGCGAAAACACCAACATCGGCGCCGGCACCATTACGTGTAATTACGACGGCAAAAACAAACACGAGACCCATATCGGCGACAACGTAAAGATCGGCTCCGATACGATGCTTGTGGCCCCCATAACCGTCGGCGACGGAGCGGTGACGGGAGCGGGAAGTGTGGTTACAAAGGATATTCAGCCAAACAAGCTCGCCGTCGGAGCTCCCGCTCGCTCGATAAAGGATCTAACCGAAAAGTAATATAAATAAAGGACTTATAAATACCGTATGTGCGGAATTGTCGGATACGTTGGAAATAAACAAGTTGTGCCTTTGATCATCGACGGCCTCAGAAAGCTGGAATATCGTGGATACGATTCTGCGGGTATCGCAGTCGTTGATGATGCCAAAAATTTGGAGCTTCGCCGTGCAGAAGGTAAGCTGCGAAACCTCGAAGAAGTCATACGCCTGTGCCCACTCGACGGAAATTACGGCATCGGCCACACACGCTGGGCGACCCACGGCCGTCCGACGGAAGAAAATGCTCATCCGCATCGGGACAAGTCGGGCAATGTCGTCGTAGTTCACAACGGCATCATCGAAAATTACCTAACTCTGAAAGAACGCTTGGCGGACGAGGGCCACGAATTCAAGACCGAGACAGATACTGAGGTCGTCGCCCATCTGATCGGCAGCTACATCGACAAAGAGGGCCTTTCGCTGGAACTCGCCGTGAGGAAGACAGTCGCCGAATTGCGCGGTATTTTTGCTCTGGCGATCATCTCAAAGGACGAGCCCGACACGATCATCGCTGTCCGCGAAGGTCCGCCGGTAGTGATCGGCTTGGGAGATGGAGAGTTTTTCGTTGCGTCCGACGTGCCGCCTATCCTTGTTCACACGCGCGATGTATTTTTCCTCGGCGACCGAGAGATCGCCGTGCTGACGAAAGACGCCGTCCGTGTGACGGATTTCGACGGAAATATCGTCGAACCGCAGCAGCAGCGGATCACTTGGGATCCGATCATGGCGGAAAAAGGCGGCTTCAAGCACTTCATGCTCAAGGAGATATACGAGCAGCCGCGTGCCGTCCGCGATACGGTTCAGGGCAGGGTTTCGCTCGATACCGGAAAGGTCTATCTCGATGAGATGGACATTTCCGAAGAGGAATTCCGCTCGATCGCATCAATAAAGATCGCGGCCTGCGGTACTTCGTGGCATGCCGGCATCGCAGGGCGTTATATGATCGAGGCTCTCGCTCGTGTTCCCGTAGATGTCGATTACGCGTCGGAATTCCGTTACCGAGATCCCGTTCTGCGTGAGAACGATCTGCTGATCGTCATCTCGCAGTCCGGCGAGACTGCAGACACCATCGCCGCAATGCGCGAGGCAAAAAATGCGGGCTGTAAGGTGCTCGCGATCTGCAACGTTCAGGGCTCGATGATCACCCGCGAGGCTGACGGAACGATACTGACGCACGCGGGACCTGAGATCGGCGTTGCTTCGACAAAGGCTTTTACGTCGCAGATGATCGCGTTGTATCTATTCGCGATGTATCTCGGTCAGCTCCGAGGTGAGATCGAGGAAGAGAACGCAAAGAAACTCGCACAGGATCTCGCCGAGCTGCCGCTGAAGATCGAACAGCTTTTGAACGAGGCCGACTCGATCGAGGAACTCACAAAAGACCTTTTCCGCGTGCAGGATTTCCTGTATCTCGGCCGCGGCATCAATTTCCCCGTCGCTCTCGAAGGTGCGTTAAAGTTGAAAGAGATCAGCTACATCCACGCCGAAGGCTATCCGGCGGGCGAGATGAAGCACGGCCCGAACGCACTGATCGACGAAAAACTGCCGGTCGTGATCGTTAATACGAAAGAAAACGGCAACGCCGCGAGCGAGATCCGTTACGAGAAAACGCACTCGAATATTGTCGAGGTCAAATCGCGTGACGGCATCATTATCAGCGTCCTGACCGAGGGCGATACGATGAGCTCAAAGGTCTCCGACCACGTCATAGAGGTGCCGGAAACCAGCGACTTGCTCAGTCCCGTCCTGTCTATCGTACCGCTGCAGTTGTTGTCGTATCACATCGCCGTACGCCGAGGCTGCGACGTCGATCAGCCGCGAAATCTGGCGAAATCGGTAACTGTGGAATAGAGATCGTCCCGAAAAATACACGAAGGACGCGAAAAGTACGAGATCTTTCGTGTTTTTCGTGTGATTCGCGGGCAGGAAGACAAATGAAAGCCATTCTAGTCAGCGAATTCGGCGGGCCCGAGGTTTTGAGGTTTGAGGAGATCGACACACCGCGGCCGATGGGAACGCAAGTTCTGGTGCGAGTTCACGCGGCCGGCGTGAATCCCGTCGATACGTACATTCGTTCGGGAATCCACGCGGTCAAACCTAAACTGCCGTACACGCCGGGCAAAGACGCCGCGGGAGTTGTCGAATCGGTCGGTGAAGCGGTCTCGCGATTCAAACCGGGCGACCGAGTTTATACTGCGGGATCGATCTCGGGCACATACGCTGAATATTCACTCTGCGACGAAACTCACCTAGGAATACTGCCTGACAATATTTCCTTTGAGCAGGGGGCCGGTATTTGGACGCCTTATGCGACCGCCTATCGTGCATTGTTTCAGAAGGCAAAATTGGGCGCCGGCGAGACCGTCATTATTCATGGGGCTTCGGGCGGAGTCGGCCTGGCGGCGTTGCAGTGGGCGAATAGAGTTGGTGCTCAGGCGATAGGCACGGCGAGCAGCTCGGAAGGGCAAGATCTGATCGTCGAAAACGGTGCCATTGCAGGTTTCGATCACGCCGATCCTGAACATTTTGCTCAGATCAAGGAATTTACAGTCGGTGGAGCTGATGTGATCATCGAGATGCTGGCGAATGTAAATCTCGAACGCGATTTCGAGATGCTGGCGATGTTCGGCCGGATCGTCGTCGTCGGCAGCCGAGGTTCGCTCGAATTTACGCCGCGTCTTGCCATGACCAAAGACGCCTCCGTTTACGGAATGTCGCTATTCAATGCACCGCAGTCGGATCTCAACAAGATCCACACGGCTATTGCCGAAGGCGCCTCCGCCGGCTATCTGCAACCGGTCATCACACGTACATTCCCTCTCGCCGACGCGGCCCAAGCCCATCACGACGTCATCGAACAAAAAGGCAACGGCAAGATCGTGTTGGTGCCGTGAAGCGGTGAGTTATCAGATGGGACCCTATTTCACAGCACTCTCTATTGCCGGTTTCAGGTCGGGGTATTTGAATTCGAAACCCGCGTCCAGCAGGCGCTTCGGCAGGACCTTTGTACTGGCGAGTAGCAGCGCATCGCCCATCTCGCCGAACATCATCGACACGGCAAATTCCGGCAGAGGCAAGATCGTCGGGCGATAGAGGACATCTCCCAGCGTTTTCGTGAACTCTTCATTCGTCGCGGGATTCGGACTGACGGCGTTCACGGCACCGCGAATGTTCTCGTTCTCGATGACGAAATTGATGATCGCTACCTGATCGTCAAGAGATATCCAACTCATCCACTGTTTTCCGCTGCCGACCACGCCGCCGACGCCAAATTTGAATGGCGTCAGCATCGTCCCGAGCGCGCCGCCATCCTTTGAGAGCACGATCCCTGTTCTTAGCAGAACGGTGCGGATGCCGGCATCTTCGGCACGGCGGGATTCGGATTCCCACTCTTTGGAAACATCCGGTAGAAATCCTGTTCCGGCGGAACTGGGTTCGGTCATCTCCTCATCACCGCGTTCGCCATAAAAACCGATAGCCGACGATGCGACAAAAACCTTAGGTTTCTCGTTTAGTTTTGAAATGGCATCGACCAGGTTACGTGTGCCTACTACTCGGCTGTCGCGAATTGCCTTTTTCTTTTCGTCGGTCCATCGAAGGCCATTCACGCTTTCGCCTGCCAAATGGACAACTGCATCGATGCCTTCAAGCCGTTCGGGGTCGGAAAAACCTTCCTCGACCGTCCACTTAATGTGCTTGTCATCCTTCGGTTCGCTGCGCGACGCAAGCAGCATTTCCCAGCCTTTTTCTTCAAACGACCTTTGCAGTGCCTTGCCGATCAGGCCCGACGCACCTGTAATGAGAACTTTCATTTCCGCAATTTCTCCTGGACGAACTTGACGAGCATCTTTATCTCACGGTCGCTCAATTGCCCGCGAAACGGCACCATTCCGTTGCCGCCTTCAGAGATGTGCTGATATATCTGTTCGTCGGTCGCGTATTTGTGAGGGCCGACGCGCAGATTCGGGATGACGCGGCCATCGGCGAGGGTTCTGCCTTCGGCTTCAGGGCCGTGACAGATCGCACAATTCTGCCGGAACATTGACGCTTCGTAGTCGCGGCTCTCTTTGATCGAATAGTTGGCCGCACCGCCGGCATTACATGCTGCGAGCACCGCTACAGATAAAAGAAACACCGCCGAAACCTTTGCTAATACCGACAAACGCATAATTCGCTAATTCGATGATATCAGAGGCAGGCGGTGTAATTCATCGGCGGCCGCAAATTCAATTGGTATCAATTGTGCGAATGCGACGCCATCTCTTCGCGTAGAGCGAGTTTCGAGATCTTGCCCGTATTGCCGATAGGCAGGCTGTCGCGAAATTCGACATATCGCGGATATTTATTTGCGGCGAACTGCTCGCGGCACCAGTCGATGAAATCGAAATGATTCAGCGATGCGCCTTCTTTCAGTACAAGGAATGCTTTCACCTCTTCGCCCATCTTTTCATCTGGCACACCGAGCACGGCAACCATAGAAACGGCCGGATGGGTCATGATCACTTCCTCAAGCTCGCGCGGATAAACGTTGTAGCCGCCGCGAAGGATCATATCTTTCTTGCGGTCAACGATCGCGAGATAACCTTCTTCGTCCATGATGCCGATATCGCCTGTATGGAACCAGCCGTTGCGAAATGCTTCGGCAGTCGCGTCGGGGCGTTTGTAGTAGCCCTTCATCACGTTGGTACCGCGAATTACGACCTCGCCTCGTTCGCCTCTCGGAACTTCGTTACCATTTTCGTCAACGCACCTTACATCGACACCGAAGATCGGCTGACCGACCGTTCCCGGTTTTGAAGGCTTCTCAAAATGATTGAACGTGGCAAGCGGTGATGTTTCGCTCAGGCCGTAGCCTTCGAGCACGCGGACGCCGAATTTTTCAGTGAATTCCCGCATAACCTCGACCGGCATCGGAGCTCCGCCGGAGGTGCAGACCTTCATGTTCTCTTTCACGCCGGAAATGTCGTATCCGGTCTCTTCGGCATAACGCAGCAATGCCCAATACATCGTCGGTACGCCGACCCAGAAATTCACCTTTTCAGCGACCATGGTGTCGAGCGTGGTTTTTGCATCGAACCTCGGCAGCAGGACGACGCGGTTGCCGCCGTAGATGTTGGTATTCATCTGAACCGTCTGCCCGGTCGTATGGAAAAGCGGCAGCGTGATCAGAACTGTTTTTTGCTCACCGTCGGTGAAATCCAGCATCGGCAAGTGAATGCTGTATGTCGTCACGACGTTTGACCAGAGATTGAGGTGCGTCAACTCAGCTCCTTTCGGCATTCCGGTCGTGCCCGACGTGTAAAGGATCGCGCACGTGTCGTCAGGCGCGGTCGGGAAGATATCGTATTTGTCTGATTCCGCACCGATGACCTGCGCCAGCGTCCGATGGCCTTCGATCGGCGAGGGCGACGTAAGCTCTTTCGTCATCACGACGAGATGTTCGCAGGAATCGACCTTATCGAATGCCTCTTTCGTCTCGGCACCCATCGGCAGTTCGTCGGTCCCTTCGAATACAAAAACGGCCTTCGCATCCGAATCGCGGAGCTGATATTCGATCTCGCGGGCTTTGAACAACACGCAAAGCGGAACCACCGCGGCACCGGTTTTCATGATGCCGTAATACACGATCGGGAAATACGGCAGGTTGGGGCAGTTCAAGGCGACCTTGTCACCGTGGCCAATGCCCATTTTAGTCAACGCATTGGCGACCTTATTCGTCATCGCCTCAATCTGACCGTAGGTGAAACGCGTATCGCCGAACACTACCGCTTCTTTTTGCGGCGCAAGGCGGGCATGATGCGAGACGATGGAAGCGAGATTAAGCGTAGTTACATTGCTGTTCATAAACGATTCTTCTGCGTTCAGGACACCTCGAAAAGAGAGTTAAACTGGAAACATCAGTATAAACGAAAACGGACGGCGCTGTAAGGGTTATTCGACGGATTGTTATGAAATACGGACGCCGCAAAATGTCAGCGATCTCGACTGAGATCTATACGACGGGCGGATCCGATGTCCGAACCGATCGATTGTATGGAATGAACACGAAATCGATCGTCTGTTTCCGGAAAATCCGTTCTGTAATGACCACCTCGCGATTCTTCACGCCAAAGTGCTCCTCGGGAAACAAGCGCGGCAAGCGTGACGAAATTACGCGATGCACGGTCGATACGTCCGGCTGCGATCTGATCCAATTCGGTGAGGGCCCGCTGTATGGATGCTTTGTCCCGCAATATGCCGACGCGTTCCCACATTATTCGCTTGACGCGCTTTTTTACAGCTATAGATATAGCGGAGCGAGACGGGATCATCGTGCGTTTGGCGGTCGGACGATCAGGGATGCCGACCGCAAGGCCTTTGGAATCTTCCAATGCTGCTGCTCCCGCACGAGCTCCGAAAACGAGCCCTTCGAGCAGCGAATTTGACGCTAGCCGATTGGCTCCGTGAACACCGGTGCACGAGACCTCGCCTGCAGCGTAAAGGCCGGGAAGGGTACTGCGTCCCCAAAGGTCGGTCCGGATACCGCCCATGCAGTAATGCGATGCGGGCGAGACGGGCAGCATGGCCTCTGCCATGTTCAGGCCAAATCTCAGGCAGACCTCGTTAATTTTCGGAAAGCGTTCACGGAGGAATTCTCCGTCGAATGCTGTCATATCCAGATATACGTGACGCGAGCCGGTTCGCCGCATTTCGGCAACGATCGAACGCGAAACGATGTCACGCGGGGCGAGTTCGAGCCTTTCGTCGTATCGCTGCATGAAACGGTCGCCATTTATGTTTCGCAGGACGCCGCCTTCGCCTCGCATAGCCTCCGACAATAAAAAACGCGGCGCATTCGGCAGACTCAGCGCAGTCGGGTGGAATTGAACGAACTCCATATCGGCCATTTCGGCGCCGGCCAGATATGCCATTGCCATACCGTCGCCGGTTGCCACGTCAGGATTGGTGGTGTGCTGATAAAGCTGGCCGGCTCCGCCTGTACACATGATGACGGCCTTGGCGTAAACTTCTTTAGGTGCACGCAGTATCGGATCGAGATAGCGTACACCTACGCAGCGGCCGTCACTGACCAAGAGCCCGTCCGTATTTGCGAAAGCAAGCAGATTGATGCTTTTTTCACGGCCCGCACGCGCGATCAAAGAGCGGACGAATTCGGCTCCGGTAGCGTCGCCGTGAGCGTGAAGGATGCGGTTCCTTGAGTGAGCTGCTTCGCGTGTAAAGATCAGCGAACCGCCGTCACGATCAAATTCCGTTCCCCAATCGATCAGCTCCCGTATATAACGTGTCCCCTCCGATACCAAGATCTCGACGGCTTGTTCATCGCAGAGCCCTGCGCCGGCGACAAGTGTGTCGCCCTCATGCAGATTCGCCGAATCGTCCTCGGACAGGACAACTGCAACGCCGCCCTGGGCATATTCGGTATTCGATTCGCTGGCTTTGTCCTTTGTCAGGACGGTGACATTTGCACCTGTTTGGGCGAGTTCGATAGCTGCACGTAATCCGGCGACGCCGCTGCCAACAACAATGAAATCCGTAACAAGAGACACTAACGAGAATCTACCAAATCGCGCAGACACAAAAAAGCCCGACCGAAAGTTCGGACGGGCTTTCGTATTGACTTAGGTCAAACCTTAGGACGGGATCTTCAGTTCCTGGCCCGGATGAATAAGGTCAGGGTTGCTGAGAATGTCGCGATTTGCGTCGAAGATCTCTTTCCATGTGATGCCATATTTGGCCGCGATCTTGCTCAGATTGTCGCCGGAAACGACAGTATAAGTGTTCGCACCGCCGCCGGCAGCGTCTGCAGCCGAGATGCTCAAAACGAGATCGTTCGACTGAAAGTCCGGGTCGAGCCTTTCATATTCTGCCCATAGCTCAGCCTTTGCCTCAGAACTGGGAGCAGAACCGGTGATGTGAAGCACGCCGTCGACCTCGCTCAATTCATAGGTGGTGCCGTTCGCGTTGGCCAACTCGAGCAGAGAAACGTATTTTTCCTGTAATGACATAATTTTCTACCTCCGTGTCCTTATTTGTTGAGGTTGTTTACCATCTTCTTCGGTTTGGCATCGGCGATGACCTCTTGGACCTTCATCACCTTATCTTTGTCGACCTTCCCTGAGAAAGTGACCTCGCCGTCCTTGACCTCGATCTTCACGCCCTCAATACCGGCCTTCTTTAGGCCTTCATTAATGGTGCCTTCGAGCATCTTGTCGTCTGCGACAGGCGGCGGAGTCGGAAGCGGCTTGAGTGTGACGCTGTTCGTAACGCTCTTAACGCCCTCAACACCCTTGACCGCAGCTTCTGCTTTGCTCTTGACGGTCGCATCCGCGACTTCGCCGGTCAGCGTGGCAACTCCGTCCTTGACCGTAACCGTTACGCCCGTTACTTTTTCAGCGGCAAGCTTATCAGTAGCGGCCTTTGTAACATCTGCATCGCTCTTGCCGCAAGCACTCAAAAAGAGGGCCGCTGCAAGCATCGTGATTGTCAAAACTTTAAGTTTCATAAATTCCTCCGTATCCAGAAAAGACTAATTAAATCTCGGCCGCGAGTTCCGAGATCCGGAAGCCGGGCCTTTTGAATCAGCTCTTGGTTGATCAGAACCTATCTGATCCGGCCGCAAAGGCCGCAGTTAATTCAATACCGATATTTTCTTGTAGTTCGGATGATTTAGCAATCCTGCCTTGATGAAAATTAACCAAAAATTTCGTCCGCTATATTCTTTGCCACATCGAACGAAGTATGTCCCGGCCTAATTACAAAATGCCAATCGGCCAGGCAGTAAACTGACTGTCGTTCGTCAAAGAGCTTTCTTGCATTTTCTTTGTCCCGAGCCAGCGGACGCTCCTTGTGCGAATAGGTTATGTTCAGCCAGCAGTGTTCGAACGTAGCCTCGAGCCAAACCGATGTATAGCCGTGATCTTTGAGCATTTTGCGATTCAATTGTGTCGTCCAGGCGCCGCCGCCGAGTGAAATAATGCGAGGGTTATTTGAGGCAAGAAGCTTGGATAGGCATTCGGTCTCAAGTTTTCGGTAATAGTCGACACCCATGGTGTCGATCAGAGCGACGATCTTTTGCTGCTCCTCCTGCTCAATAAAATGATCGAGGTCAATATGTTTTGTTTTGATGAGACGCGACAAATGACGTGCGACGCTGGATTTTCCAACACCCATAAAGCCCGTAAGAGCTATTTTTGTCCCTTTTCTCATCTCTTATCTTTTGGTTACCGACTCCAGTATATCGAAAAAACCGGGGTACGAGATATCGACACATTCTGCGTTCTGGACTAGGACGCTGTTTTCAGCGAGCAAAGCGGCTACCGCGAAGGCCATCGCAATACGATGGTCACCGAAAGATCTGGCGTATTGACCCCGCAGACGGGTTCGTTCGACGCTGAAGCCGTCCGAATATTCCACCGGTATCGCTTTCAGCCAAGTGAGATTCTCGACGATCGCAGAGATACGGTCACATTCTTTTTTGCGAAGCTCGCCTGCATCGCGCACCTCTATACCGCCCTCGACCTGCGTGCCGGCGACCGCCAATATCGGTATCTCGTCTATTAGTGCTCCGACCTTTGATCCTGAGATGTGGATCTTCCCGCTCAATTTTTCCGGAGCAGTAACGGTGATATTACCTAACGGCTCAGGTCCTTTGGTTGTTAATTTCTCGATGTCTATTTTTACGCCGATCTCTCGCAGAACATTCAGAAATTCAGTTCTTGTCGGATTTATGCCTACGTTCTTTATCCCGAGACGCGATCCAGGCAGACAGCCGGCGGCCGCGATAAAGAATGCTGCCGATGATATGTCGCCGGGAATGTCCACGTTCCTTGCGGTCAGCTTCGATCCGCCCAAGCTATTCAGATCAGCTCCGAACCATTCGAGCATCCGTTCGGTATGGTCACGTGTCGGGATCGGTTCGATGACGCGGGTCGAGCCTTCGGCATTGAGGCCGGCCAGCATGATGCACGATTTCACCTGTGCCGACGCGACGTCGGGTGTATATTCTATGGCTCTCAGCGGGAGTCGGCTGCGCATTTTGAGCGGAGCAGTATTGAATGGCGACAACAGCATTGCCTTCATCCGGGCGAGAGGCGCGATTATCCTGTTCATCGGCCGCTTCTTAAGCGACTCGTCGCCGGTCAATACTGACTCGAAACTCTGGCCCGCAAGTATTCCTGCCAGCAGACGCAGTGTCGTTCCGCTGTTGCCGCAGTCGAGCGGGCCGATCGGCTTTTGAAACCCTTGCTTGCCGACGCCGGTGATAGTTACGGTAGTGCCCGAAACCTCGATCGGAACACCAAGCTCCCAAAGGCATTTCAATGTCGAGGCACAGTCACGGCCCGATGCGTAATTCCGTATCACTGTAGTTCCCTCGGCCATCGCGGCGATCATCGCCGCCCGATGAGATATAGACTTATCGCCGGGAACCGTTATGCTGCCTTCGAGGCGTTTTGCAGGAAGCACTCGCATTGTTTAAATCATAGAATGATTCCGTACCGGTTGTCTTGACAGTCGGCAGATTAAATCGCTAACTTGTTTGCAACGTATTGTGCGACAGCAAATGACCTCATTACCGAGCCGGATCGAGTCGGTGGATACCGCCGCCGAGATCGCCGCTGTTTTTGTCAAGGAATGCGGTCACGGAGATGAGTTTGCGTATGCCATCGATCTGGCGGTCCGCGAATCGATAGCGAACGCCGTCAAGCACGGCAACAAATTTGACGAGAACAAGAACGTCGACCTTACACTCTCGGCATCGGACGGCAATGTTGAAATTCTGGTGAGGGATCACGGGTCCGGTTTTTCACCGGAGGAAATTCCTGACCCGACCGACCCGGAAAATTTGCTCAAGGCCAGCGGCAGGGGCATTCTTTTCATGCGTTCGTTCATGGATATGGTCGAGTGGGAAGATGCCGAAGACGGCGGCGTCATAGTCAGAATGAGAAAAGGAAGTTAAATTTGCGGTCTCAAATGGACTTTGCTGTGAACTATCGTCTAAAATCACGTTTTAGCATTAAATTCGATAAACCTTTAGGAGATAAAAATGTCTGATATCACGATCTCGGAACGCCAGGCGGGCGATGTAACGATCCTCGACCTGTCAGGAAAAGTAACCATTGGCGAGGGCAGTGTGGCACTTCGCAATGCTATTCGAAAACTCTTGGGTGACGGAAAGAACAAGATCGTCCTGAACCTCGGAAATGTCGGCTACATTGATTCGAGCGGCATTGGAGAACTCGTTTCCAGCTTTACGGCGGTCAAGAAGGAGGGCGGCACGCTCAAACTTCTCCACCTGACGCAGAAGATCCAAGATCTGCTTGCGATCACCAAATTGCTCACCGTTTTTGATACGTTCGATGATGAGGCCTCGGCACTCAGCAGCTTTGACTAAAGCTCGAGGTATTTGATTCTCTCTGTTTGGGCGGGTGCTTAGCGATAGGCACCCGCCCTTTCTATCTTTTCAAGAGCTTATCTGCGGGCCGGCAGTTCGGCGTGCATCTTGCAACGAATAGAATTCATCCACTATTCTTGAGATTCTTGTGTGATCTATGCGTAAAGCTTTCTTGCCGGTCCTGTTTTTATTGTCGTCAGTTGCTGCCGTCGCCCAGGCGCCGGGCTCGGGTTTTGACCTTTCAAATTACGGTGTCCGCATACAGCCAGACAAACGCCTAATAGTCGTCCTCGCAACGTTGGAAATGGCATCGGCTCGAACTGCGGACGGCCGGGATCAAAAGCTGATCAATACGCCGCTCACCGAAAAAGGCGAGCGATTTCGTGAGCAGCTCCTAGCCGACAACGCAGGATTGAACGAGGATCTTCGGAGACGTATATCGTTGTTCGTTCAGAATTACAAGAGGCGAAATCCGCAGATGTCTGACGCCGAGATAGTGTCGCCGTTCGTCTCTATGGCGTACGCACTTACTCCGGTGCCGGAACTTGCTGATCCGGTGATAACGAACGACCTGCCGGGCCGGCTGCTCGACGTGCTTGATTTCGCCCCGCTTGTCCGCGAATTCTACCGTCGATCATCGATCAGCTCAAAGCTCGAAGACTACGCCAAAACTTATCTGACCGATACCGATCCGCTTCTTCGTCCTTCATCGCGGGCGATGGTCAGCGAGTTGCTGGAGTATTTGAACACCAGGCCGCAGCTTTCCGTCGTTGAGCGCGTCAATGTTGAAACACAGAAAGCAAAAGGCCGCCCTAACACGACCATCAGAAAGACCGAGTTGAAGTCCTCGGATCGGCGATTCTACATCGTTCCCGAGAAACTTGCCTCAAAAGGGAACATCGTCTTTTTGAATATTCGAGACGATTATTATGTGGTCGTGCCGCCGGACACCGACATGCGTTTTTCGGAGGCACGCCGTGCATTTCTGCAGTTCGTCCTCGACCCGATAGTTTTTACAAATGCAAAGGAAGTGGGGCCGATCCGCGAATGGGCTCGGCCGCTGCTGGAGGACCTTAGGAAAACCGATACCAATATCTCACCGGACATCTTCCTCACTATGACGAGGTCGCTCGTTGCCGCTGTTGACGTCAGAAATGGCGAGTTCGAACATGTCGCGCTTGCAACTGCCCGTTCGAGGGAGAGCATCGCAGAACTCAAGACAGACGAGGAAAAGAGAGCTGTGGTCGCTGAACTCGACCGATTCAAGTCGTCTCTCGCCGATGAATCGGCACTTCGGCTTTGGGAAGACTATCAGCGTGGCGCTGTGCTTTCATTCTTTTTCGCAGAGCAGCTGAAAGGCGTTGAAGAATCGGGTTTTGATATTGCGAATTCGCTCCGCGAGATGATCGCGGCGTTCGATCCTATCAAGGAAACTGGCCGAGTTTTGGCTTCGTCCGAAGCTCGCCAAAGGGCAATTGCCGCCCGTGAATTGCGGCGTGCGACCAATGAACGCGGCACAGTATCGGAAAACCCCGTCACGTCGAAATTGCTTGACATACAGAAGCTCATTGATTCCCGAGACCTTGCAAAAGCGGCGAGCGAGTTGAAGAAACTTTCGACTGATAACCCCAACGATCCGCGTGTCTTTTACAACATCGGCCGTGTCGCGGCATTGGCGGCCGCAACCATCGAGGACCCCGAACAGCAGGAGGCGAAGCTGCTCGAAGCACAAGTTGCATACAGCAATGTAATTCGGACAGCCACAGCGGCGACCGACCGTGCGCTGCTTTCTCTGACATACGTAGCCTTGGGAAGGATCTACGAACATTTCAATGACAACGGCTATGCCATGCGGCTATATGATGAGGCCATAAAATTAGACGACGTGGCAGGCGGTGCGTTCCGCGACGCAATTGCCGCAAAGCAGCGTTTGCTGCGCCAGCAGTAAGGCCGCTTAGTTTTGATCACGATAGTTTGTTACTGTTTAGACGATGTCGAATGATGACTTTCGCAGCGGCTATGTTGCGCTTATCGGGCGGCCGAATGCGGGCAAATCCACACTCCTGAACCGATTGGTCGGCGAAAAGATCGCCGCTGTCTCAAATAAGCCGCAGACAACGAGATATCGAATAAAGGGTGTTGTGAACCGGCCCGGAGGACAGATGGTCTTCATCGATACGCCCGGCATTCACAAGCCGGGGTTTCTTCTGAACAGGCGGATGATGGCCGCCGTTCATGATGCGATACAGACCGTGGACCTCATTGTCCTGATGCGGGATGCCACTGTTTCAACAGGTAACGGCGACCGGTTCGTTTTAGATCTCGTCAAACGATCCGAGCGGCCCGCGATACTGGTATTGAACAAGGTCGATAAACTTCGCGAGAGAGGCCTGCTGCTGCCTCTCATTGATCTTTACCGCAAGGAATACGATTTTAAGGAAGTGATCCCGATCTCGGCCCTTAAAGATCAGGAACTCGACGTTCTTACGGGATCGATCCTCCAAAACCTTCCGGCGGGAGAGCCCATTTTCACAGATGACGAACTCACGGATCAGCCGCTCCGCAATATCGTCGCTGAAATGGTGAGGGAAAAGATATTGCTCACTACAGGTGACGAAATACCTTATGTAACCGCGGTAGCCACAGAGGTTTTCGATGAGACGGAGCCGGGACTCACGCGGATCTATTGCGTTATCTACGTCGAGAGGCCGTCTCAGAAGAAGATAATTATCGGAAAGCAGGGAGCGAGGCTGCGGGACGTCGGCACAAAGGCACGCGAAGATATTGAGAGGCTTTTAGGGACAAAGGTTTATCTGAAGCTTTTCGTTAAGGTCGTCGGCGACTGGCGAAATCAGCCGAGGTCATTGAATGAGGTCGGAGTGGTCGAATGAAAAGCTGGTTTGCCGCAGACGTTCGTGTTTCTGCCGAAAGTGCCGAAGCGGCCGAGTCCGCTCTATCTGAATGCGGGGCATCCGGAACAGAGATCGACCTGCTCGGGCGCGGATCGGCGGATTCCGTGATCGTAACAGGGTATTTTGATGAAGAGCCCGATGCAGATGCGATCCGGGAAGCGGTCGAAAACGAACTCCTGATATACGGAATCTCACGCAATGAGGCTGCAGGTGTCGCGATCCGAGCCGTCGCGGAGCAGGATTGGCTTGCCGAGTGGAAACGGCATTGGCAGCCTGTGGCCGCGGGGCGCTTCATAATTGCTCCAACGTGGTTTGACCAACACGAGGCTGATGCGATCGTCATCCGCATCGATCCGGGCATGGCGTTCGGTACTGGTACGCATGATACGACGAAACTCTGCTTGGAGGCGATCGGTGAACATGTTTCAAATAACACGTCATTTCTCGATGTAGGGACGGGGACGGGAATTCTGTCGATCGCTGCCGCAAAGCTCGGCGCGACGCCGATCCGAGCATGCGACACTGATACGGATTCCGTGGCGATAGCCGTCGAGAACTGTGAGCTGAATGGTGTCGCAGATCAGATAGATATCTCCGAAGGCTCAGTCACACACGATACTCCGGCTGCAGATGTTGTCGCGGCAAACCTTACACTCGATGTGATCCTGCCCATATTGCCCTTGCTGTTGAGTGCTTCAAAAAAGGTGCTGATCTTGTCGGGCATTCTGGCGGAACAGCGATCATCTATTGAAGCGGAGCTGAAAAGGTTTGGCGCAGACGAATTTAGTGTTTACGAGTCGGGAGAATGGATCTCTGTTGTTGTTTCCCGAGCCTAAGGCCTGGTGGGCGTTGCCGGTGGAATATCTCCGTCATCCGTGATCGTGATCAGCGGTACCCGCCGCTGCGGCCGCGTTCTCGTTGAAGGCCGCAAGATCGGAATGTTGCGAGGCAGACTGATGGTTTTCGGCGAAAGAGCGTCGGTTCGCCTTAATATCGTCCCTCCGCGGCCCGCTACCCAGACGTTCTTTCCGCCTCTGTAAACCACCGCCTGAAGGAGTTTGCCGGTTATGTTGGGCTGGATCTGCCACGTTGTTCCGGCATCTTCCGTTATCATGACGGCTCCCTGTTCGCCTACTGCGACGGCGGAACCGCGGCCGAATGCTTGTACGGCGAACAGATTCACCGCGATCGAAGATTCTCTGTCCTGCCAGGTTTCGCCGCCGTCCGAAGTGTAGAGCACTACGCCCGCAGAGCCGACCGCGAAACCATGGCGCTCGTCATAAAAACTGAGAGAGTAGAGATTTTCGCGGATGTTTGTTTTCACGGTTGACCATTTTAAACCTCCGTCGTCAGTTCGAATTATCGTTCCGCCGCCGCCGACGGCCATACCGCGTTTTTCATCAATAAACTGAACCGCTTCAAGCCATTGCCGTGTGCCCGATTCGAATTGCTCCCAATACGCGCCCGCAGATTCAGATCGAATGACCATCCCGCCTTCGCCAACCGCCCAGCCGAGTTTCTCGTTAACAAAAAACACTGCCGAAAGGTCCTCGGTGATGTTTGAAACTCCCTTGCCCCAACTTGCTCCGCCGTTGTTCGTTCGGAGCACGGTGCCGCGGTCACCCACGATCCAACCGCGCTCGCCATTCGCGAAATAGACCGAGTTCAGTCCGCGGTCGGTGTCGGAAAAAACCGGCAGCCAGGCGTTGCCGCCGTCGTTCGTGATCCAAATTCGCCCTCGAGAACCGACCGCGGTTCCGGTCTCATTGTCGGTGAAGAAAAGCTCGTTCACATCTTCGCGGCCTCCTTCACTCAAACGCTGCCAGCCGAAGCCGCCGTCACTGGTGCGAATGATGAGGCCGTTCTCGCCAACTGCCCATCCGGAAATTCTGTCCGCCAAATGGACGGAAATGAGCCGCGGATTCGTGCGAACGCTTATGGGCAACCAACTGCGTCCGGCGTCGCCTGAGATCCAAATGAGGCCGTTCGCGTCGGCGATGACACCGTAGCTTTCATCGGCGAATGAAACCGAGAGCAGATCTGCTTGGCTGAAAATATTGACTCCTGACCATGCGGCGCCCCCGTCCGCACTTCGCCCGACACAGCCCGAGTAGCCGACAACGACAATTTCGCTGTCGCTTAATATGGCCGCGTCCGTGATCAACGAATTACCGCACGGAAATGCGGTTGACCAGGTTTCGCCGCGGTCATGTGTTACGGCGACAAATCCGTTGGTGCCAACAGCGACAGCCGAATCGCCGCGGGCGGCGATGTTGAGGAGATTTTCGCCGGTTTTTGGGCCCGCATCGTTCCAGGTCAAACCGCCGTCGGTCGAGAGAAGCACGCGTCCATAAGTGCCGGCGGCCCAGCCGATCCTCTTGTCAACGCCTGTGAATTCGATACTCGAGAAATGGTCGCGTGCCGGCGTTGGGACACGTTTCCATGCCTTGCCGCCATTCGTCGTATTTAGTATCGTGCCGCGGACGCCGACAGCAAATGCGTTCTTTGCATCTCGAACAAAGACATCTGAAAGTGTCGTGTCAACGGGGGCCGCCCGTCTGGTCCATGTAAAACCGCCGTCCTGTGTGCCTAAAATGGTATTGTCTGAGCCGACCGCAAATCCGTGCAGTTTATCATCCGCAAAATGTATCGAATAAAGCGGATTGCCTTGGGGCAGTGGGTTTTGCCAAGCCCAGCCTGAGCCGCCGCGAGTCTGCCCGGCAGCTGTGACCGTAATGCCGGCGAAAGCGGCTATCAGCAAGAATGTGCGAAATCCAAAGTTCAAGGTCGGTCAGTGGCCGCGATCGACAGCCGGGCGAAATGATAATTAGATGCGGAAATGGCTTTCGCGTTCACAATTCAGTTACGCCGATGTCCGCAGCGGTTTCATCGAAAAGCACTTCGTCTATATGTCCAAGTTTAGCCGTTTTGCGTGCCAACAGGTCGGCTTTCTCCTGCAGTTCGTGGCCGTCATGGCCTTTTGTCCATTCCCAGGTGATCTTGTGCGGAGCCGCTGCCGCGTCAAGACGCCGCCACCAGTCGTGGTTGGTCTTTTTCCTAAAATTACCCGTCATCGTTTCCACGACATACCTTGAATCAGACAGTAGGCGGACCTTTGCCGGGCCTTTCAGCTTTTCAAGCCCGATAGCGGCGGCGGCGATCTCAGCCTGCTGGTTCGTAGCATCGCCGAGATACTCGCCGAACGCTTTCCAATATCCCTTGTAGCCGAGTATTGCCACCGCTGCGGCGCGCGCTTTCCCGCTGCCGTTGCCTAGGCTCGATCCGTCGCATACGATGGTCACGGATTTCATATACTCTCGAAATAGGATAGACACGGCGGCGGGATTAATAAAGCCACGCTGATGATGTAAGCTATGATTTGATCAAAGAAAAGGCGATCTGCTCATGGAGAATCCACTTTACATTGCAATTGCTGCGTTGATCGGCGGCCTCATCGTCGGCGGAGCCGTCGGGTATTTGATCGCTGCACGTCGTGCCGCCGCGGCGATGAGCGATGCAGCGAGATTCGAGGCTGAGGCCGCTGCCGCACGCAGCCGAATTGCGGATACAGAATCGCAGATCAAGCAACTCGCGGAAAGGGACGCACGTCAGCAGGAGAGGCTGATCGAGACCGAGCGGGCCAAAACGAAAGCTGAGACGGAGCTCGCGGAAATGCAGGAGGCGGTCGAAAAGACCGGTTTGCGAACGGCCGAACTGGAAACCGAGATACGCCGTCTGAGCGAACAGGCCGTTCAATTAAAGACCTCTAACGCGGATCTGAACGCAAAATATAATGAGGCGGTAAAAGCCATCGAAGAGCAGAAGAAATTCATCGTCGAGGCGAACGAAAAGCTGCGTGAAGCGTTTGAATCACTGTCTTCCGAGGCACTTCGCAGAAATAATTCGTCGTTTCTCGAAATGGCTAAACAAACGCTCGAAAGCCAGACGAAAGAATCTGCCGCTGAACTTGAAAAGCGAAAACAGGCGATCGAGCACCTCGTCAAACCGCTCGGCGATTCGCTGTCGCAGTTCGACAAAAAGCTCGGCGAGATCGAGCTAAAACGCGAAGGTGCTTACGTTGAGATGCGCACCTTGCTCGATGCCATCAAGAGCACGACGAACGAACTAGGCGAGGGCACAAAACAGCTAGTCGGCGCACTGAAAACATCGCATGTCCGCGGGAAATACGGCGAGATCAGCCTGCGGCGCGTTGTTGAGGTCGCCGGTTTGTCGCCGTACTGCGATTTTCAGGAGCAGACAAGCCTGGCGACCGACGAAGGAAAGCTCCGCCCCGACATGATCATCTCGCTGCCCGGGGGCAGGCGGCTGATATTGGATTCAAAGGTCCCGCTGGCAGCGTATATGCGTGCTTTTGAGACGGAGCATGATGACGAAAGGGTCCGCGAGCTTGGCGAACACGCAAAAGCCGTGCGCAAACACCTCGGCGATCTGAGCAAAAAATCCTATTGGGAGCAACTGCCTGACACGGTCGATTTCGTTGTGATGTATATGCAGATCGAATCGTCATTCGGTGCGGCTCTGATGGCCGATCCAAAACTGATCGAGGACGGCATCAATAACCAAATTGTCCTCGCAACGCCATCGACGCTGATAACAATGCTGCGAACGGTCGGATTCCTGTGGCAGCAGGAGCGCATGGCAGAAAGCATCTATGAAATGCGTGATGCGGGCATCGAACTTTACAAACGCACAACGACGCTTCTTGACCATTTCGCGAGCGTCG
Source organism: Acidobacteriota bacterium (assembly GCA_016700075.1). NCBI lineage: Bacteria > Pseudomonadati > Acidobacteriota > Acidobacteriota bacterium. The sequence goes on along the minus strand of CP065000.1, from coordinate 1,019,337 downwards.
GGACGAACCTGGGCCGTGCAGTTAACAGTTACAATCAAGCCGTGGGTTCGCTGGAATCGCGGTTCATCACGCAGCTTGAGACCATCAAGAAGATTAGCGGGACGCTGGCAAAAGAGAACATCCCGACGCTTAAGCCTATCGAAACGGCTATCCGTCCGGTCACGAAATCACTCGGCCCGGGCGACGATGATAGTGTAATAGAACTTCCGATGGCGGAGGCTAACTGAGTTTCGTTATGAAGATCTATTTTTCACTTTTCTTGCTATTTTCAGCTGTGGTTTCTGCTTCGGCTCAATCGAAACAGACGGCAAACACTCTGAAACTCGATGAAGGGTCCGCCGGAGCCGCCGCGACTATCACAGATCTTAAGTGGCTCGCCGGCACCTGGTCCGGCACGGGCTTGGGCGGATCCATCGAAGAGATCTGGAGCGAGCCGCAGAACGGAGTGATGATGGGAATGTTTCGGCTTTTTAGCGAAGGGAAACTCTCATTCTATGAATTCATGGTCCTCGAAGAGCGAAACGGCAGCCTTGTAATGCGGCTGAAACATTTCGCCCCCGATCTCGTCGGCTGGGAAGAAAAAGACAAGACCGTAGATTTTCCTTTCATTAAGAAGGACAGCAAGAGATATTACTTCAACGGGCTTACTTTTGAACCGCGGGGCGATGTGATGGACCTATTTCTTGCAATGAGGTCCGGCGACGGAAGTTTTAGAGAAGCAAAATTTGTGTACAAGCGCATGAGATCGGGAAAATAGTATGCTCGCAGTCAAGATCCAGTCTTACATCGTGGTCATCGCGACGACCGTTGTTCTTTGGGTCAATTATCTCGCGACGACCGGCCGGTTGAATAATATCGATACCGCTGTCATCTCGGATAAATATCCAACGGTTTTGACACCGGCGGGGTATGCCTTTGCGATATGGAGCCTGATCTACGCGGGTTTGATCGCGTTTTCGATATATCAGCTTTTCAAGCTCGACTGTGTTCGCTATCGCCGCGTCAGGCCGCTTTATCTTTTGAGCTGTTTTCTCAATGCCTTGTGGCTGTGGCTCTGGCATCAGGAAATGCTGGTCGCCTGTTTGATCGTGATAGCGGCGCTGTTCCTGACGGCGCTTTCGATCGCGGTGATGTTTCGAAATACCGATTCGCCCGCGGACACGCTGATCGCGCGCGGAACCTTCGGGCTTTACGCAGGCTGGCTCACGGCGGCTACGCTGGTAAATCTATCGATCGTGATCAAAGCGAGCGGTGCCGAGCTGTCATCGCTGACGTGGAACCTTATCGCGGTCGCATGCCTGTTGGCAGCCACCACGATGGCAGTTTTTGTGCGGTTCGCGTTCCGCAATTTTCTGTATCCGCTCGCCATCGCGTGGGCGGCGACGGCCATCGCCGTGAAACAAAGCGGTAACACTGCAGTTGTTGTCGCTGCTGCGCTGTGCGTCATTGTGTCGCTGATCATGTCCATAAGTTTCGTGATGGACAAGAAGGGAATGGCTGTGAGGGGCGCGTGAAGATATGCGTTTCGATCGGCGAAGCGACCGCCGCTGCGGTTCTGCTAAGGCTTGAAGCGTCTTCTGAGGCTGACCTTTTCGAGGTCAGGTTCGATTATCTTCCGCAGAGCGAACGCAACGAATTGGTCCGGCTGTTATCCGAAAACTCAATTCGATCAAAGGTCATCGCAACCCTTCGTCCGAGAGCAGAGGGCGGCCGTGCCGAATTATCTCGCGAAGATCGCATCACGTTTTTTAACAAACTACAAGGTTATTTCGCCTGTGACCTAGAAGAAGATATCGCCCACATATCGCTCGAGGCCAAGAAAAAGATCGTCTCGTTTCACGATCATTCCGGCGTTCCTATTGATATTTCGGCAACATTCGACCGTCTCGCCTCTTTCAGCCCAAATATTATAAAGATCGCCTGCACCGTCGATGACGCCGCGTACACATTGGCGCTGTGGAAATTGTTCGGTCACGCAATAGATAAAGGCATCGGTGTGGTGGCGATCGCAATGGGCGAAGCCGGGAAGTGGACACGCATTCTCGGCCCCGCGTTCGGTGCACCGATTGCCTACGCCGCTTACGATAATGGCACTGCCACTGCTCCAGGACAATTTTCATTTTCTGAGTTAACCGTTAGATATCGAATAAAGGAAATTACGCCAAATACTGCCGTATTCGGCGTCATCGGCGATCCTGTTTCGTCGTCGCTGTCGCCTGCGATGCACAATGCGGCATTTGCGGCGAATGGCGACGACGCCGTCTTTGTGCAGTTTCAGGTTAAGGATATCGAGGCATTCTTTCGTCGGATGGTTCTAACTGATACGCGTGAGGTCGGTCTCAATTTTCGAGGATTTGCCGTCACAATGCCGCATAAACTTGCTGTAATGCCGCTGCTCGACGGCATTGACGCCGCCGCGCGAGCAATCGGTGCTGTGAATACTGTTGAGTTCGCCGATGGTAAACTCATTGGCCGAAACACTGATGCCGCGGGCTTTGTCGCTCCGCTTTTGTCGCGGTACGGCGATATCGCGGGCATGCGTTTTGCCGTGATCGGTGCGGGCGGGGCGGCACGGGCATGCGTTTACGCTCTTCAGCGGTCAGGGGCAGAGACGGTAGTCTTTGCTCGCGATGTCGCTGGGGCAACCGCCGCATTTGAGAGTTTTTCCAACACCATCATGCCGATCGACCGGAACGTCTCCTTAGAGGGATTTGACGTCGTAGTAAATGCAACGCCTGTCGGCATGAACGGTGAGATATTGCTTTCCGCTGATCAGATCTCGGGTGTAAGATGCGTGTATGACCTGATCACAAAAGATACTCCGTTGATCGCTGAGGCACGCGATACGGAAATTGACATCATTGGCGGAAGAGAGATGTTATTGGAGCAGGGAATTCTGCAGTACGAAATGTGGTTGAAAAGGGAAGCACCGCGTGAGGTAATGCGGCTTGCGATAGAAACGGAGGAAAGATGGGAGTCGAAGCCTTAAATTGCCCAAACTGTGGTGCGGGAGTCGATAGCGACGCCTCGCAATGCACATTTTGCAAAACGCGGCTGAAAACGGTCGCATGCCCGAAATGCTTTGGGCTGATGTTTGTCGGAAGTCGATTCTGCGGCCATTGCGGCGCCATCGCGGCTCCGGTCGGCATCTCGCCCGACGGCGACAAGACCGAATGTCCGCGATGCAAGGTGCGCCTCGAAACGCTCTCGATCGGCGATACCAGCTTTCGCGGCTGTACGAAGTGCGATGGCATGTGGATGATGACCGCCGATTTTGAGAACGTCTGCGCCGAACGCGAACGCCAAGCAGCGATCTTTTCATTTCTCGACGCACGCGGCGTCCGCCCGCAGATCATGACAAAGGTAAATTATGTCCCGTGTCCGGACTGCGGCGAGTTGATGAACCGCAAGAATTTTGCGCGTTCGTCGGGCGTTATAGTGGACGTCTGCCGCGATCACGGCGTGTGGTTCGATGCGGACGAGCTGCCCGCGATCATCGAATTCATACGTGCAGGCGGTATGGACCGCGCCCGTGAAAAAGAGAAAATGGCTATCGAGCAGCAGCGTGCAAAACTCCGCGACGAAATGAGCCGGCAGGCCTTGACCGATCGTCGTTTTGGGGCTTCGTCAGGTGTCGATCCTGACGAAGGCCTTAACATCAGGGCTTTTGTACGGTCGCTTTTCGGCTAGAAGCACGATGATGATGGAACGCTACAGCCGACAAATTCTGTTCCCTGAGATCGGCCGCGAAGGCCAGGCGAAGCTCCTCGCGTCGCGAGTGCTGATCGTCGGCTGCGGTGCTCTGGGGGCGTCGCATGCCGAGATGCTGTCGCGTGCGGGCGTTGGGCGGTTGCGTATCGTTGACCGCGATTTTGTAGAATTCACCAACCTCCAACGCCAGACGCTTTTCAGCGAATCCGACGCCGCCGAGCGTTTGCCAAAAGCCGTCGCCGCTCGCAACCGCATCGCCGCGATCAATAGCGAAGTTGAGGTCGAAGCGATCGTAGCGGACGTTAATAATTCGAACGTCGAGACGCTCATCGAGGGCTGCGATGTCGTTATCGACGGCACCGATAATTTTCAGGTGCGTTATCTGGTCAATGATGCTTGCGTCAAACACGGTACACCTTGGATCTACGGAGCGGCCGTCTCGAGCTACGGCACGACGATGACCATTCGCCCGGGCGTCAGCCCTTGTCTGCGATGCATTTTCGAAGAAATGCCCGACGCCGGCTCGTCGCCGACGTGCGACACCGCGGGCGTGATAATGCCGATCATCGCCGGCATATCCGCTGTCCAGGTCGCGGAATGCCTCAAACTCCTCGTCGGCGACACAGCATCTCTCCACGGCTCGCTCGTTCAGATCGACCTCTGGGCAAACGACTGGCGAAAGATAAAACTCCCTTGCAGAAGCCCGCGCGTAAGCAAGGGCGAAACACCCACCGCGATCTACGAAACTGCGTCCGCTAGCAAGGGCGAAACACCCACCAACGAAGCGTTCGGCCCCGATTGTCCGTGTTGCGGCGAACGCCGGTTCGAATTCCTCGACGCCGACGTCCGGGAATTCACCGCCGTGCTCTGCGGACGCGACGCCGTCCAGTTAGCCCCGCCTCGGCCAACAGAGATCGACCTGGCTGCACTCGCCGAACGCCTGTTCGCGATCCCCGATATCGCCGGGCGGCGACATTAAACAAAACGACTACCTGGTTCGTTTCACCGCCGAGGGCCGCGAGGTCACCGTTTTTGCCGACGCCCGCGCCATCATCAAAAACATCGACGACCCCACCGCCGCCAAAACCCTCTACGCCCGCTACATCGGCACGTAAAAAGTCATAAACCCGCCGGAACGCGGGCATCCCTGCCCGCATCTTCGAGCTCCCCGCCTTACCAAGGAGGGGTGGCAGTCCCGACGGTCTTTTTGTCGGGACTGTCGGGGTGGTTCTCTCCCTCGCCCGACCGTGGAACAGCAGCAATAATGATCCACAGGCTTTAGCCCAAAGGTCCCGAGCTCTTGTCACCAACGGTGACGAACATATATAGCCTAGGGTAAGGCCGCAGGCCGCAACCCTAGGGAACACGATCCCACAACAAACCGCTCCCTGAAGGGGAGCCACATCACCCCCGATGTCCTTGCGCTTCAGTCACGTGTTGCCACGCTGCGACGTTTCGATGCCACCGGAGAAACAGATTCAGGCGGCTCCGCCGCTCTATTTGCGGAAAAGTTCTACTTTTCCGGAAAGCAGCCCCGAAGAACGCGGCTCTGCCGACGGCGGCGAAGCCGCAATTGAATTGACAGACGCCACGGTGAAGCAGAGCTTCACCGCAAATAGACAGGCCGAGCCTGAATGTTCTATAGAGTCATCGGCCAGTTTGCGGTCGAGGCTCAAGCCGCCAGCCTCCTGTCAGAACCGCCTGCGTCAGCGGGCCGGGTTCTTTGCAGCACCGCAGTCTGTAGGCATCTTTGAATTGCCACTATCGCGGGACTGCAGGAGGAGCGCCGCGGAAAATCTTGTCCACTATCCGCGATCCGCATTCTCTCCTCAATTCCTCCACTCTTCCAGCTTTCACCAACCACTGACCACCGACAACTGACAACCGACCACTGGCTACATTCAGCAATCGATCCCCTTTATCACGCGAAAACATAGCAAAGTCATGTGAAAACAGAGCAAAGTTTCGTGACAAAAGGCCAAAGTCACGAGAAAACGGAGCATTTTCACTTGAAAACCGGCTAGAACCACGCGAAAACAGAGCAAAGTTAACAGAATCTAAGCCAAAAACAGTTGTTTTTGATACAAAAAAATGGAGATTATTTCCCTCGCTGCCGCACGTGATCACCCTAACCGTTGTATTCATAACGGTTACGCCATCTACGGTTTGATTGCTCACATCCAAACCGGCACTTATGCTATATTTAGGCGAATCCGTTTCGACCAGATTGCCTGACCTATGCCGCGAAACCAATTTTTAACAGACACTTCAGGACAAGGAAAGAGGAAGGCATCACAGATTGTAGGGTCGCTGTCAGATATAGGTTTGGATGTTGGCTGATTGGTTTCTAACCTCCGAGAATTGATGTCTTCCAAATTTTTCACGAATAGCAACGAACGAAGTTTGTTCGATAAATTTACTGGGATCATCCATGGCATGAAAGATCTATACGCCTTTCATGCGGTAGTCGGTTATTTCAGATCTTCAGGGTACTTCGCGCTTCAGCCATATCTGAAAGATCTGAAAAAGATCAAGATTTTGGTCGGCATCAATGTCGATCAGATGTTCGCAGAAACCCAACGCAAGGGTCTTCTGTTCTTTGGCGATGAAGCAAGGGCAAAGCAAGAGTTCTTAAACTGGTTCATTCAGGACATTCGTGAGGCCAAGTATTCAGCGGAAGTCGAAGAAGGTATTTTGCAGTTCGTAACCGACCTTATTGAGGGGCGAATTGAGGTGCGTGCTCACAATTCGAGAGCGATTCACGCAAAATTCTACCTATTCCTACCTGAGCATCACACTGCCAATTCCGACGGTTGGGTGATAATGGGCTCTTCGAACCTCACCGAAGCAGGGTTGGGAATCAAGCAAAGTCCAAATTATGAGCTCAACATTGCCCTAAAGGATTTCGACGACGTCCAGTTTGCAAAAGGTGAGTTTACCAATCTCTGGGCGGAATCGACGCCGATCTTACCCGCAGATATTCAGTCATTCAAAGATAAAACGCACATCGGGCAGGTATTTACGCCCCACGAGATTTATCTCAAATTCCTAACAGAATATTTCGGACGCAACATCGATTACGATCCGGACACGGTTGGCGACCTCCCATCAACTTTCCGCAAACTGAGCTATCAGATCGACGCAGTTAACGAAGGTTTTCAAATGTTGATGCGCGATAACGGCTTCTTCCTTGCGGACGTTGTGGGTCTTGGCAAAACGGTCGTTGCTGCGATGATCGCGAAACGATTCCGTATCGCCAATGGCTCACAGAATACAAAGATCCTTGTCGTTTATCCCCCGGCCCTCGAACGGAATTGGAAAGACACGTTTAGGCAGTTTCGCCTTGATAAGGACACTAAATTTATTACCAACGGAAGTCTCGAAAAAATTCTTGATGGAAATGACCATAACTACTGGCCCAAAGAAGAGTACGACCTGATCCTTGTTGACGAAGCGCATCGCTATCGCAATCACACGTCTCAGATGTTTCAGAATCTTCAGCGGATCTGCAAATCTCCGCGAACCGGCGATGGTTTGATCGCTGATGATAAGAAGAAGGTTATTCTGATCTCGGCAACGCCACTCAACAACCGGCCGCAGGATATTTATTATCAGCTGCAGTTGTTTCAGGACTCACGTCGAAGCACACTGACCGAGACAAATCTCCAGGCATTTTTTGGCCCGATAATCCGCGAGTATAAAGAGATCATCCGAGACCCCCAGCCGGACCTTGGGCGGATTCGCGAGTTATATCAACAGATGCGAGAGAGGATAATTTCGCCGATAACTGTTCGTCGAACCAGGACCGACCTCAGGAACTATCCAAAGTACCTTCAAGACCTTAAAGAGCAAGGCATTGATTTTCCGGAAATATCGCCTCCGCGAGAGATCGAGTACGAACTGAGAGGAAAGATCGGCGAACTCTTTACTCATTCGATGGATGTCTTGACGAATGAAGTGAAGTACTTCCGTTATCAGGCGGTCCTGGCTCTCAAAGAAGAGATCCGTGACGAGCAATATCCACAGGCGCGTATAGTTTCGCTTTCGCTTGCAGGGATACTTCGGAATCTAATGGTCAAGCGTCTTGAAAGCAGTTTTTATGCTTTCAAACGAACATTGAGAAATGTTGCAAAAGCAACCGAGCGAATGATCGCGATGTTTGCGAATGACAAAGTTTTCATCGCTCCCGACTTCGACGTAAACGCCCTGATGGAAAAGGGCTATACGATGGAAGAGGTCGAAAACTACATCCTCGAGCGCACAGTTGATGACCCGGATTCTCGCAACCGTATCTTCCCGGCTTCTGATTTCGAGCCAGAATTCGTGGTTGGATTAAGGAACGATCTCGACCTATTAAATGGCCTCATTAAACAATGGAAAGAGATCGATGAGGATCCAAAACTTGAGACATTTTTCGACGCTCTGGATAGGCAATTCCTAAATACCTCAACTAATGCCTCAGGCAAGCTTGTGATCTTCACCGAAAGCAAGGACACGGCGAATCATCTGCACGAGAGCATTAAGGAACGTTTGGGTATTGATGCATTAAATGTGTCGGCGGAAAATCGGAAGAAGTTGTTTGAAACTATTCGCGATAATTTCGATGCGAATTACACGGGCGAGCAAAAGGACGATCACCAATTACTCATTACTACCGATGTGCTCGCCGAGGGCGTTAATCTGCATCGGGCAAATGTGATAGTAAATTACGACACGCCATGGAACGCAACGCGTTTGATGCAGCGAATTGGCCGGGTCAATCGTATCGGCAGTGTTGGCAAGGTTGTATATAGCTATAACTTTTATCCGTCGCCGCAAGGCGACGAGTACATAAACCTCTATAACAAGGCTTTGGTTAAGTTGCAGAGCTTTCATTCGGCATTTGGCGAAGACGCAAAGATCTATACACACGAGGAATTCGTTGAGCAATTCAAACTCTTTCAGGAGGGGCTCGAAGATGAGGAGGACAAGCGCCTTTTCTATCTGAGATATATTCGCGAATTCAAAGATGCCAATCCAAATAAGTTCAAACGCATTAAGGCCTTTCCGCTCAAGGCGAGGACCGGACGTAGTATTTCGAGATCGAAGAAGCAAGACGTTGAAGATTCGACAGTGATCTTCCTAAAATCGCAGTACAAGACCGAATTTTATACCTCAAGAGGAGATGGAAATGTCGAGGCTCTGACATTCCTCCAGGCCGCAGCTATCTTTGAGGCAAGATCATCGGAACCGGCCTTTCCCCTGCCGCCAAACCACTACGATCATGTGCAGGCGGCATTGAACACATTTGAAAAGGATTTCTTTGGCTCATCAACGGAAGCGGTGACCACAACCGACAAGGCCGATGCCAGATCGAATCAGGCAAAGAAATTTCTACGCGACATCTCGGGCATTACAAAACATGATGAGATCAAGACTGTTTGCGGGAACCTGGGCGAATTGATAGATCGTGGAACATATGCCGCCTTGCCCGGCGAGGTGCGAAAGCTCCGGCAAAAGGTTGAAAAGCGGCAGATCACCTGGCAACAGGCAGAATCGATACTCGTCGAACTTGCGCGAAAGTTTGACGCTCTGGATGAAAGCGACGGCTCGACGAGCATTACCGAGCTTTCCGCTAACATTGAACCTGAGATCGTGCTCTCGGAGACGTTTATCCCATAATGACCAAATACGAACTGAAACAAATTCTTGAGAATCCATTCGAAAATGAAGGATGGACGCGAGTGCTGAGGGACATTTTCGGTGTTCGCAACCTGCTTCAAACTCCTAAGCCGATCACGCTTCCTGCAAATGACCTTGCGAAAAAGGCTGTCGAACTTGGCTCGTTCAACACCGCCGACGGCCGCGTCGTCGGACTCTATCAGATCGACCTCAAAAATAATGTCCGTATTGGGCAGAATCGTGTCGGCGTCAGATCACTTTTGCGGAGCGTCTACAAATACGACGTTGACGCTGCCCTTGTCGTTTTTGTCCAGAATGACAAATGGCGGCTCTCGCTTATATCTGAAATTCGTGTCCGGAATCCTGAAACAGATGAGGTAATCGAACAAAAGACCGAACCAAAACGGTTCACGTATCTGCTCGGTAACGGCGAGACGGTCCGAACTGCTGTTGATAGTCTTGATTTCTATTCCCAATCTGATCTCAAGCTTGATGCGCTCCTTAAAGCATTTTCGGTCGAAAAACTCAATAAGGATTTCTTCACGGATTACGAAGCGGTTTTCCGGCTTATCGAGGAAGAAGTTAAGCAAAGCATTCCTGATACCAAAGCAAACGATAAAGTAGCAGCCGAGAAACGACGGCTCTTCACCCAGCGTCTATTTAATCGCCTCATGTTCATATACTTTCTTCAAAAGAAAGCGTGGCTTGAGTTCGATGGCGATACCGACTATTTGCGCAGACTTTTCAACGAGGCCGAGGCAAATGGCGAAAACTTCTTCGCTGACCGATTATTCTGGGTATTCTTTTCCGGTTTAGGTGAAGCGGAAAGTGCCGATGTTCATGACTCGAATCTATTGAAGGGGCGGCGGGGCAAGGTTCCATATCTCAACGGTGGCCTATTCGAGAAAGACGAGGATGGTTTCGATGAACGCGGCAGCGTTTCACTCGGTAATGAGAATCTTGGCCGCATTCTAACCCTTTTCGAACGCTACAACTTCACGGTTGACGAATCTTCACCAATCGATGTTCAGGTTGCCGTTGACCCCGAAATGCTCGGCAAGGTTTTCGAAGAACTCGTCACCGGTCGAGGCGATAGCGGCAGCTACTATACTCCGCGAGAAATCGTCCAATTTATGTGCCGCGAAGCACTAATCCGATATTTGGAAATCGCTGATATTGGAATGGCAAAACTTCGGGCGTTGGTATACCACTATTCGGACGAGAATCTAACGGTCGCCGAGGCTCGGGCACTGCTTCAAAGGTTGACTGAGATCCGGGTGGTTGACCCAGCTTGTGGTTCAGGAGCGTATCTTCTTGGGATACTTCAGGAATTAACAATTCTAACCGGCATACTCGATACGCGTGCTCAAAATGCAGATAAGGAAATCTTTGATCGAAAGCTCGCCATCATTCAGGCCAATCTTTATGGCGTTGATAAAGACAAGTTTGCTGTTCAAATCGCGAGGCTTAGGCTATGGCTTAGTTTGGCTATTGATTTCACTGGGGACGAACCTCAGCCGCTTCCAAATCTCGACTTCAAGATTGAATGTGGTGACAGCCTAACGGCACCCGACCCGAGCCGAGCAAATCTAGATGGCGTGGCAGAGCAAATCGAGCAATATAGAAGGGCGAAGGCAAAATTCTTTGATGCGTCAATCCGTGCTCCGCATGACAAGGAATATCGCGAAGGTTTGCTGGAAGAGGTTAACCGTCTTCACGATGAGATTTCATTCTGGGTTCACGCTAATCAAAATGCTGGTGTTCCCGAGGATGCATTTGACTGGGCGATTGAATTTGCCGAGGTGTTTAAGCGAAATGAAACCGGGCAAAGGGGCTTCGATGTTGTCCTTGCGAACCCACCATACGGAGCAAAGGTTGCCGATAATGTGCGCGATCTTTACTTTGATCGGGCAAGAGAAGGCTCTCAGTCAAAAGACACATACGGGCTCTTCATGGCCCGAGGGCTTCAACTCCTTAGAAGTGGAGGGATTCTCAGCTACATTGTTTCCGACACATGGCGGACGATTAAATCTCATTTGCCTCTGCGGCGACGGATCCTCGAACAGTCAACCGTTCACCATTTCCTCGATCTGCCGCCGTGGGTCTTTGATGCAACTGTGAATACGTGCATTCTTACTCTCACGAAGCAACCGCCAACCGAAGATAACAACGTACTTGCCGGAGATCTTCGAAATCTTCCTGTTCGAAACTGGCGCATGCTGGAAGATAATCTTCGTGTTGTGTCGGCTCATGGTTTCGATGCTCAGACCCTCGACTATGCTCGCTACACATATCCTCAAAGAGCGATAACGACATACAGTAATCTCTCCTTTTTTATAGCGTCCCCCGAACTTCATCAGTTATTTTGTAACGAGGATTTCACGCAGCTTGCGCGGATGGCGCAGGTCAAGCAAGGATTGATTACCGCCGACAATCAACATTATCTGCGCAAAAGAGAGGGCGTGCGAGGGAGTTACGAAATTCTTGACGAACGGAAACTTCTCCGCGAAACAGAAATTGCAAATCTATCCCAAGACGAGAAACGCAACGGGGTCGATCCAAACGAATATGAGGGCAGACACTTTTTGCCCTATGACAAAGGAGGCGAAAGCAACGCCGGGGATGGTTGGCTTCCAAACTATTATGTCCCGACGGGCTACTTCATTGACTGGTCAAGGTCGTCTGTTCACCGTTTGGAGACCCACACAAGTGACAATCAGGATGGACGGATTGCGGCCCGTTTTCAGAATCGCGACTATTATTTTCGTCAAGGAATAACATTCTCACCAACGGGAGTCTACAGTCCCACGTTTAGATTGGGTTGCAATGCGATCTTTGGAAACAAAGGATCTACGATTTTCAGCAACGAGAAACCTGCGACGTTGCTTCTGGCTATTTTGGCTTCCGTTTTATCGCGGTATCAATTAAAGAACTACTTGTCCCACACAGTCGAAACCGGCGAAGAAGTACTTCTCAACTTAATGCTGCCTGAAATGTCACCGGAAGATGAGAATCAGCTTGAAACACTGGTTCAGTCAATAATTGATAGTCAGAAACTTGACCCGCTGTATTCATATTATCTTCATGAACAAAGGGAAATCGATTCGCTGATATTCGGGCTTTATGAGCTAACTCCAGATCAGGTACGGGAAGTCGAAATGTGGTTTTGTAGACGGTATCCACGACCAGCGGAAGCTCAGGGCCTTACCGCGGAGATCAAGGAAAAGTATGCGGACCATTTGGCTCGTTGCGAACGCATTCTTTCAAAGCCACCCGAATATTGGCTTTCCAATCCGATTCTCACATTAATCGCCGAGGGTGAGAGTTCACAATTAGAGTTCAAGGAAACCTTAGAAGCAAACAATGTCACAGGTGAGAAACATCCGGGCGTCTTGCTCGGCAATCTGAAAACCATAGCGGCATTTCTAAATACCGATGGCGGAACGCTTCTGATCGGCGTCTCCGATTCCGGCGAGATTAAAGGATTAGGACTCGATTTTAGGCTATGCGGCAAGGCTAATGTTGACGGTTTCGAGCTAAAACTACAAGACCTAATAAAAGACCGCCTAAAAGCTCCAGTTGGAAAGATTAAGGTCAGATTCGAAACCCTGCCCGAAGGCGATGTTTGCCGAATAGACGTCGAACCCAATCCCGCGGTTACATTCCTGGACGGAAAAGATGTATATGTGCGAACAGGCAACAGAACGGAGAAACTCGAAGGCCCTCGACTGGCCGAGTGGATACAAACACGAAATGCAAATTGATCTATTTTGCCAGCGAAGACTTCTATGATGATGGACCGCCGCGACCTAGACAACGTAATTTTCGATGCCCTGGGCCTAACTGCGAGCGAACGCGACGCCGTTTACGAAGCCGTCATCGACCTGGTGTCAAAACGCCTCCAACGCGCCCAGACGATCACGGCTTAGAAACAATAGTTCAAAGGGAATCTGGCATCATGTTTTGGGATACAACACACGAAGACCTCGACAAAAAGATCCGGCAACTCGATAGTTGGATAAATTCGACTCGTGGTATTACCGGAACGACAAGGGACGATTGGGAACCGGTCTTCGATTTAATGAAAGAGATACAGGCGGACTTCAACAACAAGGTTAAGTACCCGACAAGGGATGAGCGTGAGACTGCCTGGCAAACATTTTGTGCACTTCGAAGCGAAGCCCACGAAAAGAGCCGAAAACGAAACGCAGAGCGATCTGACTATCGAATGATCGAGATCAACTACGAATTGGGAGAGGCGTACTGGAACGCGTTTGATGACGAGATCGGCGATATGATCACCTTCTACACTGCTCAGACTACGAAAGAGATAATGAAAGGAAAAGGCCGCCATCTTTATCAAGCCGGTCAGTTGTTGTCGAAGTACAAGCATGAGATGACGCGAGAACACAAGGACGAAGTGTTCGAGCGAATAAAAGAAATTCGTGAGCAGCACGACATCTTCTGGGGTCGTTACAGGGAATATCAGGAGGATAGACAGAGAGAGTTTGAACAGAAAAGGGACAATGCTCGCGAACGTATCGAGGCAAACTTAGAAAAGAACCGTGAACAACTTCGAAAGGCAGAAGAAGCCTTAGAACGTCAGAAAGATCACCGTCGAGATCTGGAGGAGCAGATAGCGTCCGCGTGGAGCGACGACTTTCGAGATCGTGCCGAAGGATGGCTTGACGAAGCAAACGAAAAGATCGCGGATATCGAGGAGTCTATCGAAAGGATCGAAGGCTGGATTGAAGAGGGGCGCGACAAGTTGAGAACCTTTTGATATTGGAGTGTACGACCGCCGTGAACTCGACAACATTATTTTCGACGCTCTCGGCCTAACCACCGGCGAACGCGACGCCGTTTACGAAGCCGTCATCGACCTGGTGTCAAAACGCCTCCAACGCGTCCAGACAATAACGAACTAAAAGAAAACGGCAAAAAGAGACCGTCAAGCGGTCTCAATGGTTGCGAGAGGTACTTTGTAAAACGGAACTACACGAAGCTCTTCTTGCTAGAAGCGTGCTGAATATCGTAAAAACGTTTTCCAAGAGTGTCTGCGGGCGGAAGATCATACTTAGCGGTTTTCGCTACACCGAGCCGTTTCATCTCTTCATAGAAACTCTCAAGCTCACGAAATTCCTTTTTCTCACCAAGTTCCTTCCTAAACTTTTCCGATTCTTGATTGAGTTCTTCTACTACTGACATTTGGTTCCTCCGAGGACGTTAAAAAAACAATCTATTATGAAAAAATGCCTGTTGATTTGTCCGCGCGATGTAATCGGTGAGAAGGTCATTGTACTCTCTGATCATATCACGAAGCTCCACGTCATTGGAATAATCCTCAATCTTTAGACGTACCAGAGTCTGCAAAGTTGCCAAACTTATCATCCGGCCATGCGAGTGCCAGGTTTTATTATCACCAAGCAACGAGGCGATCTCTTCAGCTCGCGTCTCTTTCTCTTCCGGAGTTACCGGCTGTCCTTTCTTGTTTTCATTGGTTTCATGTATGTCCCAATCCTTGAACTTGTATTCGACAAGCCATTTTTTGAGCAATGTGATTGTCAAATTTCTGGCTTGCTCGAATTGATTGAGCATTGCGAGGTCTATATTTTGTAGAATCAAAAATTCGGCTTGTGTTAATTCGCCGCTTTTTGCCTTCTCTAGCAACTTCTCAACCTGATCAAGGTAACCCAGGGCAGGCACGAAATGCGTTCCGTTAAAAATCTGAGGATCGATGGGCCCTAGTGACGACGAATAGTCCATGAAGATTTTGTCACCAGACATGCAAAAGATCGTTCCGGCAGACATCGCAACATCGGGAACCACAAAATAGATTTCCGAATAGTGGAACCTAATGATCTCTACCAACTTTTCAACCGTCTCGGCGCTACCACCGGGCGTATTTAAGAAAACGACCAATCGACCGGTTTTACCACCGTTATCGTTGTCCTGTCGCAGCTCTTCAATGAAATTGCGAAAAAACCTCTCCATTCCAGGCTGGATTTGCGCGTAAAAGAAAATCACATCAGCGCTAAAATGTGTCTCCAGAGCGGCAAGGCGCGCGAGTAGCAGTTCTTTGATTGTCGCGTCAAATTTCGGGATCATCTGATATAGTATCGGTAGTTTTTTCCTAGGTTGTTATACAGGATTTCTGGCTATCAGACAAGTTACTGTTAGGCAGCATGTGTCGGTGAGTTTCGGCGGATATTTGGCAAGGTGATGGTCGAGCACGAGCAGGCCGTTGGCCGGGAAGAGAGCGATAAAGGAAAGCCGTGGACCGATGCCGAACTACGCGTGGTCTTGAGCGATGCCCCGACAAAAGAGAACTGCGTAAAACACGCCAAAGCCTTCGGCCGAGGCTACGGAGCCCTCGAACAAATATACCGCTGGGCCGCCACCAGCGATCCAGAAATAAAACGCCTCCGCCCAAATGATAAATTCATCGCCCAAATAAAACGCATCGCTAAAGAACTAGGCTGGCGAGCGTGGTCAGGCCAAGGATCATAGTATTGCGGGAAATCCCGAATCTTTGTTGTATAAACAACAATAGCTGCCAAGCCTCTCAACGATGCTCAAACGGGCGGCCTTTCTTTTTTCTACGCCACAATGAGATACGGCAAGCCGGTTCTCACATTTAACCGGGTCGTCGATACTCAATATAAACTGTTGCACGGATGCAACGGCACTTGACAAATGAAATATTTGTATGCTATGGTCGTTTTCTCGGACACAACAGATGTTGTGACACATGAAATACACACAATAGAGAAAATACACTACACAGGAGACAATACTTATGAACTACAGAAGACTTTCGGATAATGACCTGGCGGATTTTGCGGCAAATGTGCTGGACCTGCTCGGCGGGACAAAGCTTGACGCGATAGACCCGGCCGTGCGGACCAGCCTGGAAACTGCCATCGGGACGCTGCCGGCCGATCTGGATGCGCAGGCACAGGCGGCAATGGCTACAGAGGGCGAACGCAAGGCGGCCGTGAGCATCAAGAACAGCTTTCGGGAACAGATCATCAGCCTGATGTCGCAGGTGCGCAATTCGCTGGTCGCGGGCCTCGCACCCAAGGAGCAGTTCGATTTTTGCGGTTTCGATTTTCGCGAGCCGGCAACAGGAACATACCTGGCTCAGGACCCGACAGATCTGTCCGGTTTTGGCTATTCCAACGGCGTCAATGTGATCAAATTCAAGGGTAACAACAGGACAGGCTCGGTCGTTTACGAGATATGGCGTCGGCATGGCGAAACGGTCGATTGGGGTATCTATGCGAACACCCGAAGGCAGTCGTACACCGACACGAACGTTTCACCGGGTATGTATTGCGAATACCGCGTCCGTGCCGTCGCATCCAATTCGGTTTCGAACTTTTCGAATTCGGCAGTGGTCTATGGAGCGAGCTAAATGATGAGTGAAGAGTGAAGAGTGATGAACTCTGAAACTTGGCCGCGGAGTTGTCTTATGACAAAAGGGCTCCGCGGCCGTTTTTTGTTTGGGTGGTAAACTTTTGGTGGTGGCGGTCGTACGGAGATTTGTATGGGGCAGGAGCCAAGGGTTGTGATCATTGGCGGTGGGTTTGGCGGGCTGTGGGCTGCTAAGGCTTTGGCGAACAAGCCCGTCCGCGTGACGTTGATCGACCGGAAGAATCATCATGTTTTTCAGCCGCTGTTGTATCAGGTGGCGACCGCGGTTCTCAGCCCGGGCGAGATCGCACAGCCGATCCGCCGCATATTGGCAAAGGCGAAAAATATCGAGGTCATATTGGGCGAGGCGGTCGAGATCGACGAGGAACAATGCCACGTCGTTTTGAGCGACGGTTCGCAGATCGCGTACGACAAGCTGATAGTCGCCGCGGGGGCGAGGCATTCGTATTTCGGCAATGATTCTTGGGAACAGCACGCTCCGGGACTCAAAACCATCGAGGACGCGGTCGAGATCCGCCGGCGCGTGCTGCTTGCGTTCGAACTTGCCGAACGAGAGGCCTACATTACAGGTGATCGCAAGCAACTGAATTTCGTCGTCATCGGCGGCGGTGCAACAGGCGTCGAACTGGCGGGGGCGATAGCCGATATCGCTCGAAAGGCTCTGGCGAAGGATTTTAAGCTGATCGACACACGCGAAGCGTCCGTGATGCTGTTCGAAGGTTCGGACCGCATCCTGAGCAGTTTTCACGCCGAACTTTCCGCGAGTGCCAAAAGCCAACTCGAGGACCTCGGCGTGGAGGTTCATCTGAACAGTTTTGTGACGGATGTCGGCGACGGCCGAATCCGTGTCGGGGACCGCGAGATCGAGTACGACGTCGTTCTCTGGGCGACGGGCGTTGCGGCATCGCCGCTCGGCGGAAAACTTGGGGCTGAGACGGATCGTGCCGGCCGCGTTCGGGTCTCACCGGATCTATCAATTCCGAGCCGCGAGAACATCTTCGTTGTCGGCGACATGGCGTATCTCGAACAGGAGAACGGCGAGCCTGTGCCGGGTGTCTCGCCGGCCGCGATGCAGATGGGTACGCTAGCCGCGCAAAACATACTTGCCGATATAGATGGCAAGCCGCGCAGCGATTTCGTTTACGTAAATAAGGGCACGATGGCGACGATCGGCCGCAAAAAAGCGATAGCAGAGATCGGCGGGCTTCGGTTTCGCGGCTTCGTCGCTTGGCTGATGTGGCTTTTTCTGCATGTGGTCTTTCTGATCGGTTTTCGCAATCGACTGGCGGTGTTGGCAGACTGGTTTTGGGCATATCTGACCCGCGAGCGATCGGCGCGGCTGATCACGGGCGACGCAGACGAACTTGCGAACAAGTAATTGCCTGCGTGGTTTCCTCGCGTCATTTGCTATCATCTATCCAACAATTTCTCTACCCATACGATGCTAAGAAGCTTGATCATTTTCACACTGTCATTTTTTGCTGCGACTGCCGCCGCCGTAGCTCAGCCGCAGATCTGGTCGGTCAATTCGCGTGCTGATGTGCTTCGCGGCGATGCACGCGGCGTTTCGATCGACGCCAACGGCACTCTGTCGCCGGCGCCGCGCGTTGCCGAGATATTCAACACCGGACAGGCTTATATTTGGGCAACGGCTGTTGACGCCCAAGGGAACGTTTACCTCGGGACCGGCGGCGAAGGCAAGATATTTCGCGTAGATACGGCGGGGAGCGGCAGCGTTTTTGCCGACCTCGAGGAAATGAATGTATCTGCTCTTGCGATCGGTGCGAAAGGTGATATTTTTGCCGCGACGATGCCCGACGGCAAAGTCTATCGAATTGACCGTAACGGCAAAGCAGATGTCTACTTTGCCCCGAAAGAGAAATATATTTGGGCACTTGCGGCAATGCCGGACGGCGCGCTGGCCGTCGCGACGGGAGACGGCGGCCGTATATATCGCGTGCGTTCGGCCAACGCAGAGCCTGCTGCGTCAATTCTGTTCGATTCGAGCGAGACAAACATCATTTCGCTGGCTGTAGGCCGAGGCGGCGAACTCTATGCGGGGACCGATCCCGGTGCGTTGGTGCTGCGATTTACTGCCGACGGAAAGCCGTTCGGTGTGCTTGATTCGCCGTTGCGGGAGATCAATAAGCTATCCGTCGCGGTGGATGGTGCGGTTTACGTATTGGCATTGGGCGATTCGGCTTCGGCCTCGAGGGCGGCCGATCCCGCTGCCGCCGGAACGCTCGCTGAATCCAAACCCGTAACCGTCGAAAGACCCAATCCTGCGAATCCGGAAACTCCCGCTAAAAGCAGGTACGATCTAAGTGCCGCGAAATCGGCCGTCTATAGGATCAGTGCCGACGGTGTTAGCGACATTCTCTGGTCTTCGGGCACGGTAACCGGTTTCTCACTGCTTGCAGATTCGGCGGGTGTATTCCTCGGCAGCTCAGACAAAGGCAGAATTTACCGTATCGGCAACAATGCGAGCGAAACCCTGCTGCTTCAAACAGACGCAGCCCAGATCTCAAATATCGCAAAAGCGGGAAATGGGTTCATTGCGACATCTAGCAATCAAGGTTCGCTGTTTCGTTTTGGCCCGGAAACCACCGCCGAGGGAACTTACGAATCTGCGGTCCTAGACGCTAAGAACGCCGCGGCGTGGGGTCGCATTTGGTGGCGTTCGCAAGGCAATGTCGCCATCCAAACGCGTTCGGGAAACACGGAGCGTCCCGATGCGACATGGAGCGTTTGGTCCGCCGCTATGAATGACGCCCGCGGCGGTCCGATAACGAGCCCGGCCGCCAGATATTTTCAATGGCGAGCAGTTCTGCGCGGAGCACCTGATTCGACAAAGTTGTTCGAGGTTACGGCCGCGTTTCTTGCCAGGAACATAGCACCGGAGATATTGTCGCTGAACATTCTGTCGGTCAGCGTTGGCCTGGCACCGAATCCGCCGATACAGATCGATCCAAATATCGAGATCGCAGGACTCGATCCAGCACAGTTTGGGGTCCCTGTCACCGCCGTCCCGCCGCGCCGTGTATATCAGCGAGGTGCGATCTCGCTGCAATGGACTGCCGAGGACCGGAATGGCGACAAATTGGTGTATGACGTTCATTTTAGGGAAGTGTCAGAAACCGCATTCAAGCCGCTGCGAGCGGGAATCGAGGAAAATTTCGTAACCGTTGACGGACAGTCGCTTTCCGATGGGAAATATCTTTTCAAGATCGTTGCCCGCGACACGCCTTCAAATCCGGGCCCATATGCCTTGGCGGGCGAACGTTTGACCGAACCGGTCGAGATAGACAATACGCCGCCGGCCGTTACGGCCATCGGAACGCCACAGATCACGGGCGACCGTGTTAGAGCAGTTTTTGACGCGGTCGATGCGTCAGGGTATATAGTGCGTGCCGAATACAGCGTTAACGGCGGCAATTGGCTGCCGGTCTATCCTGAAGACGGGATATCAGACAGTAGCCGTGAGCGATATGCGGTGGAAACAACACTAACGTCGGCAGGGGAATATACGATCAGTTTGCGCGTTTGGGATGCCGCCGGCAACGCGGGGTCGGCGAGGACCTTAGTTCGTCGTTAATCGCGGTCTTTTTTCTTCAGGGGCATTGTCTGCCCTTCCTGTTCTATTTCCAGGTTTCGCGTGGTGCCGTCGGTTACGCTCGGCGGTACCAGATCGCCGGTGCGATAGCGGGGCTCAGCGGCCGTAAAATTTGCCGGCGGGGAATTCAATACATTCACAGAGGCATTCAATAACGGAGCATTTTCCCGTTCTGCCATTCGGCGCTTTTCTTCGGCTTCTTTTGCTTTGAGCCGCACCAACTGCGCAAATCCTGAGCCGAATACTGCAAAAGCCGGTATCAGCAGCCAAAACCACCAATTTCGGCCGGCTCCCGTAACGCCCAAGATCATCGACACCACAAAGAAGGCCATTCCTGTGAACATCGCACTGATGGCGCTGCCGATATTTATAGGCCTGCCGCGGCGATCAGTTTCAGGCGGCGAAGGAAGACTGCCCGTCAGAGCTGCAGAGACCACTCCCAGGTCGCTGCCGCAACTGCGGCAGAATTTTCCGTCGTCAGGATTTCGTGTCCCGCATTTTGGGCAAAACATATTTGTTAGCTCAGAAAGATCTCTGACGCCGCGCCTCAAAAAGAATAACGCCCGCCGCGACAGAAACGTTCAGAGAATCTATTTTTCCATACATCGGTATCTTCACCAAGGCATCGCAGTTTTCTGCGACCAAGCGGTGCAGGCCGGAACCCTCGGCTCCGAGAACAAGTGCGGTCGGCTGCGTCCAATCCCATTCCGTGTAGTTCATCTCCGCCTCGCCGGCGGCTCCGACGACCCAGATGTTCCGGGATTTGAGTTCTTCGATAAATCGGTTCAGGTTCCCAACCTTTGCTACCGGCAGGTGTTCGAGCGCCCCGGCGGAAGATTTCGCGACAGTTCCGGTCAGGCCAACCGCACGGCGTTCGGGAATGAATACGCCGGCCACTCCGGAGCATTCGGCCGTCCGTATGATCGCACCGAGATTTCTCGGGTCCTCAATGCCGTCAAGCAGCAAAAGCAGCTGCGGAAGCTGTGAATTCTCAAGTATGTCACCAGCATCCGAATAGCCCGCTGCGGAAACGAACGCGACGACGCCCTGATGTCGAGATCCGTGCGGAACGGCTGCCGCTAATTCTCGGGCAGGGACCATAGAGAAAGGTATCCTTAGGGACTTGCACGCTTCGATGACTTCCGCGATCCTCGATTCGCGAGAGCCTTCGGCGATCAGCACCCGTTCAATACGCCGTTTTTCTGATCTTAATGCTTCGATGACCGGCGAGACGCCGAAAATGCTGTTGGCAGATACCTCAGGATCCGGCTGTTCGCCAATTCTTGACCGGATCTCGGGTTTCCGATGTTTTCCATGATCTCGGTGTTTCATAGGTCTAATGACTGCAGACGTGAGAATCTCAGGAACTGTGCCGCGTTGCTGGTCGTCAGCGAACTCGAAAATCTGCGTCCGCTGATCATTCCTCCCGATGTGCCTTTTGAGTCTTTGGAACTCGTGACAGGCCAGGTGTGTCCCAACAGCCCGCGTATTTCGCGATATGAGACGTTTGTGCGGGCATTTGTCGACCGGTCGGAGAGAAGATCCAATGTTCGACGCATATTGTCAGCAGCGAGCAGCGACATTTCACCTGCAAGGAACGAAAAATCCATGCCAGCGGGCAGTATGCGAAAACCTTCGCTATGCCCTGATATGTAAATATCCAGAACATCCTCGTCGTTCGTCATAGCCGTTCCGTCTATTGCCTTCCGTTTTCCTCCTTTGACCCGCTTTTCCAGCGAGTCAAGCTGACTAGTGAAGATGGTCCCGGAGACGATGTGCTTTATTCCGCTCCAAGCAACGTCGATCTTCTTGTTCGTGTTGAACGTGACGAACTGAGGGCCGTCAGCCCCGATTTCTATCCTTCGAAGGCGAATGGGTTCAGTTTCGGGCAGCAGCCGGGCCTCATCCAGGGTGATACAGTGTATCCCGGCCGCCGCCAGCCTCTCGGCAACTGCCTCGGCTTCCGTTGCGGTCCTCAATCTTACGATCGGTACCGGAAAGCCGCAACGGCACAGCCGGTGAAGTTCGTCTGCAGAAAGCGGAACGGCCGCGGCCGCCTGCGCGATGCCTGCTTCATTGGTGCAACCTATCACGACTGTCACAAACCCCTTTTCCCAAGCCTCAAATTCCTGAAAATTGATCTTTAACGGTGTCGTTGAACCGGAAGGCCGGTCAAGTTCTTTTCCGCAGTAGATACACGATGCACGGTCGGCCGGCGTTTGCCGGCCGCAAGAGCATTTCATCATCTGCGGCAGATGCTCGATCTCGGGGCTTTGGTCCTGCACAACGCCAATAATATCAAAATTCATGAGGCGCGGGCTTGAAATTCCTTGACCAATCAGAGATTTAGGGGCAAACTCTAAATGGGCTCGTTTCCGATGAAGCGGGACGTTAGGCGGGAATGCGGCGCATGCAAATGCACTGAAAATTTTATAAAAAGTTATTCTCACTCAGCTATTTGGCAGGAATTGCCGGAACTCTCTCGATAACAAGCTTTCGCCGCGTACCTTTAATTACCGACCCGCCGTGAACATGCCTAGTTTACGGGACAGAGAGGTGCGCATTTTGATGCAGTTTGATTCAACCATACCTTCATGGCAATTGGGACACCGCGGTCTGGTAGCCGTCTTCATTGACGGAAACAACCTGTTTCACGCGGCCAGATTTCATAATATCGACATCGACTATAACAAGCTGCTGCGTGTGCTGCTCGGTGACGGGCGTCTGCTGCGGGCATTCTTTTATACCGGTGTTGACGTTGGGGCCGAGCGCCAACAAGGGTTTTTGCTGTGGATGAGGCGAAACGGTTTTAGGGTCATACAAAAGGAGTTGAAGACCTTTTATGACGGAACCCGAAAGGCAAACCTTGATGTTGAGATCGCTGTGGATATGCTAAGCCTCGCCGGAAAGTACGATACCGCTGTGCTCGTTTCTGGTGACGAAGATTTTGTATATGCGCTTAACGCAGTGGCATACAAAGGCTGCCGTGTAGAGGTTGCCGGATTTCGTTCAAATTCAGCTCCAAGACTAATCGACGTAGCGGATTTCTTTATTGATCTCGGCGAAATAGCTCACCTTATTCGAAAGGACGGCGACCATCCGGCCGACTACGAGATGCCTTCGTTCTTGCCTCCGGGCCACGTTGGACAAGAGCAGAGGCCGTCTTCAGGACACGGACACTTTGCAAAGCCGTACAGAGACCCGGACTCTGAAGGCGTACAGGAATTTACGCCGATCCGTGATGATAACTGATCAAAATAGCCGGTCACTGGCATAGGTATCTGCAAAGATCGAATAGATACACGGCGCTTAAGATTCAATTGGCCCTTCAAATAAGCGCTTTTCGACGTAATATTTTGTTAAAACGTCGAAAAGTGCTGTTTTTTCTGCGCTTTACTGTTGACTGCTTAAAGTAAATGTTGATACCATCCCTGTGTTTAAGAATTTTGCGCTTCGTTCGAAACCCTTACTGAAAATCTGAGATCGATATGAATTGTCAGGGATGTCAAAGGCCACTTGCCCCGGCACTTTCCATCTGCCCATCTTGCGGTACGATGATGAACGACACTATTCGTGAGGAACTGCAGTCCAAGATCACGGTCCGCCCAAGAACGGACTCTATCCCAGCAAACACGTTCGAAGAGATACCATTGCCACAGCCGATGCCCGCAACGCCAATGCCGGCAACGCCAATGCCGGCAACGGTAGTAACGGCAACGGGGAACCGAGCGGCAGCCGTTGCTGTTTCTCCTGCGGTTGATCCGCAGACATTGCCGAAACGGCAGATCACCTCGCACCTTGAGCCGGCAAAGACCAGCCCGACGCTGGTTCGTTTTCAAGATCCAAACAAAACCAACATACCGGAATGGCGCGATAAGCTGAGGGAATCTGTGAAGCAGCGGAAGAATGGCGGCGTTCAAGCTGCCGAGGCCGACAACGTCAGGCCGATGCCTGCTTCCGTGACGCAGCAAAAGACTGCTGAACAGAGCCCGCAGCCGAAGATCGATGTGTCTGATGAGCGGCTGGCAAAAGCTCTGGCAAGGATCGAGAACTCGCGCCGTTCTTTCTTAAAGAATGACGGCCGCCAGCCACTCGCTCAGCCGATCTCGAGGCCGACGCCAGTGCCGGTTCGTCCTGAAGTGAAACAGCCGGTCTTCGTCCCTCCGTCGCCCGTTGCGTTGCCGAGAACGGTCTCCGAGGTTGCCCCGATCCGCGAACTGAAACACGATACTAACAAGCTGCCTGAACTTAAGTCCGTCGAAATGGAAGTTAAAATGCCGGAGGTGACGATCACGACCTCACGGATCGAGGTTGACGTTGACCGCAGTGGGCCGTTGGAACAGAACCTCATACATATCCCGGCAGCCCGATCTGAGGCTGAGGAAGCGGACGCGGTGGAATTTGAGGCCCCTGACGAGATAGAAGACCTTGCGCCGTTTTCTATGCGTTTTGCAGCCGGCTTATTCGACATTGTGTTTTCAGCGATAGCAGCTGCATTACTGCTTTCTCCGATAGCGTTCTATGGCTTCGACTGGGTGTCGCCGTTGGGGATAGGCCTCTTCTTTTCTGCCATGGCCTTGGTCCTTTTCACCTACAGTACTTTGACGCTCGGATTTGTAGGAAAGACATTGGGGCTGCGGCTTTTCGCCCTCGAATTGGTTGATGCTGTCGAGAACGAATACCCGACGATGAAGCAGGCGGCGATCAACTCGGCGGTGTATATCGCCTCGATGTTGTGTTTGGGGGCTGGATTCGTGACCATATTTTTCAACGATGAGAATAGAGCTGCACATGATCTGGTATCCGGCACTATCTTAGTAAAAGAGTTCTAAAAACGCCTCTTTCTTGCGTGCCCGGTTCCGCCGAGAGGTGAACCGGGCTTTTTTGTGCGTAAAATAAGCTTGATGACAGAAATCAAAGAAACGCATCATCAAGACGAAAAGGCAGCCGCCTGCCGCGAATTCGCCGCAAAAGCCCGAAAGCGTTTCTTAAGGTTCATTCAGAAAAAGCAGCGTCTTCTAGCAAATCTGGAAAGTGATCTGGAAAGGCACGGCGACCCCGAGACATGGCGGCGATACGGCGACCTGTTGCTTGCAAATCTGCACACGGCGCGCAGTCAGACTGATAGCATTTTGGTCACTGACTACTACGACGCAGCGGCTCCGACGATCGAGATCCCTTCAGAACGGGGCATGGACGCAAAGCAGCTCGCTGAACACTATTACAAGCGGTTTACGCGAGCACGCAATGCCCGTGAGGAGATCGTAAAGCGGCAGGAAATAGTAGCAGGCACTATCAGGGAAGCTGAGGCTCAACTTGTCGCGATAGATACCGCGGAGAACGAGGAAGACGCAGATCTGCTTCGAACTCTGTCTGAGCCGCCGGCAACACATGTGCGGTCAAAGCCGATAAAAGGGAAGGTGGACCCAAAACGATATCGAAAATTTCTGTCGTCTGACGGGTATGAGATATTGGTCGGAAAGACGGCCGCCGACAATGATTATCTTACATTTCGAGTATCGAACTCGCTCGATGTCTGGCTGCATGCAGCGGATCATCCTGGATCACACGTGATCGTAAGGATACCGAAGGGGATCGAGATCCCCGGCAAGACGTTGACTGAAGCAGCTCAGCTTGCGGGTTTCTACAGTTCAGGGAGGAAGCAGCCCAAACTTGAGATACGTTATACGCAGCGGAAATTTGTGAATAAACCAAAGAAAGCGGCTCCGGGGCTGGTCAGCCTATCAAAATTCAAGAGTATTTTGGTGGAGCCGAAAGTGCCATTCGAGCGCCAGGACGGGCCGTGATCATTCTGCCATGACTTTGCCCACGGTCTCATACATCGAATCGTAAACACGCTGTCCGCTGCCGACAAGAACACCGCGAAGCTTGCCGTTTCGATCGACGATGATCGTCTGTGGAACGACCTCTTGCCGTGTCAGACGGTAAAACTCTCGTGTATTCTCGTTTGAGCTGATCGCAAGGGTGTAGTTCAGCCCCATTTTTTCTGCGAATGACTTGATAAGGTCGACCGGCTCCGGCGATCCGGAGCCGTCGCCGATATTAAGGCCGATCACTTCAAAGCCCTGCGGCCCGTATTTGTTCTGCAAAGCGATCAAATGCGGCATTTCCGCTCTACATGGTCCGCACCAAGTGCCCCAGATATTTACCAAAAGAACCTTTCCCTTCTTATCCGACAATTTGAACGGAGTGCCGTCCAGCAACTGATACTGCGTATTTGCAAGGGTTGGCGGCAGTGGCGGGAATGCCGAATCGTCGCCTTTCGCTCCGTTCGTGCCCGCTGTGCCGTTGCCGCTGTCACCGCCCGAGCAGCCAATGAGCAGCGAGATGGAAAAAAATGCGGTGAGGACAAAAAATGATCTGATGCTGGTTCGTCTGGTCATGTTTGGTTGCGGTCATCGATCGCCGGTCTATCCGGTACACCCTCGAAGCCGGGTTCATTAACTAAAACATTAACATCGTAAAATGCAGTTTCAAAGTTATATCGGTGAGCGTAACGCTATGCTGATTTTACCGGACCGTTCATCCTGTATTAAACTTCTGGGGACTTACATTTATCCTAAACCACTTTTTGTATGCTGTTCTCGACACGATCTGCGGCGGTTTTCGGCATTGATGCGTTGATCGTCGATATAGAGGCAAACTTGCGGCCTTCGGCCAGCGAGCAGGATCAATCGCCTAATTTTACTATTGTCGGCCTGCCTGATACTGCGGTTCGCGAGTCCCGTGAACGCATTCGTGCTGCGATATCGAATAGCGGATTCTTTTTTCCCATACAAAAGATAACCGTCAATTTGGCGCCGGCAGATCTACGCAAAGAGGGAGCAAGCTTTGATCTGCCCGTCGCCCTTGGGATTCTGGGTGCGAACGGCGACCTTACCGACGGTGATAATGCCGGTTCAATGCTGAGTGTAGGAGAACTTTCCCTTGACGGCAGGGTTCGGCCGATACGCGGTGCGTTGTCGATAGCTTTGGCCGCACGGGAGAACGGCGTTCGTTTCCTGCTTGTCCCGGAAGATAATGCTCCCGAAGCTTCGGTCGTTCGAGGTATTGCTGTATATCCGATCCGAGATCTTCGTCAGGCGGCCGAACTGATCTGCGACCTTTCTGCTGATCGGCCTACGAATGTAATGCCAATGCTCCCGGACGCCGATCTCCTGACTCGACAACGCGAGGGTTATGTAGCGGACTTCAGCGAGGTCCGCGGACAGCAGACCGCAAAACGCGCGTTGGAAGTGGCAAGCGCCGGCGGGCACAATATTTTGTTCATCGGCCCGCCCGGCTCCGGCAAGACAATGCTTGCAAAACGTCTGCCGTCCATTCTTCCGCCGCTGGAGTTTGAGGAGGCTCTTGAGATCACGAAGATCCATTCCGTTGCAGGCCTGACAGGAAAGGCAGGACTGATAACTGAGCGGCCGTTCAAGGCTCCGCATCATACTGTGTCGCAAGCCGGCCTGATCGGGGGAGGTTCGGTGCCGAAGCCGGGAGAGGTCAGTCTTGCCCATCTCGGCGTCTTGTTCCTTGATGAACTTCCGGAATTTGACCGCTCGGTGCTCGAGGTTCTGCGGCAGCCGATGGAAGACAAAAATGTCACCATATCGCGTGCGGCAACATCATTGACATTTCCTGCCGATTTTACACTCGTCGCCTCAATGAACCCGTGTCCCTGCGGATATTTCGGATCGACGCGGGAATGCAAATGCAGCATGCTGCAGATACAGCGGTATGTCGGAAAGATCTCAGGACCGCTGATGGACCGAATCGACATTCACATCGATGTTCCCGCGGTCAAATTTGCAGAACTGCGCGACAAGGGAACTGAGCCGGGCGAGCCGAGTGCTGAGATACGGAAACGGGTTAGCTCGGCCAGGCAAAGACAGCTCGAACGATTCCGAGGCACCGGTATTTTTTCAAATTCGGCGATGTCGCCGAAACAGATACGCGAGTTCTGTGCCCTCGATAATGACAGCGAGATGCTGCTCGAACGAGCAATGCAGCGTCAGGGACTTTCGGCTCGGGCACATGACCGAATATTGAAAGTGTCCCGTACGATCGCCGACCTTGCAGATTCTGAACGTATCGATGCTTCACACATAAGCGAGGCGATAAACTACCGCTCGCTGGATCGAAACTATTGGATATAGGCGTCGGAAAATTTTCTTGCCGCGGCATTCAAACCCATTTATACTATAAGAACTCATAGTAGCTTCACTTGACAAGAATTCATGCATAGACAGCCGCGATCAAGACAATGAGGCGGCTTTCCCGCGGATCAGTTCAGGTATGGAAATCAGCGCGGCACCGTGCCAAGGAGACGAATATAATGTTGCATGTGTTCAATTGTATTAATCCCTCAAGGCTTATTCGGATCTGCGCAGCTCTATTGCTGTCGGTTTTGTTCGCAAGCTATGCCTCGGAGACCAACGGTCAGTCAACGTGGCGATTGAAGCTCGCAGATGTCGAGGTCGTTCAGCAGCGAGAGCGTTCGGGCGATCGTCCATATTTCGCGGTTATACAATTTCGCTCCCGATTCAATTCTCGCAATTCCACCCGCGTCAACGTTCTCAGCTATGAACCGCACGACTGGGTATCAAAACCAGAACACCGCAGCGGTCTATCAAGTAGCGGGAACCATCTGTTTGAACGTCAAAGGGCAAGTCTGCCGTTCTGGATGGGTGATATCGAATGGCGCGATATGCGGCCTTTGCCGTCACCATTTGTCGGTGCCGAGGTCGACCTTCGACGTGTGACACCGGATGTGCTCCGTATGGAAGTGGTTGGAGCTGTGATCATTGGACTTGATAATAACAATACCCCGCCCCATGTGATCCGTGGGCTATTAGATTCGATCGGACAAGTGCTTGATCAAGCGTTGCGTGAAAAAATCGAACGAAATACCGCGGTAGTGGCGACCGCGGCAAGTTTTCAACGCGATTTCGAAGATCGACTTGAGGAGATAGCAACAGGGCTGATCACCGTACCTCGTGTCATTGATCTTTTGGGCCAAATGACCGTTGGCTCTACCTTTAACCCCGATCAGATAATTGGGGTGCATATTTTCATGATGCCTGTTTTGGACGGTTTCCCGGGAACAGAATCGTCTCGAAACTTGAACCTTCCTACTTTGGTAACAGCAGGGCCAGTTGAGATGCGGACCAAAACTCTTGCGGTTCAGCCCTGGTCGGAAACTCTTTCATTCAAAGGCTCTGGCGGGGAGTACCGGGTGCGTGCTCGATTCGAAGGTGAAGCTTGTCGCACGACCGTACGCGATCTGAACGTCTCGTTCCTTTCTGGTGACGACGGCCTAAGGGACGACTCGCGCATTGAATTAGAACTCAACGTTGCCGGTCGAGGTCCAATGATAGTGCCTTTAGGCCGGGGCGACGGCGACCGCGTCAATCGTATGTTCACTCGCACCGCAAGGCTGCCTGCACCCGTGAATAGAAGCGATATCCGGCAGATAGGCATTAGATTCGCCACGTCCAGTGGGCTAGGCCTATCTCCTGATAATTGGACGTTGAATGCATTGCAGATTGGAGCGGGCGGAGGGACGATAGTGAGTTCGACCGGTCGGCCGTTGATGCGATTTACCGGTCAGCAGGGACGCCTTATGCTCGAGTCCGGCTGCGTTTCGGACTCGACCGGAGGAGCTACTCCCGTAGCCGATCCGTTGGTTCAGAGGCTTGATGTTACGATCCGCACCGGAGATGATGATCTGCGCGGTGGAAATGACAACGCATTCATTTTTGCCATAATGTCTGGCGGCCGGCGTGTCGAGGCCCCGTTCAATCGAGGAGCCCGCCTGGCGGATAGGACGTCGCGAACGGCATCGATCAGCTTACCCGCAGGAACAAGGCTTTCGCAGATCGAGAGGATCGGAGTCAGGGCAACTGTCAGCGGCGGCGTCGGTGGTGACAATTGGAATATCGACTCGGTGAACGTTATCGCGGTAGCCGGCGCGACCCGTCAAACTCTTCTGACAAGATCCGGAAGACCGCTTGTGAGAATAACAGGCGAGAAACGGGAAGAGATTTGGCGCATCGACCGATAAGATAGCATTAGTTTAATTCATCATTTAAATTGAAGGTAGTCCTGCGCCCATTCGCTGTTTTTGTTCGACCCATTGGCTACATGATCTCGTTCGAAGTTCGCAGCTAGAAGGTTTGTCTTTGTTGTAGATGTTGGACACCGGTGTCCTCGTCTGCCAGAATGTATTCAAACAAACGATGATCGCTCAAAACCTTATTGGGTTCGAAAATATACCGCAGACCATACCTCATTACTGCTTTGAATCGTTCCTTCGTAACGACAAGTCGGACGCGCTTGCCTACAAGGTCGGCGATGCGTGGGAACGCCTCAGCGGAAGGGATATCGTCGAGCGCGTCAAACGCATC